>JBIOJM010000150.1:0-21979 GCA_044450785.1 Isosphaerales bacterium
CCTTGGTCCTTGGTCCTTGGTCCTTGGTCCTTGGTCCTTGGTCCTTGGTCCTTGGTCCTTGGTCCTTGGTCCTTGGTCCTTGGTCCTTGGTCCTTGGTCCTTGGTCCTTGGTCCTTGGTCCTTGGTCCTTGGTGGCGAGTGCCGATTTCACGTATTATGTCTTCCGCTTGGTGCCAGCCGAAAGTGAGAAGTTGCGAGTGAAGACCGGCCTTCCCCTTGTCACGACGACGCCTCTTCATCCCGCTCCGCGCTCGGACAGGGCCACCGAGGACCAAGGACCAAGGACCAAGGACCAAACATGCACGTCCTGTTCGTCCACCAGAATTTCCCGGCGCAGTTCGGGCACATCGCCCGGCACCTGATCCGGACCCGCGGGTGGCGCTGCACGTTCGTCTCGAAGACGCCGGCCGGGGAGGTCGACGGCATCCAAAAGATTGAGTACACCACCAGCGGCGGGGCGCGAGAGACGACCCACTATTGTAGCAGGACGTTCGAAAACGCCATCTGGCACGCCCACGGGGTGTACGAGGCATGCAAGGCCCGGCCCGACCTGCGGCCAGACCTCATCGTCGGCCACAGCGGATTCGGGTCAACTTTGTTTCTCCCCGAGCTCTATCCCGGCGTACCCATCATCAATTACTTCGAGTTTTACTATCATCCCCACCAGTCCGACATGGACTTCCGCCCCGAGTTTCCTCCCGCCGAGATCGACTACTTGCGCGCCCGATCGCGCAACGCCATGCTTTTGCTCGACCTGGAGAACTGCCGGCGAGGCTACAGCCCGACGCACTTCCAGCGCAGGCTCTTCCCCGAAGCGTACCGGCCCAAGATCGACGTCATCTTCGACGGGATCGAGACCGACCTGTTCCGGCGCCGCCATGACGTCACCCGCCGGCTCGGTGACCGGTTGATTCCCGCGTCGACTCGGATTGTGACCTACGTGAGCCGCGGGTTCGAATCGATGCGCGGATTCGACGTCTTCATGAAGGTCGCTGAGCGGGTCTACCGGCAGTTTCCGGACGTGGTCTTCGTGGTCGTGGGGAGCGACCGGATCTGCTACGGCGGCGACGAGAAGCACATCCGGCACAAGACGTTCTTCGAGCACGTGATGGCCGAAGCCGAGTACGACCTGAACAAGTTCATCTTCACGGGCCTGCTGCCCGTCTCGAAGCTGGTGGACGTGCTCTCCCTCTCGGACCTGCACCTGTACTTCACGGTGCCGTTCGTGTTGAGCTGGTCGCTGATGGACGCCCTGGCGTGCGGGTGCACGGTCCTGGCGTCTGACACGGAGCCGGTGCGCGAGATGGTCGAGGACGGGCGGAACGGGCGGCTTTGTGATTTCTTCGACGTCGAGGGGCTCGCAACCCGGGCCGTCGAGGTGCTCCGCGACCCCGGGGCGTTCCAGCACCTCGGCCTCGCGGCGGCGGCCCGCATCCGGCAGGACTACGCGATCGACGTGACGCTCCCCCGCCTCGCCCGCCTCTTCGAGCAGGCCGCCCAAGCGAGCTGAACCCCGCCACTCCGAGGAACCTGGGACCTGGTGCAGGACATGGAAGCGATTCGACGCTAAAATGCCACTGAATCGATCAGCGGACGCGAATCTCTCCATCGACACGATCGGTGCTTCAAGAATGGCTGGCATGAACGTCTTCCGCGAGAATCTTTTCCTGGGAAGGGTGGCCCTGATCACGGGGGGTGCCACCGGGATCGGCCGTGGGATCACCGAGGCCCTCGCCCGACACGGGGCCGAGGTGGTGATCGTCAGCCGCAAGCAGGAGAACCTGACTGCTGCGGCGGCGCAGATCGCCGCATCCACCGGCCGCCGCTGCCTGCCGCTCGTCGCCGATGTCCGCCAAGATGCCACGGTCGAGTCGGCCGTGAACCGAGCCATTCAGGAATTCGGCGGCCTCGACATCGTGGTCAACAACGCCGCCGGCAACTTCTTCTGTCCCTCGGCCAGCCTGAGCCCCAACGGGTTCGGCACGGTCATCGATATCGACGCCAAGGGGACCTGGAATGTCTCACGAGCCGCCTATCACGCCTGGCTCAAGGACCACGGCGGCCTGATCCTCAACATCAGCGCCACCTTGCACTACGGGGGCACGCCCGGCCAGGCGCACGTCGCCGCCGCCAAGGCGGCCGTCGACGCACTGACGCGCACCCTGGCCGTCGAGTGGGGCCCGCAAGGCATCCGGGTCAACGCCATCGCCCCCGGCCCGATCGGCGACACGGAGGGAACCCGGCGCCTTCTCCCCGGCGAGGCGGCCGACAAGGTCAGGGCCGTCATCCCGACCCGGCGCCTCGGCTCGATCGACGACATCGTGAACCTCGCCCTGTTCGTGCTGAGTGACGCCGGAGCCAATCTCAACGGGGCCGTTCTCGTTTCCGACGGTGGCCTCTGCCTGGCCGGCGGTCACGGCCTCGGGGCCCTGGCAGCTCCAAGGAGCTGACAGGCGATTGTCCCTTTCAGGCCGAGGATGTAAAACACGGATGCCCGTTTTTGGCCGTCCACCCGCTTCGGTCGAGGCGCGGCGTCATGGGACAGCCGGTTCGTCTGCATGACTACACGGGTGAACGGCTATCACCAATCTCGTCGAGCTCGGACGAAGGCATGGATGGTCCATCGATACAGCCTGCACCGCCCACCGATCGGATCGCCGTAAAGTGCCCGAGCTGTCAGGCGACCTTGAGTGTCCGTCGCGTCTACATCGGCAACCAGGTGCGCTGCAAGCAATGCGATGAGACCTTCCTCGTGTCGGTACCGGCGGAGCCTCAGCTCAAGTCCGACGACGAGCACATCAAGACCGCGGACGGCCTACTAAAGACCGCGCTCCAGGACCAACGCGAGGCAGCCGAACAGTCATCCCGGCTGTACCAGGATCGAAACCAGGAGCTCACGGCGGCTCACGCCGGGCTCAAGTCCGACTATGAGTCGCTGCTCGACTCGGGTCGACTGCAGCAGGAGCGCTGGACGGAGCAGCTCCGCGAGCAGCACGCCCATTCCGATGAAACCGCCCGGCCGCCCGATCCATCGCCATCGGAGGACCTGAGTCGATCGCCGGATCGCCCGACTGCGGAGGGCGAGCTTCAAGCGGCCCGCGACCAGGTTGCAGACTTGGAGCGGCGACTCGCCGAGTCGGAACGCATGAACCGTGTGCTCTCCGACGTGCTCGGCGCGATCGGGATCAACTACAAGACGATCAAATTCTGAAGTGGACCGACGGTTGCAGAGGGCCGAAAAGAGGCGACCTCCGAGACGCATTGCAAAGTTTTCCTCCTTGCCTCTCGCAGGCAAAGATGGTGGACTAGCAAAGCTGTGTCCGGTTTAAAGGGGTCACTTCGCGCCAGACTCTCCCGTGGGGTACCATCCGTCGACCCCGCGCCAGGGCGCGAGGGGGTTGCGAGGCAAAGTCACATCGCCCCCCCTGTACAGGTCTCAAAATGTTCCATTTGGGCCAGGGGGGATTCAATCGTGGAAGAGCGTCACAGATACCGAGCGATCATGCTCTTCGGGATGCCCGGAAGCGGGAAAGGGACCCAGGGGGCCGTGCTCGGCCAGCTACCCGACTGGGTCCACATCTCGATGGGTGATGTATTCCGAAAGATTTCCAGGACAGGCAAGTTCGGTCGCGAGATCGAGCAGTACACGTCGCACGGCTCGATGGTGCCGGACGATCTCACCGAGAGGATCTTCGAGCGCCACCTGAACATTCTCGAAATGCAGGAGGCTGTCCTTCCTGAACAGCACACACTGATCCTTGACGGTCTGCCTCGCAGCTACGGACAGGCGGAACGACTGAACAGCTTCATCGACGTGGCCCAGATCTTCCACCTCAAGATTCATGACACGGTCCAGGCCATGGAACGGCTGAGGGCGCGAGCGCTCCGCGAAAACCGGCTCGACGACATGAGCGACGAGGTGATTCACCGGCGGCTTCAAACGTATTATGACGAGACGTTCAAGACGTTGAGCTTCTACCCGACCGAGCTGATCTGCGACGTCGACGCCAGCAAGCGTACGATCGACGTTCTCTGTGCCATCGCCAACCGGCTCGCCGCGATCAAGAAACCATGATGCCCGCCGCGGCAATTCAGCCAGGCTCGTTCTCATCTTGATGGAGCAACCCCGGACATGTCGGCCCCCTCATCCACAGTTTCCGGCTCGGCGTGGGAGCCGGGCGACGACGGCAAGGCGGGCTTTCAACCGTACGTCCCGGCCAAGGCCGAGCTTCGCGAGCTGACGTGGCCGGCGGTGGTCCTCGGCTCGCTGCTGGGAATCGTGTTCGGGGCGTCGTCGTTGTACCTATTCCTCAAGGTCTCGATGACGGTGTCGGCCTCGATCCCGGTGGCGGTGCTGGCGATCACGATCTTCCGTGGCCTGTCGCACGCCTTCGGCTTCCGTCGGGCGACAATCCTGGAGAACAACATCGTCCAGACGGCGGGATCGGCTGGCGAGTCGATCGCCTTCGGCGTCGGCGCCGCCATGCCGGCCTTGATGCTCCTGGGTTATGAGCTGGAATGGACGCGCGTCATGCTGGTGGCCGTGCTGGGTGGGTTGCTGGGAATCCTGATGATGATCCCGTTGCGGCGGGCATTCATCGTCAAGCAGCATGGCGTGCTCCCCTACCCCGAGGGGACCGCTTGCGCCAAGGTCCTGATCGTCGGCGAGCAGGGGGGGTCGAACGCGAAGACCGTGTTCCTGGGCGTCGGGTTCGGGTTTATCTATCAGATTCTCATGCAGGGGTTCAGGTTCTGGTCCGTCGAATGGCAGAAGCTGATCACCGGAATCAGCGGCTACAAAAAGGCGGTGGTCTCACTCGAGCCGTCGCCGATGCTTCTGGGCGTCGGCTATATCATCGGGCCTCGAATTTCATCGGTCATGGTTGCCGGCGGCATCACGACGGCGCTGCTGATCGTGCCGATGATTGTCTACTTTGGCGAAGGTCTGCCGGGCGTCTTGGCCCCCGAGCAAGTGAGGATCGCCGACATGGATGCCGGCAAGCTCTCGGTCACTTACGCGCGCTACATCGGCGCTGGTGCCGTGGCCACGGGGGGCATCTTGAGCATGATCAACGCGCTGCCGCTGATCATCACGTCCGTGACCGGCAGCCTCCGCGATATGCGCGGGGGCAAGCGCGCCGACGCCGGCGGCGTGGTCCGCACGGAGCGTGACCTGCCCATGCGCGTGGTTCTGCTGGGCTCGCTCGGGCTTGTCGTGGCGGTTGCCGCAACTCACCTCATCCCGACTGATCTGCCGGGCCGGCTGATCGGCGGCGTGATGGTCGTGGTGTTCGGGTTCCTGTTCGTGACGGTCAGCTCGCGCATCACCGGCGTCATCGGCTCGTCGTCGAACCCCATCTCGGGCATGACGATCGCAACGCTGCTCTTGACATGCCTCATTTTCGTGCTGCTGGGATGGGTCGGGCCGGAATACCACCTCACGGCACTTTCGATCGCGGGCGTGGTCTGTATCGCATCCTCCAATGGGGGAACGACCTCCCAAGACCTCAAGACCGGGTTCCTGGTCGGCGCGACCCCCTGGAAGCAGCAGGTCTCGATATTGGTGGGAGCCCTGCTCTCCGCGATCGTCATGGGAGGCACGCTCCTTTTGTTGAACCAAAACTATACGACTCACCACGTAGACCCCTCTGTACTGCCCCGGGAAAAGGCATCCGCTTCCGAGCTGAAGGGAACGGATATTGGAAAAGATGGAAAGAGTTATCGCGTATGGTGGGTCGTCAATCCTCGCGCCGGTGTCCAGCCCGGCAAGTACCTGGTCGACGAATCCCTTCAGGCCCGCGAGCTGATCGATCCCGGCATCGGAGGCCGGATGCTCAAGGACGACTCGGGGGCGTCCATCCAGAAGTTCAACCCGGCCCAGCCCCGGCTCTTCGCGACCTTGATCGAAGGGATCATGTCCCGGGACCTGCCGTGGGGGCTGGTCATTCTCGGGGCGGTGCTGGCTGTGGTCATGCAACTCTGCGGCGTCTCGGCGCTCGCGTACGCCGTGGGGGTATACCTCCCGCTTTCGACCACCCTGCCGATTTTCGTGGGCGGCATCCTCCGCGGACTGGTGGACCGCGCTCGGAAATTCACGACGGAGGAAGCCGAGACCAGCCCCGGCACCCTGATGTCGACCGGCCTGATCGCCGGCGGCTCGCTGGCCGGGATCATTGGCGCGTTTGTGATGGCGTCGCCGAAACTGAATAAGATGTTCGACTTCTCCACGCAGAAAGCGGGCGGCGAAGCCAGCTACTTGATCCCGGCGATGGCCGCGTTCACGCTGATGGTGGCGACCCTCCTGGTCGTAGCCATGAGAGGCAGGCGGCCGATTGCGGTCGTTCCCCAGGACGGCGGGCCCGGTCGCCTCGGCGAAATTGGCGAAGGTGAGGACCTTGGCGCTGAAACATGAGGCCGAGCGTGCGAATTCTTCAAGAGCATCAACTCTCGGAGACTCCCACTACGTGGTCGGGCTGTTACTGGCCGTATCCGGCCTGGTGATCTGGTTTGATCCCGGCCGTGCTCCGCTCCTTCTGCTGGTCGCCCTCTGCAGCGCGGGCGGTCCCTGGCTCGAGGCGTGGAAGTCGGCGCGAGGGACGGCCCTCCGGCCCGCCCTGGTCTGGGCTGGGCTTGCGATCGTTCTGGCGGTCATTGCCCAGCTCGCCTCCTTGAGTGAGCCGCTCGCGGCCGGCCGGCCGGGCGCGGGGCGATTGACCTACGTCGCGATCCTCGCGCTCCTGGCGGCGCTTGTCTCGGTCTTGAATGCCCGTACCCCCGGAGGACGAGTATGGGCCGGATTGATGGTCCTGCTCGTCGTGGTTTTCTTGATCCCCTGGCTGGAAGAGCAAACGCGGCTGCGCAGGGCCCAGGGATTGGCCCAGCTCCATCTCGATGCACCGTGGACGATCTTCTACGGACTGCTGGTCGTCGTCGGATTGACGAATTACCTTCCCACGCGGTTCGGCATCGCGGCGGCTTGCCTCGGGCTCGTCTTCTTTCTGGAATACCTGGGGTTGACCCGAGTGGACTGGCCGGCGGAGCGCCGAGCCACACTCTGGTCCTGGGTTGCCTGGACGTTCGCCTCGAGCATGTGGGTCGCTCGCTTTAGCGCGGGCCGCGAACCGCCGTCAGGCGTGAGCTGCGAACGGCTCTGGTTCTGGTTCCGCGACCACTGGGGGGTCGTGTGGGCGTTGCGCGTCCAGGAACGGTTCAATCGCTCGGCCGGGCTGGGCCGGTGGCCCGTCCGGCTGACATGGTTCGGCCTCGAGCCGGCCGATCCGCTCCAGACCGATGCACTCCCGCCCTGCCCGGCCGAGGCGGAGGCCGCATTTCGGGGCTTGATCCGGCGGTTTGCGCAGCCCTGGCGTCTCGATGTTGCGTCCGGCACGCATGCCCTCACCTCTTGTGATCAGGCGGACTCGCAGCGATGATGGCCATGATCATGCACAACGCGGACCTGGGGTAATTCGTTTCCGCCCTGGAGAACGGTGATGGAACTCATCCTGGAATACTGTGCACTCTGAAACTATGAGCCTCAAGCCGTCAGTTTGACGGCCAAGCTTTTACCGCGATACAAGCGCGCGATCAGTCGTTTCGTGATGATTCCGTCGACCGGAGGCTGCTTTGAGCTGACTGTGGGTGGCAAGAAGCTCTATTCCAAGCTCGAGACGGGCTCGTTTCCGGACGAAGACAAACTCGTCAACGCGGTTGGGAAGATGCTCGGGGATTGACTGGTAACGTAAACCAGGGAGTTGTGGGAGTTGATTGCAAACTCACGCCCTACGAAAAATCGACGGGCGCTCCCGTTTGAACGTTTCCTATAATGGGCATGGATCAGATCACGCGTTTTGCGGGTAAGTCGCCTTTCGCTCCGCGAAAGGGCGTGCTTTTGCGGAGCGAAAGACGACACAAAGACCCCGCCGGCGTCGACACAGCCGCCCTGAACTGTAACCTCCTCTTGAACCATGCCCTGGGTACCGTTCAGGTCACCCGTTTTGCACAGGTTGCGGGCTTTCGAGGGTCGCGAAGAAGGCACCTAGCTCGGATTCGTAGTTCCTGTAGCGGGCCACGGACGCCTTGGAAAGCGGCTGGCGGACCTGGATGAGGCTGGCGGTCCGAACAGGCCGCCGGGTGGTGTGGAATTTTAGGCAGGCAGGCTCCCAGTCCAGGCCGCACGCCGCCACGAGCCGCCGCGCGACCCCTTCCAGGTCATGCACCGTTTCCTCGTAGTCCACGTCAACGATCGGTACCGGTAGATACGCCCGCCAGTGGTCCATCAAACGGCGGTACTGCTGGAATCGCGCGGCGATGTGCGCGAGGTCATTGGGCCATGACATGGCGCGGAAGTCGGTCATCCAGCACGAGACGGCCACGTCGCGCAGGTCGCGCCGGCAGTGGATGAAGACGGCCCGCGGAAACAGGGTTGCCAGCAAACCGACATACATGTAATTGTCCGGCATCTTGTCGGTGACGCGGTCGGCTCGGTCGCCGGCGGAGGCACGCAGCCAATCGAGGTGTTGATCCGACAGGCGCCGGATCGACGCCGCATCAAGCTGAGGAACACATTCCATCGGATGAAGATTGCTGCCCATCACGGCCGGAATGGCTTCGAACGACCGGCGTCCGAGCCGGAGCTCGCCGGCCCCATGGACGCGCGAATGGCTGGCCAGGACCTGCTCGACCAGCGACGTACCCGAGCGCGGCAGGCCGAAGACGAAGACGGGACGGCGCGACGGTGAGCCCAGACCGCCGGTCCTGGCGAAGAACGTGGGGCCGAACAACCGCAGCATATTGTCGACGAAGCGTTCGTGGTCGGCCGGGACGAAGTCGTTTCGGCCGCGTCTCGACTCCAGGGTCACGGCGTTGGCCTCGCCCACGCAGCGGGCGGCGCGTGCGTACTCACCCCGCGCGTCCAGGACGTGCGCCAGGCCAAACAAGAGCCTGCCGCGCGGCTCGGCGCCCAGGTGGGGCTCGGCCAACCGCTCTTCCAGCGCGGCCAGGTCCGCCGCCGGCAGCTTGTCGCGGAGCAGGGTCCCCAGCCGGGCCAGAGGGAGTGAAAAGCTCGGATCGAGGCGCAGCGCCAGCCGATAGGCGGCCTCGGCCGCCGCCAGGTCGCCTTGCTCCTCATGAAACCCGCCGAGGTAGTTCTGGACCAAGGCCGAGCCGGGCTGTAGACGAAAGGCGGTGCGATACTGGTCGCCCGCCTCGGTCAGCCGTCCGTCTTCCTGGAGTGCCCAGCCCAGAGCAAGATGGAGGCCCGGATTCTTCTGCGTCGTCAGGACCAGCGCCTGCTCATAGGATCTGACTGCCCGGGCGAACTCCTCCCGCTCCATGTACAGCTCGCCCAGGAATTCCGGGAAGGTCGGGTCAGCCGGGTCCAGCAGGGCGGCGCGCTCGAGCCAGCCCGAGGCCTCGGCGAGCCGGTGCTGGCGGATCAGAGTCAACCCGAGGTGCGCATGGGCCTTGGCCAGAGCGGGGTCCAGCCGGATGGCCTGCAGGTATGCGGCCGCTGCCTCGTCGTATCGTTGGAGCTCGCGCAGCACGTTGCCCAGGTTGTGATGGAGCGGCGCGAAGTTCGGTTGGAGCCGGACCGATTCCTGACAATGCGGCAGGGCTTCCGCTGCCTGACCGCGTTCCATGAGTATCTGGCCAAGATTGGTGTGCGCCAGAGCATGAGCGGGGTCCAGCTCGACGGCGCTGCGGAAATGGGCCAGCGCCTCATCCAGCCGGCCGAGCTCGCGCAACACGTTGCCCAGGTTGTTGTGAGCGACGGCGAAGTCCGGCCGCAAGCTCAAGGCCTTGCGGAACTGATCGGCCGCCTGGTCGCGGTGCCCCATTCCCTGGAGCGCGAGACCGAGATTGCCCAGGGCCTCGGGATAATCCGGCTGCAAGCTGAGGGCCGCGCGGCAGCAGCCGGCGGCACGCTCGAACTGACCCAATGCGCGATAGGCCTCGGCCAGATTGGCATGGAATGCGGGGTTGTTCGGCTTGAGGGCCGCCGCCCGACTGATCAGCTCGACGGCCCGGGCGTGGTCCCCCTGCTGGTGGTGAAGCACACCCAGCAGGTGCAAGGCCTCGGCATGAGCCGCCTCACCCGCCAAGACCTTCTGATACAACTCGGCCGCTTGCCCCAGTTGCCCCGCCTGGTGCAAGGCGAAGGCGGCCCGCAGAACATCTTCCATGGAGCGAAAAATCCTGAAATGTCCCTTGTCTTACAGCGATGCATGTCAAGTCAGGATAAGCGAACCGTTCGCACAGTTCCAGCCTCTATTGCGAATCGGCGAGAAACTCACTTGAGGATCGCGTGTGACTCGGTTCTAATCCACATTCGAGCCGGAGTCTTGCGAGCACTTGGGCCGCGGACGGAGAGCAGGATGCCCTGGTAAACTCGATGGTCGACGATGCCCCCATTCTCGTCGAGCTCCAAGAAGCACGCGCCGGCGATGCCGGCGCATTGGAGTCGTGTCGTGAAAGCCGGGCCGCTCGACCAAGGCGGCACGTAAGCTCTGGTCTCGGGCATTGATCCGCCTCACGGAAGAGTCAGGACGCACCCATGATCCCCGAGCACGACCTGCCGGTGACCGAGGAGTCGGAGTCGGAGGTGGAGGCGCTGCTCGCCTTCGATCGAGCGCTGGCCGCGGGAAATGACCCGTCAGCGAGCGTCGAGGGCGCGTCCTTCTTGCAGGGAGTACACGAATGCCAGCGTCTCCTGGAGGCGGTTTGGCCCCGGAGCGTTCAGCCCTCCCTCGAGGTGCCGAGACAATTCGGACGCTTCTCGATCGTGCGCGAGCTGGGTCGCGGGGGCTTCGGAGTCGTCTTCCTGGCTGTTGATTCGGTCCTTCGACGCCAGGTCGCGCTCAAGGTGCCGCGCCCCGAGGTCCTGGTCACGCCGGAAGTCCGACGGCGGTTCCTGCGCGAGGCGGAAGCGGCCTCGCGTCTCGACCATCCGCATATCGTGCCGGTTTACGAGGTCGGGGAGGAAGGGCCCATCTGCTACATCGCCTCGGCGTACTGCGAGGGGCTGACACTGGCCGAGTGGCTGCGCCGGCGGACGGCCTCCGTGCCGATCCTCACGGCGGCTCGCCTGGTGGCGATCCTGGCCGCCGCGGTTGCGCACGCCCACCAGCGGGGCATCCTCCACCGCGATCTCAAACCGGGCAACATTTTGCTCCAGCGACTTGATGCATCCGTACCCGCGAACGCGGGAGAGTGCCAGGTCCTGGGCTTCCTCCCCCGGATCTGCGACTTCGGCCTGGCCAAGCTGCTCGACCAGGTATCTCAGGAGACGTGCAGCGGTGTGGCGATCGGCTCATCGAGCTACATGGCGCCCGAACAGGCTGCCGGCCGCCTTCGCGAGCACGGCCCGGCGACCGATGTCTATGCGTTGGGAGTGATCCTCTACGAGCTCTTGACGGGGCGGCCGCCGCTCCGGGGTGAGACCGATCTGGAGACGCTTCGCCTGGTCTCGGACCAGGACCCGCCCGCACCACGCGACCTGCGCCCGGGCCTGGCACGCGACCTCGAGACGATCACACTGAAATGTCTGGAGAAGCGGCCCAATCGGCGGTACGCCACCGCGCCGGAATTGACGGAAGACCTCCAGCAGTTCCTCAACGGCAAGCCCGTCCATGCCCGGCCGGTCCCGGCGTGGGATCGCGCCGGCAAGTGGGCCAGACGACGGCCGGTCCACGCGACGTTGGCGGTCGTCATCGTGCTGGCGATGGTAAGCATCGTCGGCGTCCTGCTCTGGTCTGGCGCCTGGCTGCGCCGGCACAATCAGAAACTCCGCGAGACCGTCGCTCGTGCCGAACGCGACATGCAACTCGCCGAGCGCTCCGCGCAGGACGCCCGCATCGAGATTGCACGCGGCGAGGAGCGGGAGCAGTTTGGCCAACGATACGGGCTCGCGACCCAGGTCAAGCTGCTCCACGAGACGTTTGAGTCCGGGAACGTCGCGTTGGCCGCGAAGATGCTCAATGCCCTCCGTCCGGCACCTGGCTGGCCGGAGCCGCGTGGTTTCGCCTGGGGCTACGTCCGCCAGCTCTTCCGGCCCGAAGTGACGCTGCTCGGCAAGGCCAAACCCCTGAAACATCCCGTCTTGAAACTGGCCGTCTCCTCTGACAACCGGACAATCGCGGCGGGGATGTCTGATGGCCGAGTGGTCCTCTGGGATGTGATGGAAGAACACGTTCTCCACTCGCTCCGCCACCAGGGATCCGGGGCGGGCGGTGAGGTGTATTTCTTGGCGTTCTCGCGCGACGGGCGATTACTCGCCTCGGGCAGCCCGAATAATTCCGTGAAGCTCTGGGACGTGGCGACCGGCGGGGAGCGGGCTACTCTTCCCACCGTCCCCGACGGCGAGGCCAGGCAGATCGGAGACTTATTCGCCCTGAGGTTCACCGACAATTCAGGGTGCCTCGTGACGGTCCGAAGGGGTGTTCGGCCGCAAACGTTCCGTGTCTTGTTCTGGAGCGTGCCCGCGGCCGGTGGCCAGCCCAGGCTCCATGCCACGCTGGACAAGAACCAGCTCCCGAGGTTCGGTCGCGAAGGGCGGCTTCAAGGCCCGTCGTGGCCCCGCGCCGACGAGGCAGCCGCCCCGTGGCTTTCGTATGCCCGGGATCATCTCATCTTGCTGGATGATGGAGCGTCGCTGGCGATCAAGGAAGAGGCGACAGGTGTCACGCTCTTGGAACCTTTGTACTATATTCCGGTCGCGCGGATTTGCGGACCGTTTTACATCCCCGCGCTCTATGAGCGTCCCGTTACCAGCTTGAGCCCGGACGAGATCGCGCAGTTCAGCGGACAGGCTCGTCGTGTCGTCGGATCCGCCCAGGGAGGAGATCGCCGAGCGATTGGACCGTACGGCATGCTGGCATTCTCCCCGGACGGTCTTACCTTGGCCGCGTTCCAGGGACCGCTCGGTGTGACTCTGAGCGACGTCGCCTCCGGCCGGACCTGGACCACCTACGCCCTCGAACCGTATTGGCGCGTCGTCGATCTCATCTACACCCCCGACGGACAGACTCTCGTTATGGCCGGCTTCCACCCGCAGATTCACGTGTGGCGGGTCGGGCCTCACGCCGTCGCCGGGCACAAGAAGGAAGTCTGGGGGCTGGTGTTCTCACCCGATGGCAAGAGCCTGGCCTCAGCCGCCGACGACCATACCATCAAGCTCTGGGAGGTCGCCAGCGGCCGGGAACGTGCGACGCTGAAGGGGCACGGGTCGCTGGTGACGGCGGTGGCGAATTCACCGGACGGCGCACTGCTGGCTTCCGCCGGCTTCGACAAGACGATCCGGCTGTGGGACGCCGCGAGCGGAGATCAAATCGCCACGCTTCGAGGTCATACCGATCACGTGCGTACCGTGGCCTTCTCGCCCGACGGCAAGACATTGGCTTCGGGGGGGGACGACCGAGAGATCCGACTCTGGGAGGCGGCCACCGGGCGCGAGCTCAGACCGCCGCTAACCGGTCACACCAAGACCGTGTTTTCGGTCGCGTTCGC
This sequence comes from Isosphaerales bacterium, assembly GCA_044450785.1. GTDB lineage: Bacteria > Planctomycetota > Planctomycetia > Isosphaerales > Isosphaeraceae > JBIOJM01. Next base: position 13,504 of record JBIOJM010000150.1, read on the forward strand.
ACCCGACGGCAATACCCTGTATTCAGGCGCCGGGGACAAAACCATCAGGCTCTGGGATTGGCAGGAAGGCCGGTTTCGTGCAGCCTGGCCCGCAGACGACCAGGTCTACTCCCTGGCGGTCTCGCCGGACGGCCAAACCCTGGCCGTCGCGCACCTCGGCGGAAAAGTGACGTTGTGGGAGGTGGCCCAGCAGAAGGCTCGTCCTCCCTTGCGGGGGCACGTGGATGACGTGTTAGGCATCGCTTTCAGTCCGGATGGCCTGACGCTGGCCTCGGCCGGCCGGGACCAAACGGTCCGCCTGTGGGATCCGGTCACTGCCCAGGAACTGTTGACGCTCAAGGGGCATGAGGCGCCCGTGCACGCGGTCGCGTTCTCGCCCGGCGGCACGATCCTGGCGACGGGTAGCCACGACGGCGCGATCAAGCTGTGGCGGGCTTCGCCCGGATCGACGGACCAAAAGACGATTGCATCCATGCCAAAGCTTCCGAACGTCGTTCAACAGGGACCGGCTTGGGAACGTCGGCCATGACGCATGGACCGATCCCGATCCGCATGCGTCAATGATTTGCAAACCGTGTGGCTCTAATGCCCTGTCCCCGATCGTCTTGCGACGAACCCTCCGGGGTCGCGGGAAAAATGAGCGTCCGGTTCCGGCCTGGTTCGCATCTTATGATATTGAGGGAGACCGAGTGACGGCGCTCGGATCAACGGTGGCGGAACGGATGCCGCCGCCAACACCGCGCGGGATTCTCGTTCCCGATACGGCCATCGGAATGGTCAGTGCGAGCGCCAGAGGGTGTGTACCGGGGTACCTTTGTCGCGCACGATCAAGGTATCCACACACACGGCGCTGATGCGGCCGGGACGAAGCCGGCAGCCAAACACTCGGCAGCCGGCTCGGGGATTGTCATGTCCGAGGAACACTGATATGCATGTCTTGATGGATCTCGCCTGGGAACGTTGGCCGTGGATACTTCTGGAAGCCGCTGCGCTCTTCGCGGTCGCGACGTTCGTCTTCGACGCCATTCACTTCACATTGCACGTGTGCCTGAACTCGCGCTGGCCCTGGCTGCGAAAACTGGCAAGCCCACACCAGGCCCATCACGATTTCTGCGATCGTCGTTTGATCTACCACGACGATACGATCGTGCCCAACCTGGTGCTGCACGTCATCCCGGAGTACACCACGCAGATGGCCGTCTGCGCCCTGTCGCTGACGATGCTAGACCCATTGCCGGTTATTCTGGTGATGGGAGGCTTCACGTTGATATTCTCAGGCGTGATGATCCTTCGTGGCAAGGATCGTTTCCATGTCGACCTGCCGATTCTGCCGCCGGCGCATGGGTCTCTCTTCGTGCGACCTCCCTACCACGCGCTGCACCACGTTTACCCCGACAACTACCTGAGTTCCTACATCACCCTGTTCGACCGACTGATGGGCACAGCGTGTCAGATCCGGGGACGGCGAGTCGCGTTGACTGGGGCCTCGGGAGCGTTCGGCGCCGCCATGAAGAATCTGCTGGAGCGCGCCGGGGCGGTGGTGATCCCGTTGAAGTTCGGGGTCGACTGGACTTACTTAGACTACTCCGGTGCTGATTCCGTGCTCGAGACGGCTGACATCTTGATCCTTGCCCACGGGGCCAAGGGTGTGTCCGCGATGCAGGCCAACTGCGATTCGTTCCTGGCGCTGATCGAGCGGTTCAGGGCCCTTACGGGGCACCGCCAAGTGCCAGTCGAGGTGTGGGCCGTCGGGTCGGAGATTGAGTGCCATCCGGCGTTCGGGGATCCCGCCTTGCAGAACTACGCCCACTCCAAGCGTGCGTATGCGCGGGCCGCGGCCCGGTTGGCCTATGACCCCGATGTGCTGTATCGCCACATCGTGCCGTCAGCCTTTCGATCCCGGATGGGTCCGGGCCTGATGAGCGCCCAGACGTCCGCCGTCATCGCCCTTTGGCTGATCCGGCGCGGGTTTCGATATGTCCCTGTGACCTACACCGGCATTGCATTCCTCAATTTCACCCCCTTCTTCATTCGCGCTCGGCTTGCAGGCTCAAGGCCCTGGCTCCGTGATCGATCCGAGTTGGCGACCTCAGCGGCACGACGGCTCGGAAGGCCCCGACGCGGCAATCCGCGGGCTCTTGACCTTTGATGTCGCGCTGTGCGCGGGTCTCCCGACCCCTGCAGTAGATAAACGTCGGCGAACGAGACAGAATGGTCTCAGGATGGATCGTCGTCAAGTACGGCTTTTCGGCCTGTCTCCGGATGGGGAGCAGCACGCATGACCCCAGGTTCGACGCGCCGTCATTTTCTCGAAATGACCGGGGCGACCGTGGGTATGGCCGGGCTGGGGAGCACCCCCGCCCCCAGCCTTCGAGAGAACGAAACCCCGCCGCAAGAACTCAGCTCAACCGCCCGGCCCAAGATCGCGGCAATCGCGACTGTCTATCACTACCTGTCGCATGCCTATCATATCGTCGGACGATTCATCGACGGATTCATCGTCCACGATGGGAATGGGCTCCACAAACCGCCGTTCGAGATCGCCGGCCTGTTCATCGAACAAACCCCGGCCGCGACCGACCTGGGGCGGGCCAAGGTCCGCGGGCAGGGAATCCGCCTGAGCCCGACGATCGCCGATGCACTCACCTTGGGAACCGGCAAGCTGGCCGTCGACGGAGTTCTTCTGATCGCGGAACACGGTGATTATCCGTACAACGACAAGCTACAGAAGCTCTATCCGCGCGGGAGGTTCTTTCGCGAGGTGCTGGAAGTATTCCAGGCTTCGGGCCGTGCCGTGCCGGTCTTCATCGACAAGCACCTCTCGTACAGCCGCGCCGAGGCGCGCGAAATGATCGAGCGAGCCAAGGCCCAGCATGTTCCCTTGATGGCCGGCTCGAGCTTGCCGGTCACCTGGCGGCTCCCCCCGCTGGAGGTCCCGCTCGGGCGGACGTTCAAGGACGTCGTGGTGGCATCGCGCGGGGACCTGGAGATCTTCGGTTTCCACGCCCTGGAGACACTGCAATGCATGGTGGAACGGCGCAACCGGAGTGGCAGGACCCAGGGTGTCGCCTCCGTGACCTGCCTGGAAGGCGACGCTGTCTGGGAGGCAGGCGAAAAGGGCGTGTGGTCCTGGCCTGTCCTCGAGCATGCACTGGGGCGGAGCCACACCCGGAACGTCGGCGACATCAAACAGAACACGCGAGACTACATGCCGCCACCGGCGCCCGGGCGCGACGCGCTCACGAAGCTCAGGCACCCGACTGCCTTTGTCGTCGAGTATGTCGACGGCCTGCGCGCGACGGTGTTGATCTTGAACGGTCACGTCGACGATACGACCATCGCCGCGCGGATCAAGGACTCGGCCGGGGATGACACCATCGTCTCGACGCTCATGTACTTGCCCGCGCCCCCCGGCGCGAGTTTTTTCAATCCCCTCGTGCTCCGCATCGAAGATTTTTTCCGCACGGGGCAACCCCCCTACCCCGTCGAACGCACTCTGCTCACGGGGGGGATCCTCGACGTCGCACTGGAAAGCCGGATTCGCGACCATCGCCGGATCGAGACACCCGAGCTGGCCACAATCGATTATCAGGCGCCGGTCGATTCGGGGTTCATCCGGTCCTCGTTGACGAGTCCGGAGCCCAATCGATTGTAGGAAAGTGCGATACGCCCCGGAGGCTATGTTGCTGGACCGTTGCCGCGCAGCCGCTGGAGCTCGACCTCCAAGTCGCGGACTCGCGCTTCGGCGGCGGCGAGAGCGGCTTCCTTGGCGGCCAGTGCCTGGCTGAGCTGCGTGTAGTCGCCGATCTCCTTGCCGGTGGCCGCGTCGAACAGAGCGAGGCGGTCACCGCCGAGCTCCGGATTATCCACGATCCCAAGCGAGAGTCCGCCCAGCTCCTCGAGCCGGACGCGGCCCTGCCCATCCAGCGGCCGCGGCTCATAAAGCCCATCGGGACCAAGCCGGTAATCGATCAGGCTCAAGTGGCGGCGGCCGTCTGATTCCCTGGCGTCGGCAATCACATAGTGCGGAACCCCAACCTGGGCATATTGCTCCACTTTGGTCTCGACGTCGTTGACCCGAGTGCTCAGAGAGACGACCTCAATAATCAGGGCCGGCCGTGTCCCTTCCTCCGCGACATAAAAGCTCGGCCAGTCCTTCTGGCGCCGGACTCCAAGGATCACCGCGATGTCGGGGCGGTGGTTCTTCCACTCGGGTTTCTCCCAGTAGATGTCGGTGTCCGATAGCACCGCTGCGGTCCGGTCGCCGGCCAGTCGCTCCGACACTACGTCGTGGAGGTAGTTGCAATCGAGAGCGTGGGCCCGGCTCGACACGGGGCGATCTCCTTCCTCCGGGTGCAAGGCATCCTCGAGCGTCAGGGGAATCTGATCGAAGTCGATGGAGCCGTCCGGCCGGGTGACTTGAACATTGCGAAAGCCATATCGAAAACGGTCGATCTCGGCCTCGACGGACCGAGCTGGCTTCTGCGTTTCCTGAATCGTGCTCATCGTGACATCCCCTGAGGGTGTAATCTCCCACGGGAAGGAAAAGAGACGGGAGGGCGGGTCCCTAACGCGGCAGAGCCTCGAGCCAAAGATGGGAGACGCAGCTCGCTCCCACGAGAGGACCCTCGCTGGCGCGTTTTGAAGTTGCGCCTCTGCGTATTCGCCCCGAAGGGGCAGTAACATATCAGCCCAGGGCGACGCCCTGGGAACAGACAAACGGCACGAATCAGCAGAGCCCTGAAAGGGCGTAACAAGGACAGGCTCCCTGCATCAATGGAAAATGAAGAGCGGTACCGCTGGGATTGAACACCATGTTCGGCCCTTTCAGGGCACTGGTCATCACGTTTTCCAAATCCCAGGGCGTTGCCCTGGGCTGGCATGTTGCTGCCCCTTCGGGGCGAAATCAAGAAAAGCGCAACTTCAAAACCGACGCGTTGGGTTAGTGTAGGATCGGCTCTGACCGGCGATCGGGTGGCCTCGGTTCCAAGATTCGCGCTCCGTGCGCAGAATTCGCGGAGTGGGAATCGACCCTACCCCGAATGCTCGAGCGGCACGTTCCAGTAGGCGTCGCTCAAGAATCGAGACCAGCTCGCGATGCGGATACCGGTCGCGTCATAGAGCGGTTTCCAGGACGGGCGAACCGGAACGCGGCGAAGCTTCATCCCGGCCTGGTCGGGAGTTCGGTTCGCTTTCCGCGCGTTGCACGCGACACAGGCGAGGGCACAGTTTTCCCAGGTGGTCTTTCCACCCTGTGACCGGGGGATCAAGTGGTCGATCGAGAGTTCCGCGGTACCGGGCTGGCAACCGCAGTACTGGCAGGTGGAGTGATCGCGTTTGAACAAGTTGCGGCGGCTGAACGTGACGGTCTGGTGCCGGGCTCGATCGTGACGTGTCAGGGTCAAGACTTCGGGAAGCCGGAGCCGGAACCTCACCGTGCGGATGAACGGCTCTCCCTCGCGAGGAGCCAGCTTCGCCCAGTCGGCCCAGGTATAAAGCTGGAAATCGTCTGGGTCGATCACAAGGGCCGCTTCGTTCCACACCATGACCAAGGCCCGCTGAACGGGCGCGACATGAACCGGCTGCCAATGGCGGTTCAATACGAGCGTCGGTCGTTGCAGCACGCTGCCCCTCATGAGACGCGACCTCTCGGCACGCTCCCCAGCACCAGTGCTCCGCTTCCTCACCGCGGTGCGGCGAGAAATCCAATCGTCGCCATCTTAACCGATCGGAAAGGAATCGTGCCAGTGCCGATGGTTGGTGTTACAATATCGTCAATGTGAGGACCACGCATGCGGGCTGAAATCATCTCGATCGGCAGCGAGCTGGTCAGCGGGCAATCGCTCGACACCAACAGCCAGTGGCTCAGCCAAGAACTCTCGGCGCTCGGGATCATGGTCGCGTTCCATTCGACCCTGGGAGATGTGCTGGCCGACCACATGGGCGTTTTCCGGACGGCCTGTGACCGGGTCGATCTCGTAGTGATGACCGGCGGTCTGGGGCCTACCCAGGATGACTTGACGCGCGAGGCCCTGGCCGAGTGCGCGGGCGTTCCCCTGGTCGAAGACGCGGAATCGCTGGCGGCGATCGCCGCGATGTTCGCCCGCCGCAATCGCGTGATGAGGGAGCGAAACCGAGTGCAGGCGCTCTTTCCCCAAGGAGCGGTTTGCCTACCCAACCGGGTTGGGACGGCACCGGGAATCTGGATGCGGATCGGCCGGTCGACGATCGCCTGTCTTCCGGGCGTCCCGTCGGAGATGAGAGTGATGTTTGGCGAACAGGTGGTCCCCCGGCTACGACAGGAGGGCTGGTTGGAGCGAGTGATCGCTCAGCGTAAGATCAACCTGTTCGGCAAGGGGGAAGCGGATGTCGAGGCCCAGGCGTTAGACCTCACGGTCCGAGGCCGGGTTCCCGAAGTCGGCATCACCGCGCATGACGGCACGATCAGCTTCCGCATCACGGCGTCGGCTGCCGACATGGACGAGGCCCGTCTCGCGATCGAGGCCACCGCCAAGCTGATCTACGAGCGGTTTGGCAGCCTCGTCGTGGGCGAGGGCTCCGTCGACGTTCCGGAAGCTCTCCTGGAAGAGCTCATCCGCACCGGCAGCACGATTGCAACGGCCGAGTCATGCACCGGCGGGCTGATCGCGCACATGATCACGGCGCTCGCCGGAGTCAGTCCGTTCTACCTGGGCGGCGTCGTGAGCTACGCCAACGAGGCGAAAATCGAGCTGCTCGGGGTTCCGCTCGCGCTCCTGGAAGCTCACGGGGCGGTCAGTCCGGAAGTGGCGGCCGCCATGGCGGAGGGGGTACGAAAACGTCTCGGCTCCGACCTCGGTCTCTCGGCGACCGGGGTCGCCGGTCCCACGGGCAGTACGGCGGAGAAACCGGTTGGACTCGTCTACCTGGGTCTGGCCACATCCAAATGGGTCCAGACGCGCCGGCTGGACATTGGGTGGGATCAACCGCGCGACATCATCCAGCAGCGCTCTTCGAAAGCCGCGCTCAACTGGGCGCGGCTGACGCTGCTGGAAAACCGATGAGCCGAATCCCTGTGGGCTCGCCGGCTTGAAGCCGGCTTCGACCACAGCCACCCCGGACACGGAAAGGGGCCAGAAACCGTTAAGTCGAATCGGTTCCTGACCCCTTTTCCGAGCTTTTCTCCGATCTAATCAACATTCGCCGACGCAACGGCCAGCACTCTCTGCTCCTCCGACTGGGGGACATGGACTATGACGAAGCGACTCGCCGGATAGAGATAGTCCTCCCCCGAGTCGTCGACGACCCGTAGCAGGCCCTCACCGGACGCCGCCTCGTCGGGCAGCACCCGATAGAGCATCCCAATCGAGAGGTCGTCACAGCCGTCGTTGGCGACGCAGACGGCGAATACCGGTCTGACAAGAACGTCTGCCATTGGTTCAGTCCAAGAGCCGCTTGATCTTCATCTTCCGCTTGCCGACGCCATGCGCCTCGTACCAGTGGACCTCGGCCCGCCGGACGTTGCCGTTGGCCAGCCGGATGGTGCCGATGCCTTTGAGCTTCCGCCAGCGCCGTCCGCCGTAGCGGGCCTTCAAATCGACGTTCTCGCGGATCGAGAGGTTGACCGCGATGGTCTCGACGCCCGACAGCTCGCCGACGATCTCGAAGTCCATACCGCCGAGGCTACCGCATCACAGTCCGGATCGCAAGGCGTCGGCCATGAACTGGCCAAGCCGCACCTCCGGTGCGGCCTCGCTCAACTCGGCCAGGACTTGCAGAACCTCCTGCCGCACCGGATCGATCATGGCAGACGCTCCCCGACGGTCGGGAATCTCGCTCCGGGCGACGGGACATCCCCGATGACCTCCACCGGCACCGTCTGGCCGGGGAGGAGCTTGGCCACCCATGTCGCCCGCGTGACGCCGTCGTAGACGATCAATTCACCAGGGAACAGGAGCCAGGAGGCGATGCCGCCGCTGTTCGGCGCGGGTCTCCGGGCACCCGAAGGGTCGCCGCCGCGACGCCTGACCGAAGGTCTCCCCGAATCGGCGGCCACCCCGGAAGCAGAAGCAGGAGACCTTCGGTCGAGGCCCTGGGCGGGGTCTGGAGACCCGCGCCCAACACCTTCGTGAGACCCGCGCCGATCCAGGCGGTCCAGTTCGCCAGCGAGGACTTTCGGATCGGCGCCCAGGGGATTCAGCCAGTTGAGGATGAAGCTGCGGAGCCGGGGATCGGAACTGTGACGCAACAGCGGAAAGACCTCCTCGGCCTTGCCCAGCCGGACCAGGGCAATCGCCGCCCGGGCCTGACGCATCGCAAGCTGGTCCTTGTCGCCCTCGCTGACCTCCGGGTCGCCCGCCTGCCTGGCGATCTCAGCCTGAAACAAGGGCAAGAACCGCGGTGCCTGACGCTGGGCAATCGGGAAGAGGATCGAATAGGACTCGGCGCCCGCGGCCATCATCAAGTCGGCAACCAGGTCGGGATCGTCGCCGGCGAA
>JBIOJM010000151.1:0-21971 GCA_044450785.1 Isosphaerales bacterium
GCGGTGCCGAGCTCGCCTGCCTCCGCGGGCACGAGGGCTGGGTCTCTAGCGTGGCGATATCCCCCGACGGCCGCCGGATCGTGAGTAGGTCTGACGACCATACGGTGCGGGTGTGGGACGCCGCGAGCGGTGCCGAGCTCGCCTGCCTCCGCGGGCACGCCAACGCGGTCTTGAGCGTGTCGACGTCCCTCGACGGCCGCCGGATCGTGAGCGGGTCTTACGACAATACGGTGCGGGTGTGGGACGCCGCGGGCGGTGCCGAGCTCGCCTGCCTCCGCGGGCACACCGGCGTGGTCTGGAGCGTGGCGTATTCCCCCGACGGCCGACGGATCGTGAGCGGGTCGCGCGACCATATGGTGCGGGTGTGGGACGCCACGAGCGGTGGCGAGCTCGCCTGCCTCCGCGGGCACGCCGACGAGGTCTATTGCGTGGCGTATTCCCCCGACGGCCGCCGCATCGTGAGCGGGTCGAAGGACCAGACGGTGCGGGTGTGGGATGCGGACAGCGGTGTAGAGCTGGCCTGTCTCCGCCCGCATGCGGGTTCGGTCATAAGCGTGGCGTATACCCCCGACGGCCGGCGCATCGTCAGCGCGCACGGGCTTCTGTCCGGGGACTCGACGGTGCGGGTGTGGGATGCGGACAGCGGGGAATGCATCGAGGTAAGCCAGGGTATAGAGTGTGGTGTCCGAATCGCGGCGCCGGCAAGGCTGTTTCCATGGCGGGCGACGGATAGGGACCTGGAGACGACGATCGAACCGGCGTGTGGTGGCGAGGCAGTCGCGTGGTTCCCGGCCGCATTGAAGGATACCGCGACACACCCCTCGGGCCGCATCTGGGCCGGGTCCGTGGCCAATCATCTGTACCTGATCCGGCTTGAGGGTGACCCGGATTCGATACCCCCGGCAGGAGATCCGTGATGAGTGTTTCCTGTTTCGCCAGTGTCGAGACGCCGAAGGACGACATGCACGACGCACCGGACGACCTCGCCCACTGGCCACAACTGGCCGGGAGGCTCCAGGTCTGTGCCGAGGTGATCGAGCCCGCATTCCGCAAGGCCGACGGAGCCGCGCTGCGGCACCAGTGGAATCACCGGCAACTGGTCAAGTTGGCGACGGTCTTCGGCACCGCGGCGATCATCTTCGCCATACTCCAGCTCGCCTTCGGCGATGCGATCGGGCTTCATCAAATCGCCTTCGACGAGCTGGTTGCCGTGGGGTTCGCGCTTGTCGCGTTCGTGCTGGGCTCGCTGGTGGCGTTCCAGATTCTCTGGCTCGTCGAGCGCAACAAGGCCGAACGGCTCCGCATGGCGGAAGTTTCGCTACCTCGTCGACCCAAACCCGAGGAGACTGGAATATCGAATGGCTCAGATCCATCAGCTCTGTCTGAACGACCTGACGGTCTTGCACCAAATTCCCGTCGAATTCTCCAACTTCCAGAGGACCGTAACACGTGAAATACGAACCTCGTCCGATTGACACCTCTACCATCGAGTTGACGCCCGAGATCCTGGAGTTGACCGAACGCCTCGCCGAAAACGCGCACGACCTATGGGGACGCCAGCGCATCGCCGACGGGTGGACGCACGGTCCACAGCGCGACGACACCAAGAAGCAACACCCGTCCCTCGTGCCGTACGACCAACTGCCCGAATCCGAAAAGCAGTATGACCGCATCGCTGCGATGGAGACGCTCAAGGCCATCCGCGCGTTGGGCTATCACATTGAGAAAGCCACGTGACATCGAGCACGAGGGCTTGGCGCATCACGAGCATGTCACCCTGAGACGACCTTGCGAGGAGTCCTGCCATGTCGCCGAAGCCCCTCCACTTCTCAGTCAAAGCCCTGGTCGCCGACGGGACACCACAACGACTCGTGATCAGGCGATCGGCCAGTTCCAGGAACCATCCAGGCCTGTGGGACCTGCCCGGTGGCAAGTGCGAACCGGGCGAGCCGATGGACCAGGCTCTTGTCCGCGAAGTCGAACAGGAAACAGGGCTGCAAATCCGAGTGGGACGCGTCATCGGCACAACGCAGGTCGAATTGGCCGATCGAATCGTGGTGTACCTCATCTTCGAGGCCGACCGGGTTGGAGGCGAGCTGCGTCTTGGCAGCGAGCATGACGCACACGAGTGGCGCTCACCCCACAAGCTGCACGACCTGCCCTTTCCGGCACACTTCCAAGAGCCACTTCGAAGCTATGCCCAGTCGGCGAAGAAGTCGGGCGTTCGAAATCCCTTCAAGGCGACGGATTACGAGCAGCACGTCGAGGGGTTCCGTTTGGTGCGGCCCGTCTATGCGCGGCTTGCCGAGCATCTTACGCGAACACTTGAGGGACTCTCACAGTCACTTGGCCTCCACTGTTTAGTTCAAGCGCGGGCGAAGACCATTGCGAGCTTTGCCGAAAAAATCATGCGTCCGGGGCGCGTTTATGCCAACCCTCTGGTCGATCTGACCGACCTGTGTGGCGCGCGCGTGATCTGCCACACGCTCGGCGGCGTCAACGCCGTCAGTGAATCGATCAAGAAGCGATTCACCATAGTTCCGGAAGAGTCGGGCGACAAACTGGCGACGCTGGCGGCAAGCGAGTTCGGCTATCGATCGCAACACATCGTCGTTCGCGTTCCCAGGGAGACCCTCGATTTGACTGGGCCCTCGCTTACGGATGTGCCGGAGCATTTGAGCGCCGAGATCCAGGTGAGGACCATTCTCCAGCACGCGTGGGCCGACATCCTCCATGAGCTTAGCTACAAGAGCCGTTTCAAGCTCCCAGCAGAGTGGCAACGCGTGTTCGCCCGGTTGGCCGCCGTGCTCGAAGAGGCCGATCGTGAATTCGAGTCGAGCAGCGTCGGCTTGTCAGAATACGCGTCGAGCTACGACGCATACTACACCGAGGAGCAGCTTAAGGAGGAAATGGAGAAGCTCGCGATCGTTCTGAAAGCCGATCCACATCACACAATCGCCCATCAGCTTGCTCGCATGGCCATTCTGCTCGGTGGCCAATGGAATCGAGCCATCGAGGCGCTCAAGCCCTTTGAAGGATCGGGAAGTGCGGCCGTATTGCGCGATTTGGGAGTGAGCCTCTGCAAGTTGCACGGCAAGGAGGATCCCGAGTGCGAGGAATTTCGACGCGGTCAGGAATTGCTCCAGAAAGCCTGCGAACTCGACCCAACGGATATCGATGCGCCCGCTTCGCTCGGTGGGACCTGGCGCAGGCGTGCGATCGCTATCCGCGACACGGAGAAAAAGGCCGCGTACCACGCCCTCGCCAAGCATTGGTACTTCGAAGCGTTCAAGATCGGCCCGACACACCCTTATCCCGTGGGCAATTACATCGAATGCGCCATCGCCGACCACGAGAACGCCGACCAAATCATCAATTGTTTTTATCCTTCGATTCATGCTGCGAGTATTCGTTGTCAGAAACAGACCGAAGTAGGCGTCAACCTGCCGTGGGCCTACTTCGATCTGGGCAAGTTTCAGCTCATGCTGCGCGAGCCCTACAAGGCGCTCGACTCATACGCCAAGGGCGTGGCCGATAGCACGGCGGCCTTTTTCATCGACTCGGCGCTTACCTCTTTCCCGACCTTGGCGAGCGCCAAGGTTAAAGGGTACGAATGGTCGGAGGCTTTCTTGAGGCTGGCGAAGGCGATTCGCTTCGAGAGGCTTGATACGGACCCGCCATCACCAACCGCGGATGATCAAGATTTGAAGCCGCCGGTCGTTGTCGTCGTGGGATATTGCGGAACACCGGCCGCCGAGGAGCACCGAACGCTTCTACAAGAGGCATTCCGAGACTTTCGGGGCACGATCGTCTCAGGAGGCACGTTGGCCGGTATTAGCGCCGTCGTCGGGGAATTGCAGACGGAGTACCCCACCGCAATTCGTACGATCGGCTATGTGCCACGTGATCGCCCAGCAAATGTGGAGATCGACACGCGATATTCCAAGCATCGTGAATCCGCAGGCGCCGACTTTTCACCGCTGGAACCGCTGCAATACTGGGCCGATCTACTCGCATCGAAGGTCCCAATAAACCAGATTCGCGTGCTTGACATCGGCGGAGGGCAGATCGCGGCAAGCGAATGCGTGATGGCGCTGGCTCTGCGCATCGCCGTCGGACACATTGCCGTCCCTGGTTCGGAAGTCCAGCAAGCTCTCGCGCAGTCGCGCTGGTCTGGGCACCCGTTGCTCCGAGCACTTCCAGTCGACGTGTCGGCCGTCAAGGCGTTTTTGAGTTAATGATCCGAGCGCACTTCGATAGAATCTTCTTTTGTCGATATCTCGTTTTAGTGACTTGGTACTTGACCCGCTGTCTCGATCACAAAGCTCAGTTCACCTCTTGCGCGACACGGAGGAGTTTCTGAACCATGGCCTCTACTTGGCAAACGGCCCGCGTCTTCATCTCCTCGACATTCCGCGACATGCACGCGGAGCGCGACCACCTGGTCAAGGTCGTGTTCCCCGAGTTGCGTGAGCGGTTGCTGCCGCACCGCATCGAGTTGATCGACATCGATCTGCGCTGGGGGATCACCGAGGAGGAATCGAGGAAGGACCGCGTCCTTGACCTCTGCCTCGAGCTGATCGACGATTGCCGGCCGTTCTTCCTGGGCATTCTGGGCGAGCGCTACGGCTGGGTCCCGAAGACACTCTCCGACGCGGTGAAGGAAAAGTACGGCTGGGTCCAGCACGAGACCGGCAAGAGCGTCACGGAGCTGGAGATGCTCTTCGGCGTGCTCCTGATTGACCCGCGGATGAAGGGGCGTTCGTTCTTCTACTTCCGTGATCCGAAGGCGCTCGACGACGTCCCTGAGCCCGCTCGCTCGGAGGTCTATGTCGAGACCGACCCGGAGTTGATCCGCAAACTGGCGGCGCTCAAGCAGAAGATCCGCAACGTCCGCGACCAGGGTTATCCCGTCTTCGATGGCTACCCGGCCCGCTGGAACCAGGATGCGACGAACCGCCTGGCGATTGACGAGAAGTACAAGAAGGGCCGTCTGGAAAGCCTGGAGGCCTTCGGCCGCCGGGTGAAGCGCGATCTCTGGCGCGGGCTCTGCCGCCGGTATCCCGAGATCCGCCGCCGTCGGCGTCTCTTGCTCCAGCGCACCCAGCCCGAGCCGGCCCAGGTCGACCCCTGGGCCGAGGAGCGCGACATCCAGGAGCGGTTCATCCACTCCCGGCTGGGCGTCTACGTCGGCCGCGAGACGCTCTACCACGATCTGGAGATCTATGCCGACGGCTCGAGCAAGGGCCCCTGTCTGCTCACCGGCCCTGGCGGCTCGGGCAAGTCGGCGGCGCTAGCGAAGTTCGTCACCGACTACCAGAAGTCACACGACGACGTTGTCGTCATTTCTCACTTCATCGGTGCCAGCCCACGCTCGGCCTCACTCCGGGACACGCTCGAGCGCCTCTGCCGCGAGCTGTACGAGCGTGTCCTCCGCACCGAGCACGCCGCGCGGCTGGCTTCCGTCCCTGGCACCGGCGAGGAGGCCGAGAAGGCACGCCAGATGATCGAGCAGGAATACACCATTCCGCAGGAGATCGCCCCGCTGGTCACGACCTGGCGCAACTTCCTCAAGCAGATCCCGATGGAGCACCGGGCGGTGATCGTGCTCGATGCTCTCAACCAGCTCGAGGAGGCCGACCGGGCCCGTGAGCTCTGGTGGCTGCCCCATGATTTTCTGTCCCGCGTGAAGGTCGTGGTCAGCGCGATCGTCGAACCCGAATCTCAGCAGGCCGACCAGGATCTGCTGGCCCGAGCCTTCGTCCATCGCGACAAGACGCACATCCGCATGGAGCCGCTCACCGACGCCGATCGGCGCGCAATCATCCGCCAAGTGCCCTCGATCGCGGCCAAGACGCTGAGCGACTCCCAGGTCAAAGCGATGCTGGCCAATCCGGCGACCGACAATCCGCTCTATCTCCGCGTGGCCATCGAGGAACTCCGCGGGTTCGGCTCGTTCGAAAAGCTCAATGACCGGATAGCAGCGCTTCCGGCTGAGGGGGTGTCGGATGAGACTTACACTAAAGGCAAGTTCACTCCCGAAGCCATGAGACAGGCCGGCGACCCTGTTACGGCCCTGTTCACCCAGGTGATCCAGCGCCTGGAGTCAGACTTCAGTCCGCCGGTCGTGCACGATGTGCTGACCTTGATCGCCTCTGCCCGTCGTGGGCTGTCGGAACGCGAGCTGCAAGATCTCTTGGCTGATTTACCCGAGGCTGACGACCTGTTCCCGATCCTCCGGCAGTTACGCCCCTACCTGGTGAATCGAAACGGCCTGCTCGGATTCTTTCACGGCAATCTGCTCCAGGCCGTACAGCGCTGCTACCTGGCGACGGAGGATGATTGTAAGGCAGGCCATATCCGCCTGGCCGAGTTCTTCGAGAAGCAGGATCCCTGGCGGGAGTCGCTGGAAGAGCAGGGCGCTCGTTCCCGGTGGTTTCCCCTCACTCCACGGCCGACGAACGTCCGCCGCGCTGATGAACTGGTGTGGCAGTGGCTCGAGGCCAAACGGTGGGATAATGTTTCACGGACTCTGCTGGATCTGGACTTCCTCGAGGCCAAGGCCGAAGCCGGCCAAGTCTTTGACCTGGTGTCGGATTTCACCCGAGCCGTCGAGCGCCTGCCCGGGAACCATTCGGACCGCCGTAACCTGCGGCTCATCTCCCAGGCGGTGGGCGCCGACATTCAGTCCCTGGCACGTCATCACACCACGCTGTTCCAGTGCCTCTGGAACCGGTGCTGGTGGTACGACTGTCCAGCGGCCGCCGCCCACTACGACGCGCCCCCCGGCGGCTGGCCCGCGGCCGGGCCGCCGTGGAGCCGACCCGGGGACGATCGGCTGGCCACATTACTCGAATCCTGGCGCGCGGCGAAGGAACGAAGAACCCCCGCCTTCGCCTGGCTGCGGTCGCTCCGCCCGCCCCCGTTTCCTCTCGGCGGCGCCGAGCTGGCCTGCCTCCGCGGGCATGACGACACGGTCTGGAGCGTGGCGTTCGACCGGGAGGGGCGACGGATCGTCAGCGGGTCACGGGACAACACGGTGCGGGTGTGGGACGCGGCCTCCGGCGCCGAGCTGGCCTGCCTCCGCGGGCACGACGACTGGGTCAACACCATGGCGTTCGACCGGGAGGGGCGGCGGATCGTCAGCGGGTCGGAGGACGACACGGTGCGGGTCTGGGACGCGTCCTCCGGCGCCGAGCTGGCCTGCCTTCGCGGGCACGACGGCTGGGTCATGAGCGTGGCGTTCGACCGTGAGGGACGGCGCATCGTCAGCGGGGGCGGGGAGTTCGACAAGACGGTGCGGGTCTGGGATGCGGACTCCGGCGCCGAGCTGGCCTGTCTCCGCGGGCACGACGACGAGGTCAGCAGCGTGGCGTTCGACCGTGAGGGTCGCCGGATCGTCAGCGGGTCGGATGACAACACGGTGCGTGTCTGGGACGCGGCCTCAGGCGCGGAGCTGGCCTGCCTCCGTGGGCACGACCTCGCGGTCTTGAGCGTGGCGTTCGACCGGGATGGCCGCCGCATCGTCAGCGGGTCGAGGGACAAGACGTTGCGGGTATGGGACACGGACTCCGGCGCCGAGCTGGCCTGCCTCCGCGGGCACGACGATTGGGTATCGAGCGTGGCGTTCGACCGGGAGGGGCGGCGGATCGTCAGCGGGTCGGATGACGACACGGTGCGTGTCTGGGACGCGGCCTCGGGCGCCGAGCTGGCCTGCCTCCGCGGGCACGACGGCTCGGTCGAGAGCGTGGCGATCGACCGTGAGGGGCGGCGGATCGTCAGCGGGTCTTACGACAATACGTTGCGTATCTGGGACGCGGCCTCCGGCTCCGAGCTGGCCTGCCTCCGCGGGCACGGGGGGCTGGTCTCGAGCGTGGCGTTCGACCGGGATGGCCGCCGCATCGTCGGCGGGTCTTACGACAACACGGTGCTGGTCTGGGACGCGGCCTCCGGCGCTGAGCTGGCCTGCCTCCGCGGGCACGACGGCTGGGTCGAGAGCGTGGCGTTCGACCCGGAGGGGCGGCGGATCGTCAGTGGGTCGTTTGACGACACCGTGCGGGTCTGGGACGCGTCCTCAGGCGCCGAGCTGGCCTGCCTCCGCGGGCACGACGGCTGGGTCGAGAGCGTGGCGTTCGACCGGGAGGGGCGGCGGATCGTCAGCGGGTCGGCCGACAAGACGGTGCGGGTCTGGGACGCGGCCTCAGGCACCGAGCTGGCCTGCTTCCGCGGGCACGACCTCGCGGTCTGGAGCGTGTCGATCGACCGTGAGGGACGGCGCATCGTCAGCGGGTCGCACGACAAGACGGTGCGGGTCTGGGACGCCGACTCGGGCGCCGAACTGGCCTGCCTCCGCGGACACGAGGGTCCGGTCGAGAATGTGGTGTTCGACCATGAAGGCCGGCGGATCATCAGCGGGTCGTGGATCGACAAGACGGTGCGGGTGTGGGACGCGGCCACCGGCGACTGCCTGGAGGTGATTCAAGGGTTTGGGGACGTTGCAGCGATCGCCGCGCCGGCGAGCGTGTTTCCATGGCGGGCGATGAGCCGCAACCTGGAGACGGTGATCGAACCGGCGAGTGGTGGCGAGGCCGTCGCCTGGTTCCCGGCCGCACTGGAGCACCTCGCGACCCACCCCTCCGGCCGCATCTGGGCCGGCACGGTGAACAACCACCTTTGCATCATCAAACTCGAAGGCGAACCGGATCCGAAGCCATCGTGAGGAGACGCACCATGACCCAGGCATCGGCCTCGCTCCCTTCAAGGAGGACCTTAATCACGGCTGACTGCGAGATGGACGGGTAAGGGTTCTGCGCTTCCGTTCGGAGACGTCGCGCGTCATCTCCCGCCTCTTCAGCTCCAGCAAGATCACGTCGCAGATCAGGATGCGACCCGGAGGCCTGGCCGAGGCATCGCGCTGAATGAGGGTGCACAGATTCTTCTCTCTCGTGCCGGACGAGTTGCGGCTGTTTCACGCCGAGGAGCTCCGACTCCGTCGCGCCGGTGGGTCATCGACTTGCCCTTTCTTCCCGGGTGCCGCCTTTCTTACTGCGGCCCGACGGTTGACCAAGGCATGCGTTCTGAGATATCACGTCTCATTCGGAATGAGCCAGTTTTCCTGTTCTAGATTTGGCACGCGCGCGAAGTCGTTGTCGGACGTGAGCAACACGAGGTCGTAACGAATTGCGACAACCGCGATGAGTGCATCGACTAGATCGCGCGCCATCCGTTTTACCCCCCACGGCCCTCCGCGGCGTCATTGGCTCGCGTGATCGCCTTCAACTCGGCTCCCACGACCGACCACTGACGCTTCCAACTCTCCAGATCGAAGCAGGGATCGCCAGGTGCGGCATTCAGCACGTCGGCCAGATTCGCTGTGGCGGGTCTGACCTGGGAGGGATTCGGCGCTGTGGCTTGAATTCTCGTGACGGCTTCGCGCGGAGTGACGGACTCAGATTCTTCCAAGGCCGCCGTCAAAATGCCGATCGCGAATTGCTCCACACTAAGCTGTTGCTTCTTCGCCCTGCTCTCCAGTCCGGCAACCAAATCGTCATCAAGTGTAATCGTGATGGCCATCTTGTGTCTCCCAAGCTGGTCGAGCCGACCGGGGTCAGGGCCGATACACCGCATCATTCAGGTCAAAACTCATTGTACGCTTGCCAGCCCCAGAACTGAACCAGCGTGTTCCTTTGATGGAACGCCCAAACATCAAATCGTCGGCTCTCCCTTGACGAGATCCACGGTTCCGGCTATCCTCCCGGCCGATTGTCCCGTCACATGCATGTCTCGAGTTCCGCGAAGCAGGTCCGGTCCAGACGCGGCTCAGGTGCCCTCCGCGATCGAGTTGGGGCGTCTCCGAGGGGTGGGACGTCGCCCGGGCGGTGATTTGTCCGGAGTCCGGTTCGCGGCCGGTGGACGGGTTCGCATGTCTCTCGGTTTCGAGATGGGGAGGGCCGGTGAATCGGGAGACGTCCCGAGCAGGCCCTCCGCGGAAAATCGCCGACCGTTCTGGGGGAGGAACCGTGCGAGGAGACGCGCGATCCAGTCGCCGCTCACATCGCGGCGTGTGGCTTGGGCTCATCCTCGCGTCAGGGATGGTGCGCGCATTGTCGGCTCAGGAGAGGCCCGATGACACCGCCTCGTCCCGGCTCGCCGATCCCATCGACCTGGCCGCGAGCCGAGTGACCGCGTGGAACGCACCTGACGGGCGCTGGGTCCACCTCTACGGCGACTCCTCGATCCTCCAGGGTGTCGAAGGCATCCGGGCGCGCGAGGCCGTCGTCCGGGTCATCGACGTGTCGACCGCAACCGACAAGATATCGCAGGTCGAGGTCTATGCCGAGGGCCAGGTCCGCGTGGCCGGCAACGAGGGCCCAGCCCGATCCAGCTTCCACGTCGTGTTTCGAACAGCCGAGGTCCGGCTCAAGTGTTATCATCCCTCTGGCCCGACAACGCCGAAAGAGCCGCCCTGGAATTTGCAAATCGTCCGGCGCTCGGGATTCCGTGTGCCGAAACCCGCCGTCGCCGAGCAGAAGGGCGAGGGCCCAGGGCCCATCGTGGGGCAGGGGCCCGCGGCCGTGGACGATCCAGCTCAGGCCGGGGCCGAACCGGGCGCGGCGGCACCAACGGCCGTCCCCGGCCCGGATCAGACGGCCCGGCGCGGACGCTCGGACGCGGCCGGCACCGGAGCGGGAGCCGGAGCATACCGCCCGGCGACTCCCAAGCTCGACCCAATGGTCCAGCCGGCACAATTCACCAGGAATTCCGTTCCTGACTCAGCGACGGCTGGTGGGCCGAGCCCGGTGAACGATCCTCAGGTTCAGCGGACGAGAGCGCAGCAGCCGCCGGCGGTTGGCGGCCAGCCTCCCGTCGTGGACTTGCCGCCGATCGAAGGCGCGCCCGAGGTCCAGGTGCCGAACCTCTCGCCGAACCGGGACGACCTGCCGCCGAACATCCAGCCTCTGCCCGGCACGGACGGCGCACTCTCCGTGCCCGTCCTGCCGGGCGGCGTCCCGGGGCAGGGGGCACGGAGCGCCCCGGGTTCCGCCACTCCTCGTCCCCCGATTGTGCCCATCATGCCGGGAAGCCAGCGCGCGACGACCCTCTTCCCACGGAGCGGACGAAAGCTGGAAATCCGGCTGCTCGCCAAGACCCCTGAGGGAGTGGAGACCTGGGTCTGCCGCGGTGGCATCAATCTCGTGACCCGCGCCCCCCGGTTCGGCACCATCGACATCGAGGCGGACGAGGCCGTGATCTGGCGCGGTCCCGCGCCGAAGAAGGGTGAACCCGTCGTGGGAGAGAACGGCGAGACCTGGGTCGACGACGCCAGGCAGCCGATGGAAGTCTACCTCGAAGGCAACGTGGTCCTCCGCCAGGACGAAAACAAGTTCGCGGGCAAGGGCGATCAGCGCACCGTTCGCGCACCCCGCCTTTATTACGACTTCCTCACCGACCGCATGCTGGCGCCGAATGCGGAAATCGACCTGTACGCTCCCTCACTGCTGGCCCCGGTCTCGGTCAAATCGCCCCGGCTCGAGCAGTTCCGGTCCCTGGTGCCCCTGCCCAACGGGACGTACACCCTCGCCGAGCAGCCCGAGATCCGCCTCCAGCCGTCGACGATGACCGGCAGCCGATTCCCCAACCCGGGCTACAAGATCACCAGCAGCTCGATCGATTTGACCCGGTACGCGCGGCCGCTCACCAATCCCAACACGGGCAAGGAAGCCGGCGACCCGAACGACCTCAACTCGACGCCCGAGGAGATCATCTGGCGGGTGGATGCCCGCCAGAACTTTTATTACATGGGGCCCTTCCCCGCCTTCTACTGGCCGCACGTCGTCACCGACCTCGACGACCTCGAGCCGCCGCTTCGCATGATCGGCTTCAACACGAACAACTACTTTGGGCAGCAATTGAAGACGTACTGGAACGGCTTCCGGCTCCTCGGGGAGCGCCGGCCCAAGTGGATCGACATCTGGAACATCGACGTCGACTACTTGAGTGCCCGGACCAAGCAGTTCCCGGCCCTCGGGAGCGAGATGGGCTGGTACGGCACCGATCTGATCCGTGACCTGACCGATCCGTACCATAAGGATCCCAAGCCCGCGGATCACATCACCAAGAACTACTTCGGCTACTTCGATATCTGGGGCTTGAAGGATTCGGGGATCGACGTACTGGGCACGGGGCCGGCGATCGTGACCAACGGGCCGCCCGGCGCGGGCAAGGCCGGGCTCCAGCGCGGCTCCGATCCTCCCTTTCAGGAGGATCGAGGACGGTTGACTTTCCGCCACAATCAGCGGTTCCTTCCCGAGGACGAAGAACACGACTTCGAGGAGCTGCGGCTCCAGGTCGAAGTCGGCTATGCCTCCGACCGCAATTTCATCGAGGAATATTACAAAAGGCTTTTCGACACCGGGTTGGACCAGGAAACGCTGATTTACGGGATCTGGCAGAAGGACAACCAGTACGCCAACATCTGGGCCGAGGCCAACCTGCAGAGCTGGTACACCGACACACAATGGCTGCCGCGGGCCGACTACTACCGCCTGGGCGACTCGCTCTTCTCGAACATGTTCACTTACTACCAACACACGGGCATGGATTACGCCACCATCCACACCGACGTCATGGTGAACAACCCCAATCTTTTCGCATTTCTGCCCTATGACCCGATCTCGAACACGACGGGGACGTTCTCGTCCGGGCGGTTCTACACCAGCCACGAGCTGGACATGCCTTTGAATATCGGGAACGTGGTCCGCTTTGTCCCGTACGTTCAGGGTCAGGCGGTGGGGTGGACGGACCAGCTCGGCGGCGGCCCGCTCGGGCATTTGCCCACGGGAGCGATGGGGCGATACTGGGGCGCGGCGGGCCTGCGCGGCGAGTTCACCGCCTACAAGCTTTACCCCGCTGTTGAAAGCGACCTCTGGAACGTCCACGGCCTCAACAACAAGATCAGCCTCTTCTTCGACGCCCGCGCGGCGGCTTCCAACGTGAAGCTCAACAACATCGCTGTTCAGGACGACCTCGACGATAATACTTACGAGTATGTGCGGAGATACCTGGCCCTCACCAGCTTCACGGGTGGCATGCTGCCGTTCCCGTACGATCCCCGGCACTTGATCTTGCGCCAGACGTTGTCGCCGATCACCGGCACGACCGACGTCCAGTCCTCGATCGACACGGTTCAGTTGGGAATCCACCAGCGGCTGCAGACCAAGCGTGGTCCCGTCGGCCGCCGCCGGATCGTCGATTACATGACTTTGGATGCGACGACCACGTTTTTTCCCGACGCCGCCCGCGACAACTTCGGCACTCCCTGGGGCCAGGCGATGTACAACTGGCAGTGGTACATCGGCGATCGGACGAGCATCGTCTCCGCCGGCTGGTTCGATTTCTTCAAGCTGGTCGGCAGCTCCCCACTGGTCAACAACAACGTGCAGGGATACAACCCCAATGGGTTGAACATCATCACGTCGGGGATCTCGATCAGCCGGCCGCCGCGATCCAACATTTATATGGGCTATTCGATCATCGACACCGGTCCGATCAAGACCTCGGCACTCAACATGAGCATGAGCTACTGGCTCAGCCCGAAGTGGTATGGCACGTTTTCGGAGTCGTACGACTTCGGCAACGCGGTCTCGTTAGGGTCGATGTTCTCGTTTACCCGGATTGGGGCCGATTATTTGACCACCGTCGGCCTGACAGTGGACCCGCAGCGAAACAGTTACATGTTCGCGTTCCAGGTCACTCCGCGGCTCCCAATGGCTAGGTCCGGAGCGACCTCCGGCCTGGGGAGCTTTGACACGCGGTTTGCTCCCACCCAGTGACCTGTCATGATCGGCGAGGGGGCGGCAACCATGAACGACGTGGGACAGCAGAGCGAGACCGGCATGGCCAGCACGACGGTCGACGTCGAGCCGGCCTTGCTCGCCCAGCCGGCTCCCGGCCTAGACGACCGCGCAAGGGCGCTCGATGCGCCCTCGGACCAGACGGCCCAGGCCGATCGCCGCAATACCCGCGGCAAGCTCGCGGCGGGCTGGCGGGGCCTCAAGTCGGCGATCCGGGGCGACTCCAGCTTCTTTGCCCACGGCTATCGGGGCACGCTGATCGCGATCACGGCCGCACTCCTGGGAATCGATCAACGCGGCTGGTGCCTGCTGGTTCTCGGGGCCTCGCTGGTCTTGATCGCGGAGCTGGCCCATAGCGCGGTTGACACCCTGGCGCGCGCCGTCGGCGATCCCGAAGAGCCGAGGCTGAAGACGGCGCGGGAAATCGCCGCTGCGGCCGTGCTCGTGGCTGCATTCGGCTCGGGCGCGGTCACCTTGACCGTCCTCTCCTGGAAATTCGCCGAGCTTCTCGCCGGCGGTTCGTGACCGATAATTCACTTGACGTGGGCGATTGATTTCGTTTCTTATGAAGAGGACGAGTGAAAGGAAATTATAACTTATGTCAATTAAAGAATTCTGGATCAGCGTACCGGGGGGCAGCTAGTTTGAGATCACCTCAAGCTGTTGTCGATTCGCCGAGATTGGACGCAGAGAAAATCGAAAGTATTCTCAAGGGATCTACATCCTGGCTTACGCCTAAAGCTATTGAAGGCTACGATGCCAACGACTTTTGTTTTCTCTCAGACGAAGAGCGGACACAACTAACGGAGAGTGTCGAACAATTCAGGGCAATCGCAAGCGCGGCGCCGAATCAACAACCAGCGACAAAAGAGCAATTCCGAGCAGCGGTGCCAAAGTTTAGAAGAATTCTAGAGATCATTCGTCCAGACAAGTACGCTGATTTGGATGCATTTAGAATTGGAAAGCAAATCGAACAGCAGGTCGCTGGCAAGCTCCCTGAATGGGTGCGTGAGATGGTTTTCGAAACGGGGTCTGATGTGAACGGTGCCCCGGCGCTTTGGATTTGGGTCGAAGTCGAAGATAATGCAGCTTGGTTTGGGAGGACTGGAACAAAGAACGATGATCTGGAACGAATGGGCGCGTAGGGTGAAGTACCAGTTTTGGCCAAATCAAACGTCCTGATAATATTGACAAAAGGTTTTGTTTTATTCTGCTGAATTTCGTTTCAAAACGAACTTTGAGAGCAAGGCCGGGCGGAAGTCGGCCGACAGGAGTGTCGGCCCTACGGGAGGCCGCCGGATTGTTCGCGCGGCGGCTCCGCCTGGGACTCGTGCAGTGCTGAGTGGGCGGCTTCGTCCGTCGGTCGGGTGTCACGGCCGCGTCGCTCGGTCAGCTCGATTCGGCTGAGATACTTCACGTTGGCGCACTCGTCGAGCTCGCCGGTGTGGCACGCGGAGGGGTCGCGGATGAGCAGGCGGATTGGTCCGCCGTCTTCGAGACCCAACCGGTCAGGCCCGAGCCGGTAAACGACGATCCCCTGGCCGCGAATCGCGTCGAGCGGCACCGAGACGTGGAAGTTGTCGCGATCGGCGTGCAAGGTCACGTAGTTCGCCGCCCTTGCGACGCCGGCTTGGTCCAGGATTACATCCAGCGCCACGCCGTCTCCCCGGCGCGTGGGGTGGAAGCGTGAGACGTCGCGGATCTGGGCCGGTTCGGGCAAGGCTTCCAGGTCGACAAAAGTCAACCGCAACACGCGCTCGACCTTACCCTCGATCGTCAAGACAACGTTGCTCATCTCGGTGGCCTCGTTGCGGAACGGAATGGTTTGTCCCAGTTGTTGATGATGCGCGCGAGGGTCCGCGATCCTCAGTCTTCACCCGACTCGCGCACGTTGAACTCCAGCTTCCAGCGTCGCGGGTCTCGGGTGCTCTGGCACGAAAGCTCGAGGATCCCGACCTCGGTCACTCGTGCGTGCAAGCGAACGGGAACCGGCTCGCCGGCCGGGCTGTCGTCGGCCTCGAGTGCGGTCTCGAGCGGTGACAGCTCCTGCAGCTCCTCGGTGCCCCACCGCTCGAGAGTGGTGCCGGCCGAGTCGTCCCGACGGATGGTCGAGCCGAGGAACCGGAACTGGGCCGGCTCACCGACGACCAGACCGATCTCGGGACCGGGTACGCTGGTCTCGGTGCCTTCTTCCATGCCCATGGGGACGACGCAAAGGGCTTTGATCGGCTGGGTGACGCCGGGGACCGCCGGCGCGGCGATCTCGAGCCCGACATAGTAAGCGCGGCCCACGCCGCCGCGGATCCGCACCCCTCTGCCGAGGCGAACCTGTCCGTAATAAGCGGCCCCATGGGCGACCGCCAGGTCGAGGTCCGAGGATTCCAGCTCCGGGACCGGCCTGCCTGCCCATTCGGTGAGGACCTCGAGGATCCGCCGGCGCAGCTCGGCCGCCTTGAACACGCCGCCGTTGAACAGGACCGCCGAGGGGAGGACCGTCGTTCCACCGGTATGGAGCGAGCCGGCCTGTTGACCGAGGAACCGCGCCAGATGCCGGGTGATCGCCGGGTCGGCGGCGTATGGGAGGCCAATCTCCGTCAGGCCGACGCGACGCCCGCGCAACGGCAGGTCGCCCGGCCCGCAACGGGGCAGGAAACCATCGATCAATACCTTCTTGAGCAGGTCGCGCGTCAGCTCGGTCTTGACCGAGCCGCCCACGACCTTCGAGCCCCGGCCCAGAAGGGTGACCGGGGCGGCGTTTCGCTTCATGTCGGTGAACAGGGCTTCCTTGGCGGCGCGGCAGGCATGTCCCAGCGCGACGCGTTGCGCGCCGTCCAGCCCCTCCATTCCCTGGGGCAAGTTCGTGGCGACGCCATACGCCAGCGCCAGGTCCATGTTGTCGCCGCCGAGCAGGATGTGCTCGCCGACAGCCAGGCGCGACAGGACCAGGTCGCCCCCTTCGTCGCTCACGGCGATCAGGGTGAAGTCGGTCGTCCCGCCACCGACATCGCAGACCAGGATGATGTCGCCGACCTTGACTTTCTTGCGCCATTTCTGCCCCTGGAATGCGAGCCAGGCGTAAAAGGCGGCCTGCGGCTCCTCGAGCAGCGTGACGTGTTTCAGTCCCGCCTTGCCGGCCGCCTCCATGGTGAGCTCGCGCGCCACGGGGTCGAACGAGGCGGGGACCGTCAAGAAGACCTCCTGGTTCTCGAGCCGGTCGGCCGTTTTGCCGGCGACCCGCGTGTTCCAGGCGTCACGCATGTGCTCGAGATACGCCGCGGACGCGGTGACCGGCGAGACCCGCGATACATCCTCGG
This sequence comes from Isosphaerales bacterium, assembly GCA_044450785.1. Classification (GTDB taxonomy): domain Bacteria; phylum Planctomycetota; class Planctomycetia; order Isosphaerales; family Isosphaeraceae; genus JBIOJM01. Next base: position 17,168 of record JBIOJM010000151.1, read on the forward strand.
CCGCTGTCCAGGGCAGGATGGGCGCGCGCCGGTCGACTCCGGCGTGAGAAAGCCAGCTCTTGGCCGAGCTCACCAGCCGCCCCGGCACCTTCGCTCCATGTTCGCGCGCGAAAATGCCGGCCACCCGGTCCGGCGTCGACTTCCACGGCAGCTCGAACGCACCCGCCGGAAATTCCTTGGCCGAAGGCAGATACAAGAACGAGGGAAGGAGCGGCCGCTCCGACGCGTCGTTGACCGCGACGACCTGCGGGATCGCCAGGCTCGTGATCGGGCCCGGCCCGTCGCCCGGCATCGCGCTCGAGTCCGCATAAGCCAGCGCCGAGTTCGTTGTCCCCAGGTCGATGCCAACCACGTAACGAGACATATGCTGTGTCCCTGTCCTTTTCGGGTGCGAGTTGAAGGATCGAGGTCCCGGTGAAGTCGCGGGAACCGCGCGGTCAGGGGATCTCGACCTCGGCCGGTGAAAGCACCGAAGAGTCGTCACGCGCCACGGGCAGGAGCGGCAGGTGGACCGAGCGGACCCGCCAGCCATGGTGTTTGAGCACCCCCTGAAATGGGGGTGAGCCAACGACGTTGCCGACCAGCCGGATGGCGGCCGGGTCGAAATCGGCTGGAATCGTGACCCGCTCTTCCTCGACCGCGTCGATGACGGGCGTGATCGTGAGATAATCGCGGAGGGACTTGCGGCAGCCGCGGTGGATGTCTCGAACCGCCGCGCCGATCTCGGCATCGCTGTAGCCGTCGATGTCCTCCTCGAGGAAATCGACCAGGCGGCCATCGCGCTGCAGGACCGCCAGCACGCGCAGGTCCGGGCCGGTCGGGACCCGTGAAAAAAGCGGCTCGACTCGCGCCGCGAAATCGGGGTCCGTGACGATTCGCCAAAACGCTCGCAGAGCCAGCCAGATTCGGTTCAAAGGATCAGCCTCGTCGAGTTCGAGAAGACCAAGGTCGCCATGTCCCGCACGTCCCGTGCCCTATCCACCGCGTCTGATCGTGATCGCCGCGCCGGAACCTGTGAGCGGCACGGCGCTAGCCGCCGGTCTCATCGGTCGATCCACCGCCTCTGTTCGTGATCGCTGCGCCGAATCGTCGAGAAGCATGGTCCGATCGATCGTCATCAAGTCTAACGAGCGGCCGTGCCCTTGCAAACGTGCCCCGGTGTCTTCCGGATCGGCGCGATTCAGTCTGAATTGCATCCAGTGGGACCGGCGCGATATGATGAAGCCGTGTCGTGCGGGAGACCCCGACACGGCGGTCGGGCACGCAATGGTGGAGGAACTCTAGACGTCATGTCATTCTTCAGCACGCGCCCGGAATCCGACGTCATCGTCGTCACGTTCGAGAGCGCGTCCGGCCTTAACGATTTTCGCAACAACGCGCTGCGCGACTCGCTGTATGAGCTCGTCCAGGGCGACGCTTCGCCGCTCTTCGCCGTCGACCTCGTCAAGGTCGATTATCTTTCCAGTTCCGGGGTCGCCATCCTCGTGGGCCTGAAGCGGCGGGTCGAGACCAAAGGTGGCAAGATTGTCGTCTATCATCTCCAGCCGATCGTGCGCGACCTCCTCGCCGTCATGAAGCTCGACCGATTCTTCGTGATCGCCGAAGACGAAGCAAAGGCGATCGCGTCGCTGCGCCCCCTTCCTACGGCCTAACCCCTTTCTTCGTTTCCCTCGATATCCTGGATTCCCCATCTTTACAGGTCCCGTGAAGACTGGGCGGATGGTGCGCCGATGGAGGGTAGGGCCGACACTCTTCGTCGGCCATCGGTAGCAAGCGCATCGCCGCGTCGACAGGGAGTCACGGATCGAGGTTCGGAGGGAGTCTTCCATGAGTTTCGCAAGGCAGCGGTCTGGCCGGTCCGATTGGGCTCGGCGTCGTCGAGTCTCCGAGCCCGAGGCGCTGGAAAGTCGTCAACTGCTCTCCTCGGGGGTCCCGGCTTACCAGGCACCTTGGATACCCTCTGATCTACTGGTGACGAATCCGATCACTCATCAGCGTGAGCTCTTCACCACACACAGCCTGGTCAACCCCAACAACCCTAACAGCCCCGGCTTCAGCAATGAAGGCAAGGTCGTCTCGGGCATCGATCGCGCCGGTGACAAGTGGGTGATCACGGTCCATGGGCCGGGCCAGGTGATCGTCACCGATACCACGCCCAACGACGGCGCTCTGGACGATGACATCAACACGATCCAGCTCATCAACACTAGCCCCACCAAGACTTATGTCACCGGCAACGTGATCGCCTCCAATACGGAGCTGACGAGCGGCTCGATCCCGTTCAACCAGCTCATCGCACTCTCGGGCGTGAAGTCGATCGAGCTGAATGGCTTTAATCTGTCGAATCAGGTCACTCCGGCTGTGACGACGCCGACGGGGATCTTCCTGTATGGCGGAGTGAAAGTGCTCTCGTTCAACAGCATCAATGGGATCACTAACACTTCGGTCAGCACGGCGCCGTTTCAGGTCGTGATCGGTCAAGCGAACACCCCGCTCAAGGTCCAGCCGTCGATCTACGTCAATAACATCACCAACCTCGTCTTCAACAGCACGGCGACCACACCTCCGACCACGCCCGTGACCTCGCCGTCCGTGCAGTTCATCATCAACGGCGTGATCCGTAGCTTCGACATCGTGTCGGCAACGCAGGGGACCATCCCCGCGGGATTCCAGTTCGATTTTCCCGTGGTCGGCACGACCGGAAGAACGGCCGTCCAGGCGACGGCGATCAACGAGCTCAATGTGGCCGGGTCCGCCAAGAACTTCACCGCGTCGCGCTCTTCAGTGCCCTTCGCGTCGGAAGCCAGTGGGCTGGGCTACTTGCACAAGGCGAAGTTCGGAGGGAACGCCGACGCCGTGGGCATCGACGTCAATGGTACGATCGGCAAGTTGACCTTCAAGCGCGGACTGGGCAATCCCGCGGGCGTTTTCACGGCAAAGGCGTCGAACGGCCTGTTGCTTCCGGCGACAAACTACGGGATACCGCCCGTGTCCACCGGCTACCCCGCCGCGGGGCTCTCGGGTGGAACGATCCGGGCCAAGAAGATCCACAAGCTCACCGTCAAACCTGCCAACGTGCTGGTGCAGACGGCCCAGAACCCGCTATACGTCCAGCTCAACGAGCAAGGGTATCCGTCGTACGCCATCAGCCCCGGTTATTCATTGACCAACGCGGTCGTCACCACCTCGGGATCGATTGGTCAGGTCAACGTGGTCGGCACCCAGCTCAACAGCGAGATCAAGACCGGGTTCGACTATTCAGCGTATCTGGCCGGATTGCAAGGAACTCGGGGAGCCAGTCATATCGCCCGGCTCAAGCAGCGTGGCGACCTGGTCAACAGCGTGGCCTCTGCGAGCTTCATTCCCGCGAACAACCATTACAGCCATTCGTCAGGTGTCGCGGGGAACGGCTCGATCACCGCCCGGGTCAAGGGCACGGCGTACGACACGGGTGGAAAAACAGGCCTGGGGAATACCGGCGCCGGCCTGTTCGCCCGCCGTGTCAAGCCTCTCCGCCCATCCCGATGACGTCGGGCGATCGAGCCTCCGCCCGCACTCCCGACCGCGCTCGGGCCTCGTCGCACCCGACGGAGCCTGGGAGCGCGTCGGCCGTCGGCGGCCGGGGGATTTCGAGCACGGCCTGGGTAGCAGAAACGCAGAGCGCGGTCTCACCAGCGCCACAAGGCCGTCCCCCAGTTCAAACCTGCTCCAAAACCCGAGGTCAGCAGCAGATCGCCCGGCTCGATCGCACCGTCGCGATTGAGCTCATCGAGCGCGATCGGAATCGAGCCGGCCGAGGTATTACCGTAGCGTTCGAGGTTCTTGAAAACTGCGTTGCGGTGGAACCCCAGCACATCGCTGGCGGCATGGATGATCCGTACATTGGCTTGATGCGGAATGAACCAGCGGATGTCGGCTACCTTGCACTCGGCATGGGCCAGGACAGTGAGTGCCGAATCGGCCAGGATACGGACCGCCCACTTGAAGACGGCGCGGCCATCCATGGTGAGGTAATGAAGGCCCTTTTCCAGTGCCGCGGTGGATGGGGGTATGCGGCTGCCGCACGCGGGCCGGGAGAGGAGATCGGCCCCCGAGCCGTCCGAGCCGAGCTGGTAAGCCACCAATCCTTGATCCGGCTCGCCGCGCGCCAGCAGGACCGCGCCGGCGCCGTCACCGAACAACGGGAAGCTTTTTTGGTCTTCGGGATTGATGACCCGGCTGTTGCAATCGCCCCCGATGACCAGAGCGCAGCGGCTGTTGCCGGTGGCCACGAACTGGGCCGCGATAACGAGCGCAAAGACGAAACCCGCACAGGCCGCCTGGACGTCAAAGGCAGCGCAGGTCAGCTTGAGCCGATCCTGGATCAGGTTCGCGGTGGCGGGAAAGGCCATGTCGGGTGTGAACGTGGCCACGACAAGCAGGTCAACGTCGCCCGGCTCCCGCTGCGCCGCCTTCAGACAACGGATTGCCGCCTGTGTGCACAGGTCGCTGGTCGCCTGGTGCGGCAACGCGAACCGCCGTTCGTAGATCCCCGTACGATTGACGATCCATTCCGGATCGAATCCGTGGCTGTCTCGCAGATCCTGATTGGTGACCACGAGCTCGGGGAGATAACTTCCCGTACCCAGAATCCGCACGCCCAGCAGCGAGCGGGCCGGCGGCGCAAGATGGATTTGGCCGTTGCTCATGAGCGAGTCGCGACGGACATCAGTCCCGCGGTAGGGCCGACACTCTCGCCGGCCATGGATGTGTAAATGCCCAGGCTACGGCGCCGTTTCGCCCACGACATCATTTCCTCCGTCGA
>JBIOJM010000152.1:0-21794 GCA_044450785.1 Isosphaerales bacterium
CCGCGTCGTCGGACCAGGACCGAGGCTTTGCCCATCGAGCGGACGCGGAGCGTCCAAGACGGCATTCCCACGCGGAGCGTGGGAACGAGAAGCCGCAACTCCTTGTCTCGGCAGTAATTGATGCTAATTCAACGGTATTGCGCCTAACCGTCCCCCCAATCTTCTCGATCGCCGCGATTGCCCGCTCCACCTTTCCGTCCTGTTCGTCAATTATGAATCTATTCTCTTCCATAAAATAGAATCCGCTCAATTCGACAGTGCCCTTGTCACGACTCATCTGAAGGGCGAAGCATCTTTCGCAGCCTTCGCCATACTCTGGCCGGGGCAGCTCCTTCAAAGCGATTCCAGCACGAGCCATCAGCGACGGCAGTCTTTCTAAAAACTCGTCCGGGCAGGTGTAGAGTACTCCCGCTTCTGCCATGACGATCTCCTGTAACCTGTCGCCTCTAGATCACCCGTTCCAGATTCCCGCATCCTCCCGCGCCCGAGCGTCCGCGCCAACTATGGATCAGACTTTGCGCTCGTCAAGGCGGGCCGGGTCCGCTACAGCGCCGGGTTCGGGGACTTGGTCCCCCGTCAACCCGCAGCCGGGGCACAGCTCCAGGACCCTTCCTCGGGGAAGGTTGACTGAGCGCCGTGCCTGCCCGCACCTCTCACATGCAACAAAGTAAGTGCCCCGTGCATCCGACGGGCGGATGTACCTCGTTTCCTTCCAGCCACCCGCATCGTTCTCCGTGTCATGACGGTAGATCGCCCCTTCCCGCCACAGGGCATGAAGGCATCGCGCTGCACGGAGCCGGATCGGCTTGAGGCGCTCGACCGCCTCCCCCTTCAGCCAATTGGCATGGACTTTGTACCGTAGCCGAAGCAGCGAGGAGGCGGTCCACACCGTCCTTCTCCGATGTTGTGGCGAGAAGATGATGCGACGGACCTCATCGGGATTTATTTCAACATCAGACATCGCTGTTGACTCTCCGCGCCGCCTAACGAGCAGTGGTGGTTCGAATGGCGCTGGGCGTCATCAAGCACGCGCATAGGGGCGCTCACTCGCCTCAACCCAGCATGAAAAAAGCCCCAAGTCTGGCAAGTCCGATGTCGATTTCCAGACTCGCGTAAATATTGATCTATAATTCAGGCGTGCCAATGGAGTGGGACTAGCATCGCCCACCACCCGATCCGAAAAACACTGGGCAATCGACACGCCATGAGAGTTTATCGTCCCCGCCACCCGCGCCGTTAGGCTGGCGGCTTGGCCGACCGGCGCGCTACGACAGCGTGGGCGACTGCGAAGCCCAAGAACATGCCCATCAGGGCCGCGACCCAGACCAAGAACTGGTCGGAGCTACTCAGCGGGGCTTCCGTCGCTCTGCCGCCGAGTGCGACCCAGGTCAAATGCCCGCCGAGCAACAACCCCAACGCCCCCAAGGTCCAGTAGAGCGGGTGCCCCCGGAACAGGCGGGCGAAGAGCAACCCAGCGGCGCCCGCAGCCACCGCGGCGGCGATGTAACAGCCGGCCCAGTAACCCGGCCCTCACCCGAGACGCTCCCCGATCTTGCCCCCGATGCCGACGATGGCGACGACCACGGGGCCGGCGAGGAAGTAGACCCCGAATCCAATACGGGTCGTCGGTTTGGTGTCAGACTGCGCCTCTCTCGACATATCCATCCTCCGCGGCGAGACGATCAAGTTTCCCAGAACGAGCCGCTGAGTTGCCGGCAACTCTCGTCTCTAGTTCAGGCTTTACATCGGAAAACTGACGTAAGTTGTTGCTCGAAGTGCCATATTCCAACAATTCGACGGGCATATTCACCCTTTACACGTACGACATCTGTAGGACATCGCTTTATTGCAGTTGCCAGATGATCAAAGTGCGCCGAAGGCCACCCTGAGAGTACCGCGCTTCACGATTCGCGGCATCCCCCAAAGCTCCGCCGGACGACCTGGGGCCGACAAAAGGCCGGGTTTTGGGAGTTTTCTGCCCAGCGTAGGTGACGGGTGATGAATGGGCAACGATCCGCACCTTAAGAAACCCTGAAAAAATGGGGGGTATTACACGTGATCCCAATTCGTCGCCCGCCCAGAATCCTTAACGGCGTTGCCCCTCACCCCAGCCCTCTCCCCCTGGAGAGGGAGCCAGAAACAGGTCATCGGCCGATGCTGTGCTGTGGCGGGGCCTGCGGCCCCTCTGCCACTTCTTAGAAAAACCCCTCCCTATGAGCCCTGACCCCCCTTCGCTAGGGTGGAAGAAACGGCGTAACGAAATCGGGACGATTCCCCCCTATCGGAGGGGGGATAAGAGGGGGGTAGTCCTCGATGAACGCGCAGCTTGTGCAAGACGAACTTTCCACGAGCCTCGCCCGACTTTTGTCGCGAGGATTCCTACTGCCGAGGCCGCAATTGCGGCAACGACGAGCCGGCCGTCTTTTCTTCGGGTCGCCAAAGGTCGAACACGTAGACCTGGGTCGACCCTCGAACCCGATTGACGGGAAAGACCCGGGTTGAACGACGATCGTCGACGAGTTTACGGAGTAGCTCACAGTAATTCCAAGGTCCCAGCAGCAGCGAATCGTGGGCGATCACCCAGCGTACCGCCCTATCATGAGATCCTTCGGTGAGGGTGTCGAAGGTATAGCCCGGCTCCCCGGCGTAGAAGAGCGATAACCCCTTGGGATCGATCACGCGTTCCCCGGCACCCTTCGTCGACGCAAGCCATTCGCCTGCCAGGCGATAACCGGCGAAACCCGAGTCGATGGGAGCCGTCGCCGCCGGCCCCCATGCCATAACGCAACCCCCGAGCGCGATTGCCTTGACGGCGGCGTCAACCCTCTCGATCGTCCACCGATCGCCCAGGAATCGCGCCGCCGTACTTGCGAGAGATGCGACAGCCCGCCCCAGCCCAGCACCGCCGGCCAGAACCAAGACCCACGCGACGATCATGGCATGTCGTGGCGTACAGTAGCCCGCCAGCGAGTGCATCCGAATCAGGGCCAGGGCGCTCGCGCCCAGCATGATGCCGAGAAACAGCCAAGACCTTCGCGCGACGGCTGGCGAGCAGCCCACCGCGATCCCAACCGGCGCGAGCAGAAGCAGAGGGATCGTCGTCGCACCCGCGACCGCTCGCACCATCGCGCGGGTCGCCAGCAAGATGGTCCTGGGCACCGTCTGTTCCGGGTCCAAGGGCCGTTCGCGCTCGACGGCCAGCGCGCCGGCGCGCGGGGTTAATCCCAGCAGCCTACTCATCGCCGGCTTGCTGCTGATACCCCCCTTCATCAGCATGAAAGGACCGGCCGCAATCAGAGAGCCCACCATGAGCAAGCCAAGGGCCCAACGCCTGCACGGCTCCGGGAACCCGAGAGACTCGGAAGGGCGGAGGACGGAGGAAAGAGGACGGAGGAGGATCAGCGTCGCGAAGAGTGAGCCGGGAACCACCAATCCCTCGGGCCGCGTCAGGTACGCCAGCAGGCTGGACAGCACGACCAGGAAAAGCCAGGCCGGCCTGCCGGTCCGGAGCAGCCTCAAGCTCGACCAGACGGCAAAGCTCCAGAACAGAAGCAATGTGCTCTCACTCAGTGCGTCAGCCAGTATGTGGCCGTTGGACGGTATCAAATAAATCAAAAGGCAGGCTAGCCATGCACTCGAGGGACCGAAGAGTTCCAGAGCAATGAGATACGTCGGGATAGCCAGAAGGACGCCGGCGAAGGCGGCGGCCAACTGTGCTGCTTTCTGCCAGTCATCGGGACGATTGCCTCCGATCAATCGATGAACCGCGGAAATGGCGAGAGGGTAAACCGGGTGGTCGACCGACCGAACGAGGCCGTTCGTCCACGCACCCTGGTCGATCGTCTTCGCCTGAGCGATGTAGCGAGGGCCATCGGCAGAAAGAATCTCGGTGTGCGCGGTCAGCCATCCGAGCAAGGCGGCGGCGCCGATCATGAGCAGTCCGAGACGCCACCAATGCTGTTTGGGCGTCACTTTCGGTCGTCCTTTCGCCACGAGCGTTGGGGGTTGGTGGCAAGCCACCACCGGGGGACGACGTTGTCCCTGCCACGGTTCAGGGCGGTCTCGTCCTGAATTCCTCCAGGGTGTTCACTCTTATTATCGGCGATCGGCGGCCATCGCGTTCGGCGTGTTCGGAGCCGCCTCCCTCATATCGGTTCACCCGAGTCGCAGGCAGTCGGCGTCATCCCGTGCGAGGTTCCCCTGCCGTCCCAGAACCAGCCCGGAAAGGAGTCCGAGAACGAGGACTGGGAAAGAAGAGGAGGACGGACGAGCAAGACAGACCCTTCCGGCTTCGTCCCTCATTCTTCATCCATCATCGTTTCTTCCACGCCGCTTGCCCACGTCCAAGCTCAGCGGCTGGCCAAGCCTGTCCTCCGCGCCGTTTCGTCTGGCATGACTTCAGAGTCGGACACCCTGTCCGTTGACCGTTCGACGAGAGCGGCCCTGGCCTCCGAGAGGCGCGCAGACAACGAGTCCTCAGTCCAAGGCCATGTCGGGGTCGCGGCGGACGGAGGGCTAAAACCGGCCATCTCCTGGTCAGCAAAGTCCGGTATGGCAGCGGCTATGAGGGTGGCCAAGTCGGCGGGGATGGCCCTGTGCTGAAGCTGCAACCGCTTGGCTGGACCAGCGCCGTCCTGGTAATGAACCTCGTCGTACATCCAGTGACGGAGGAACAACTCTTCGTCAGGCGACAGTCTCAGAAGATGCTCCAGTATGGCATAATTTGGTCAGATGATCTGCGATCCACTCCAGACCCTCGGTTCCCTCGACCCGCACCACGAACGATTCTACCAGCCCCGTTCTTCCGCAAGAAGCGACGATTGGTTGTCAACCGGCCCCACAGCCGGGGAAACGTGACTTATCACCGTGAGCAATCCATCCTGACTTGCAACCGGCAGGCTCCACATGACCACGGGCGGTATTTCGTTCGTTGGCTCGACGAACGTCGCCCCGCGCCGGCGTGCGAACAGTGTCCGATGCCGTCTCGGAATCAGGCTCCGGCGGGGGCCCCTGATCGACGGCCGATTCCGCAAGCGCCAGAACCTCGCGTCCCCGCGGCCCGGCCCCACGTCGCAGCCGGCGCGCCAACTCGCCGATCGTTCGCCACGCCCTGACTTCATCCTGCCGGCGCAGTAACCTCGACCAGAGTCCACGCACCGCCGCCTCGAGACTCACGATGGCTGCGAGACTCAGGAACTGCCAACGCGGCAAATGTTTGAGGAAGTACAGCAGCTTGCTGTGCCGGGTGATGACCCGCATCTTGGGTGAAATGATCCGGCTCTGAAGCGGATGCCGATGCACCACGGTCACGCTTGCATCATATTCGACGCGCCATCCTCGTTGCTGGGCGGAGCGGCTGAAGGCGACTTCCTCATAATAGAGGAAAAAATCCTCGTCCATGCCTCCGACGGCGGCGATCATGGTGGAGTTGACAAGCATGCACGCGCCTGTGACCCAATCGACCGGACCGGAACGAATTCGCCAACCGGCCTGGTATTTCCTCCGGGAGCGCGGTATGAACTGCTCCCAGATGGTCCGCCCCAGGTTGGGGAAGGCCCCCACCGAGCCTTGTGGAGAGCGGTCGGGGTTGCGCAAGCTGAACCCGACGATTCCGGGCGGGCCATTCGCATCGGTATCGTACCGCTCGAGTCGCTCGAAGACCTGGGTGAGGAACCCTCTCGCGACTTCCACATCCGGATTGAGGACCAGCAGCCAGGGGCTTTGCGCGAGGTGCCAGCCGGCATTGACACCGGCGGCGAAACCTCCATTGTCGGCTCGAGCGATCAACCGCAGACCGGGTCGGAAGGCGGAAAACGCCTCGGGCACAGGTCCCCGCGAGGCATTGTCGACGACCACGATTTGACACTGCCCTGATGCGAATTCAGGCTGATCCGCCAGCGAGGCGGAGAGCCGCAGCACGTCGGGCCAGCTCTCGTGGTTGACGATGATGACCGTCAGCCTCGGCCTCCGGCCTCCGGGGGCAGTCAGATCATGGGGAGCTGACAATTCGTTCACGCGGTCGACCTCAAGCGCGGTGACTGGTTGGTCAGATCATCGCTCATTTTCCGAATAATTCAAACTCAACGTCGGTTCGGTCGATCCAGAGCTTGAAGGAAACCGAATCGAGCGAGGTCTGCCAAGGATGGTACGTCCCGCGATTGAGACCGTCGTGCCCGAGTCGAGGGTGGGCTCGGGAGTCGCTTCGACTCCGAGGGATCGGTGGCGATTCATGGATAACCCAGAGCAGAGCGCGGGGCAGGCTGCCTCGTCCTCCGTTCCGGCACCGCTCCGGAGCCGGGTCGTGCTGGTTGGCGGTCGCCGGGACGCGCGCAGGCTGATCCGAAGCCTGGGGCAGAGACCATGGAGCGGCCTGCCGATCGTCGGATTCGTCGACACGGGTCATGCCCGATCCTCGAGCTTGCGGCCCCGGAGCCGGCATCTGGCCCTCCATCCCCAGACCGATCCCATCCCCGTGCTGGGCTCGATCGATCGCCTGAATGATCTGGTGGACCGCGCCCGCGCCACCCACGTGGTTGTGGCCGTTTCGGCAAAGCAGGACGTCCACGGTCAGCCGCACGTTCCCCAACTTATCAAGTCCGACGTCCCCGTGCATTGGGTCTTGGTCGATTCAGGCCGGCTCGACCTGGCGACGCTCGCCGGCTGCTCCACATCCCCATGCTGGTCCTCGGCGTCGAAAATGCAACCCATGGCTCGGTTGCGTCTCCTCGTTTGGGACCGCCTGGCCGGGGCCTGTTCCGCGAAACGGTTGCTGGATTGCTCGATCGCCGCGCTGGCCTTGTTCTTGCTCGCCCCTTTGTTTGCCGTGGCAGCACTGGCGATCCTGGTCTCCTCGGGCCGGCCGATCTTCTACACTCAGCAGCGCGTGGGGCAGGGGGGGCGTCGCTTTCGCATCATCAAGTTCCGTAGCATGCGCTGTGATGCCGAGAGCGAAACCGGGCCAATCTGGGCGTCCGACCACGACACGCGCTGTACGCGGATCGGCGACTGGCTGCGGCACACCAACATCGACGAGCTGCCGCAGCTTTTCAACGTCCTCCGCGGCGAAATGAGCCTGGTGGGGCCTCGGCCGGAACGGCCCACGTTCGTCGAAGACTTCCGCCACACCGTCCGCGATTACGACCTGCGGCACGCCGTCCAGGGGGGGATGACCGGTTGGGCGCAAGTCCACGGCTGGCGCGGCCGCACTTCGCTCCGCAAGCGGGTCCAGTACGATCTGGACTACATCCAGCGCTGGTCGCTCTGGCTGGATCTGCGGATTTTGCTCATGACCGTCCAGCACGTCTTCTGGGGCAAGACCACGTGGAAGGAATCGAAGCGGTCAGCGAAAACGTCGGTGTAACCGGGCCAGCACCTTCGTCCGTCCGTCACGTTCTGGCGCCGCTCTGTTCGGTCGTGATACCGACCTACAACGGCCGTGAGCTGCTCCAGCGCTGTCTGGCGAGCGTCATGCGGCACCGTCCGGCCGATCCGCGGCAGGCGATCGAGGTCGTCGTGGCTGACGATGCGTCGACCGATGGGACGGCCGAATGGCTGGCAAGGGCCCACCCCGAGGTCCGCCTGGTCCGGCTGGAGCGCAACCAGGGCTTTTGCGCTGCGGCCAATGCGGGCATCGCTGCGGCCCGAGGCCGGTTCATCCAGTTGCTCAACAACGATACAACGGTTGTCCGCGGCTGGATCGAGGCGGGCCTGGCCCCGTTCGCCAATGCAACCGTCGGGTCGGTCGCTCCGCTGGTGCTGGTCCGCTCGGACCCGACTCGTGTCGATTCGGCCGGTGACGCGTACACCCTGGCCGGCTGGCCGATCAAGCGCGGCCACGGGCAACCCACCGCGGCGTTCGCCTCGCGCCCGGTCGAAGAGGTCTTCGGCGCGAGCGGATCGAGTGCGTTCTATCGCGCCGAAGCGCTCCGCCGGGCAGGAGAGTTCGACCCCCTCTTTGGCTCGTATTATGAGGATGTCGACCTTGCCTTCCGCTTGCGCTGGGCGGGCTATCGATGCCTCTTCGCGCCCGGGTCGTTGGTTCATCACGACGTCTCGGCGACCTACGACCACAAGAGCCCCGCGCTCCAGCGCCGCATGGCCAGGAACGCCGAGATCGTCTTCTGGTCGAACCTGCCGACCCGCCTGCTCGCCATGGCACTGCTCCCCCACCTGGCGTTGCTGGCCGTCCAGGGACTGTGGCGTCTGACGCGAGGCCGCTTGCGCCCGTTCCTCCTCGGCAAGTGCGACGCCCTCCGCGCCTGGCCGGAAATCAAAGCGCGGCGCAGGCTCCGAATCGAGCTGGCGGCTCGGACGGAGCATCGCCCGCCCCGACCTGCGGGGTCGCTGCCCCATTTCGCGCTGGGCGCCGGATCACTGCAAGCCGTGCGCAACCATCTGAGTCGTCCCCGAGAGCGATCGGGCCAGAGAGCGGGCTGAACTTCCGCCAGACGATCAATACATGTCGACCACGTAATCACCGCCATGGTCGGGATTGCCGACCAGCGTTTGGCCTTTGGGATCAACGACGAAGTCGAGTAATGCCAGAGGCATTTTGCCGATCGAGACTGCGTATTCGTCGGCGACTTCCATGACGCGCACCTCGCAATCGCGACCTTGAATGGTCAATTTCACCTGTTCATAAATGCCGAACGGCACGAGGCCCGTCACCGTTTTGGCGTGAGCGGTCTTGATCTTCTTCAGGCCCAATTGCTCGATCAGTCGCAGCGGCATCGAGACAAGAGTCGCTCCTGTATCGACGCGCGCGTAGTGGAACTCGATGCGGCGGACCGCGGTTTCCGCGATGAATCCGGCTTCCGCCATCTTCACGTCGTCGTAGTTCTCGATCAAAGCCGTCACGAGCACGATTCCGACGGTGTTCGTTTCCACATCGCACCTCCCTTCTCAAAACATGTCGAACATCCGCTCGCCGCCGTGCGCCGGATTGCCGATCAGCCGTTGCCCCTTGGGGTCGACGACGAAGTCGAGGATCTCCAGAGGAATGACGCCGATCAACGGCGGGCAGTCATCGGGGTGCTCCGAGACCTCGACCGTGCAATCACGTCCTTGAACGGTGAGTCGGACGGGGCTGTAGATTCCAAACGTCGTCATTCCGCCCGCCGTTTTGGCCCGAGCTGTTCGAAGCTGGGTGAGCCCGAGTTGCTCGATCAACCGTTTCGGCAGGGAGAGACTCGTCGCTTCCGTGTCGACCATCGCGTCGTCCACTTCAAGACGACGGACTTGATCCTCGCTGATTCGACCCTCGAAAACTTTCCCAATATCGAAAAGGTTCTCGATCTTGGCCGAAACGATCACGTTGCCCACCGTGATAGTCTCCATCACTCCGACCTCCCGAGCTAGGGAACGTAGACGAACTCATTGGCATTGTACAGCGCCCGGCAGAAGGCGGGTGCGCCATGTGAGCCGATCAAGGCGACGGCGGCGGCGCGCTCGGTGGGAGAAGGGGGCCGGCCGAAGGCCAGGCGGAAGCCGCGGTCGGCCTGGCGGGCGGGGTCGGGGCCGGCCTCGGCCTTGAGTCGGTCGGCGAAGAAGGCGGCTTGCTGGATCACGAAGCGGCTGTTGAGGAGGTTAAGGGCCTGGAGGGCTGTGGTCGAGACGTTGCGCCGGGGGGCCACGAGCGTCGCGTCGGGGCAGTCGAAGGCGCCGAAGGTCGGGTCGGGCTGGCTGCGGGGCTTGAACTGGTAGACCATCCGGCGAAAGGCGTCGGGGCCAAGCTCGTCGCGCGGCTTGTAGACCGCGACGTAGTTGGTGTTCTTCTCCCAGATGTTGTAGCCCGGGCCACCCATCCGGGAATCGAGCCGGCCGCTGGCGGCCAGGATCGCGTCGCGAATCGATTCGGCCTCGAGCCTTCGGGGCGAGACGCGCCAGACCAGCCGGTTGTCGCGGTCGAGGTTATCGGCGTGGCCGTCGAGCCGGCTCGACTGGCGATAGGCGGCCGAAGTGACGATCAACCGGTGGATCGGCTTGAGCCGCCAGCCGCCCGCGACATACGTCGAGGCCAGCCAATCGAGGAGCTCAGGGTGTGAGGGGGGAGCGCCGTTGAAGCCGAAGTCGCTGGGCGTGGTGACGATCCCCCGCGTGAAATGGTTCTGCCAGACCCGGTTGACCATGACCCGCGCCGGCAGGGGATTGGCCGGATCGGCGATCCATCGCGCCAGCGCCGCTCGCCGCCGCGCCTCGGGCGCCTGGGGGTCGAGGACCAGGCCGGGCACGACGACGGCGACCCCGGACGGCCGCACCTCCGGCCCGTTCCTGGTCGGGTCGCCGCGGACGAGCAGGTGAGTCATTCCGGGCTGGCTGAACGTGCCGGCATAGACTCTCACCGTCGCACCCAGCCGCGCGAGCCGCGCGCGGACTGCGGCCTGGCGCGTCATGAGGGCGCTGCGCTCGGTCTGGCGCGCGATGAGATCGGCGCGCTCGCCGGCCGCCGCGGTCACCGGGCCGGGGGCGGGCCCGGCGGCCAAAACGGTAGCCTTGGGGACGTAGGGCGCGCGATCACGCGACGAGGCGACGACCTGCCACCTGCTCGGCTCGAGGGCCACCTCGAGCTGGTATTCGGTCGGCAGCCGGTCGCGATAGACCTCCTCGCGATCGCGGCCCCATACGACCCGGTCGATGGTCATGGGCTCGGGCCAGGCGATCGTGATACTTCCCTTGCCCGGCACCCGCGAGATCCAGCTTTGGCTGTTGCCGGTCCGGCCGTCGTTGAGGTGGGCGATCTTGTGGATCGCCGCGTTCGGGTATTCGGACGAAGCCGACGCCGTGCCCCCGGCCGTCGCCAGGGCGACGTTGCGGGGCGGCAAGCCCCCCGGGGCCGCTGCCGCAAACGCCTCGACTTCGTCCAGGCAGGGCTCGGTACGGTCGCCCGTCGCCAGGATCGTCAGGCGGATCATCCGGGCCTTCACCGGTGCGAACCGCTCGACGTTGCGCCGGGCGTTGACCATGGGCCGGGCCGGCGTATTCCGGCCGGGCTCCGCCAGCGGCTCGCGGGCATCCAGGCGCTGATCGATCGACGCCAGCTCGTCGTTGAGCGCGGCCGCCTCGCGCGATCGCTCTTCGGAATCGGGCGCGGACACCTCGCGCTCGGCGTGGTCGACCCCCGCGAAGATCGCCTGGAATCCGTAGTAGTCTTTTTGAGTGATCGGGTCGAACTTATGGTCGTGGCACCGCGCGCATTGGATGGTCAGGCCCAGGAACGTGGTTCCCGTCGCCGTGATCATGTCGTCGAGGTCGTCGGCACGTTGCTGAAGCTTGCCCTCGATGGTCTGGTTGCCGACGATGTCGTGCGTTCCGCCGACGAGGAAGCCGGTCGCGGCCTGGGTCAACCAGTCGGAGCCGGCGCGGGCCTCGTGCCCACGGGTCGGATCCGCGGAGGCTCCACGCCCATCCCCGCGGCCGAGGGTATCTCCGGC
Organism: Isosphaerales bacterium; assembly: GCA_044450785.1. Taxonomy (GTDB): domain Bacteria; phylum Planctomycetota; class Planctomycetia; order Isosphaerales; family Isosphaeraceae; genus JBIOJM01. Next base: position 11,430 of record JBIOJM010000152.1, read on the forward strand.
GAGTTGCTCGAGGACGAAGCGAGCGAACGGGGTGTCGCGGTTGAACGCGCGGATGACGTAGTCGCGATAGGGCCAGGCGGCCGGACGCGGCAGGTTGGTCTCGTAGCCCTGGCTCTCGCCGAACCGGACGACGTCGAGCCAGTGCCGTCCCCATCGCTCGCCGTACCGCGGCGAGGCGAGCAGGCGATCGACGAGGGCGTCGTATGCCCGCGGGTCGCGATCGGCGACGAAGGCGTCGACGGCTTCGGGAGTCGGAGGGAGGCCGATCAGGTCGAACGTGAGGCGGCGGATCAAGGCTGCGCGGCCGGCGGGCGGGGCCGGCCTCAAGCCGCGGGCCTTGAGCCGGGCCAGGATGAAGGCATCGACAGGCGTCCGGACCCATGCCGCGTCGGGTCCGCTGAATTGCGGCGGCACGACGGCCCGGACCGGCCGCAGCGACCACCAGTCCGCCCCGGCCCGGCGCGGAGCGAGCGGCTCGCTGGCGTAAGGAGCACCAGCGACGACCCAGGCCCGCACCGCCTCGATCTGCTCGCGCCCGAGCCCGCCCTTCGGGGGCATCTCACCCTCGGTCACCTTGTCGACCAGCAGGCTGAGATCGGGCTCTCCCGGTACGATCACCTTCCCACTCTTGCCTCCCAGGAGCGCCGTCGCCCGCCGGCTCAGGTCGAGACCCCCCTTCTTCTGTTCCGGGCCGTGGCAGCTCACGCACTGGTTTGCCAGGATCGTCGCGACCTGCTGGGCATTCGCAGTCGCCGTTGCCGTGCCGGAACCAGCCCCGGTCTGAGCCGCGACGTCCAGTGGAACGAGAGCCAGGATCACCAGCCCAAGCGGCACTTTCACCACAGTGATTCCCCTAGTACGACGATCGAGCGCGATATCCCGCGTCGCGCAGCTTTTCCCGCTGTTGCTCGATCCAGCGTTCGACGCGGCCAGCGGTTGGGAACCGCGCGATCAGCACGGCGATGAGCAGCAAGGAAAGGCCCAGGGCGATCGGGTTTTTCTCGATCAAGTAAGCCATTGCCGCGAAAAACGTCAGGCCCTCGTTGAGGGCCGCGCCGATGATGAGGTTCGACGAGTACAACGCGGCGAGCTTGCCGGTCTCGGTCTGAGGCATCTGGGGGCCTGTCGCCGGCACCGCCGGATTGCTCGGCGACGGAAAAGGCGATAGGCCCCCTGCGATCGCCCGGAGGCTCTGTCGCGTGACGAGATTGGGCACCACGAACGACAGGGGCAGGAGCACTGCGGCGAAGGCGACGGCCGTGTAGGTGATGATTGAGTCGGTTAGAGCGAACTGCGCACCTGCGCGCACGCCGGCATTGGCGCCGGCCTCGGCTTGCACTCCCGCCTGCCGATTCGGTCGAAGGTCAACCATGAACGCGATCGCGACAAAGGTGAGGACGCCGGCAATGAGTGCCCCCACGATGATCTGGCTGGTACGGATGACGTTCGTGATCCAGTCTTGGTCGCTGATTGCCGACATGGGCAGGGGCCTCTCACGAACGGTGCACCGAAAACCCGGTTCGCCCGGGTGGGCCAAGGCGCTTTGACTCTTGTGGACAAACCAGGATCGTACCACGATCGGATGGAACGGGCAAACGAGCCGAGGCGACCGAGGCGACCGGCGCGCGGCAACGCGGAATCTCAAGGACTCAAGAGCCCTTGTTCCCACGGCGCGGCCACGTTAGAGTCGTTTTTCTCCCGTTTCGTAGGGGGAAGGGAGCAACGCCAGGGAGCTCGACACGCACGCCGTGTCCTGGCGCCGTAGCCAAGTGGTAAGGCAGAGGTCTGCAAAACCTCCATCCCCGGTTCGAATCCGGGCGGCGCCTCTCAAGACAGAAGCCGACGGTTTCCGCCAGCAAGCGTCTGGACCCTTGTTTTCCAGGGGTCTCACCTCCATCGAAGATTGCGACTCTGAACCTGTCATCACGTCAGGAGACGACAGATTCGGACCAGAAACGTCCCCTGCGGTGGGAAAAAAGTGGGAAAGATTCTGTCCATCCGTATCCGTTGCGGCCAGGGTCTCAAGCTTGTCAGTCTCCAGCTTTAGGCTGGGAAGCAAAGATGCTGCGGCCTCAATGTCCACGGAACGGGGGCGGGTATAGCGGCCGGTCAACTCCAAGCTGGAATGCCGCATGAGCCGTTGAACGACCCTCGGAGAAACCCCAGCAGCATCGGCCAGCGTCGCCATCTCGCATCTCAAGCTATGGAAGTCGAAGAACAGCCCAGCGGCATCGCAGTAGGGGATGCCGGCGGCCTTAAGATCGACGCGGAGCATCTTGGCTCCCTTCTCAACCGGCAGGGGGAAGATGGGCTTCCCAGCGGGCCGCGTTGCCACGTAGGCGGCCAGATCGTCCGCCAGATCGCGGGGCAGCGGTAGCGTCGCGGTGTCGCCGTTTTTCGTATAGGCAGCGGCCACCGTCACACTGGAGGCTTCCCAGTTAAACGACTCGGGTAGGATGCTGCCGATTTCTGCGTATCGTAAGCCGGTCGCCACGGCCAGACGGTAACAGATCGCTCGTGCTTGTCCGGTCATGCCAACGACATCGCGGCCGTGCTCTGTAACTTCGATCAATCGGCGCAGCTCATCCAATGAGACAGTACGTCTGTCGTGGCGTCGATCTTCTTTGGCGTTGAAACCTTTGACTCCATGCAAGGTGTCTTCCCTTGTCCGGTCCGCGTCATAGCACCATTTTGAGAATGCCCGGATCGCTGCGCGGTAGTGGTTGCAAGTCTGAAGGGACGCACCAAGCTCTTGGAATCGAGCTATCGCCTCCTGAACCTTTTCTCGGGTAAGATCGGACAGACGGGCCGGCGCGATCGCGGCCGTTATCTTGCGTGCAATGGCGCCACGATCGCCGGGTGGCAGGCGTCGATGGTCAAGCAAGGCATCGTCCGATCCGAATATCACCGCGACCAGTCGGCGCCCACGATTCGATGTGTGTTCGGCGTGCTTGACCGTGAACCCTTGGGCGATGAGATCGGCTTGCCAGTCGGAAATGTGATCCGCCAATGGCCAAGATTCATGGGTGCGGTAAGCCGTTTCTTTGGGGTTGACCAAGCCGGACCGGATCTTGACAGCCTCGGATTCCGCGGCACGGGCAAGCTCCTCGGTTGCCCGTTTGTCGGTGCAACCCTTCCGTTCCTTCTTCACTCCGGCCGCGTCAGTGAATCGATAATACCAGACTTTCCCGTGTTTCCGAAGCGAGGCCATCGTCAACCTTCTTTCCTTTTGTGGCGGGGCCTAATCTCAAGCCCCAGGACATCCATTAACTTGTCAATCGATTCCAGAGACAACCCTCGCTCCCCTTGGACGAACTTGCACAACGTCGACTGGGCAATGCCGGTCTTCGCGGAGATCGCATAGCGAGTCATGCCGCTTTCGCGAGTCGCTCGTCTCAGTTCTTCCGAAAATGGTTCGGTCATACTAGCATTCTAGGTTTTGCTTAGCGCTGTGTCAAGTAGCTACTTCAGTATTCGGTCCGGCGGCATTCCCCGACTGACCACCATCGAACTCCATGACGGCGGCACGTTCATCGATAGCGTAGGGGTCCGCTGAATCGGCGGCCTCAGTCGCGGCCAGCAACCGACGTCGCTCGGACCGCTCGATGACGATGCCGGGGGTCGGGTCGCCTTGGGCCGATCCCCAGCGCCTTGCGGCCAGCTCATCCCAAGTGGACAACTCGGGGGCCTCGATCCCCCCGAGGCGGTCAGTCCACCAGCGGTGCAGGTCGACGCCAGCTTGGCTGGCCTCGGTCCAGTCCTTGAAAGGGTCGGGCGGCCGAACGCGCCGTGCGCGCGGCGGCCATTCCAAAGCGGAGCGATCACCAGCTCCATCCGCATCCGTGGCGACGAACCATGCAGGGGCGGCCAGCATCACGGCGAGGATCTCGGTCTCGGGTCGGGCCGATGCGGAACCAAGAGTCACAACGGCGGCCAGCTCCCGCAGTTCTTGACCGAGCAGCAGGGCGTCGAATTCCCCCTCGCACACAACCAACGGTTTGCCAGGTCGAACGACCGAGGGGGCTGGATAGATCGTCGGTCGGTCGCGGTACAACTCGACGTACTTCGGCCTCCTCCCCGCGGGCTGGCGGATCTTGATCATCGCCAGGCGATCGCCATCGTACCAGGGCGTGACAATGCCACACGCGCTCCAGTAACGGCGCCCGTCTCGGGTTGGAAGTCGAACGTCAAGAACCCACCCCAGCCGGGCGGCGCGGATGGTCGCATCGGTCAGTCCACGACCTCGCAGATAGGCCAGGCCGTCCGCTCCCTCCGGGCTCCAGAGACGAACGGTCGCGGCTTGGACCAACGCCAAGGCATCTGTCGCCAATAGGGCCGATAGAGAACGCTTAGCGTCGAGCGGCTTATGCCGGCCTCTGACAGTCAGGTCAGAGGTCAAGAACTCATTCTTCCTAGGGGTGGAGAGTTCTTGACCTCGCTTTAGACCTACAGTCATGCCTGCATGTTTTTCCAAGTATTCTATCGCCTGTAGGAAGGTAAATGACCTCAGTCTTTTGACTATGTCGATGGCGTCTCCCCTCGCACCACAACCAAAGCAGTGCCATCTCCGCTCATTAGGCTCTACCCCTAGGGAAGGGTTCTTGTCCGGATGGAATGGACATCGCCACCAGAGACGGGAACCATGTTCTCCTCTTCTCTCCTGAGGAGGACCAAGCAACGCGCTCATGATAGCAACCAAGTCCACGCTATCAATCAAGCGTGACCAGTCAGTCTTTTTTCCTGTAGGCGAACTAGAAAGTGAGCGCATGATGTACATCCATTCGTTCTGATTAGGTCAGGTCAAGAACTCCCCCCCTAGGGGAGAATCAGTTCTTGACTTCCTGACCTCGCAGGGTCAGGTCAAGAACTCCCCCCCTAGAGGAACTGGATTCCTGACCTCTGACCTCACAAGGTCAGGAATGGTGAGGAATCCAGTTCTTGACCATCCAATAATTCTTGACCTCGGTCATCTCCGGCCAGACGCCAAAGCTGGGGCTTGGCGTATTTATCCACGACAAGCTGACCGGCGGCCTCCATCGCATTCCTTGCGTTGAACAGTGTCGCCTTGGACTCTCCGAGGGCCTTCCATTCGTCGATCAGCTCGCATCCCGGGCGGTCCCCATCAGCCAGCTTGTTCTCCAGGAAGGTCATTGCCTTCAACGCCTTCTCAGGAGGGCGGCCAGCTTTACCCGGCTCTCGTTGCTCGGGAGGGTTGGAGTCGTAGTCGCATCCGCCATCACGGAGCGTCACGCCGAGGGGCGGTGGCTCCTTGAAGTTGCCGTTGACCCACAGCGTTCGGCGGCTGGGCTGGCTGGGATCAGGCCGGCTCATTTTGAGGATTGCTCGGGCGAGTCCCTCCAACCGTCGGCCAAGGGTATCGGCATCCTTGCTCAGGTGCATCAACCCAAGAATCGCCACGTCACATTCCTGCGAGATAGTGATAAGAGGGTCCATCAGGAGGTTCACCTCGTCTTCTTTGTAGAGTTTGCGGCGTGTAGCGCGCCAAAGAGTATCGATAATGACCAAGCCAGGTTTTTCGGCCTCGACGCGGTTTCGCAGCGATTTCACATTCGCGTAGTTATCCAGGTCCCATCCCCCATAGGCTTCGTCTGGGTTCGCGTTGAGCAAGATCGCCTCAGGCGGCACACCGAAAGACGTTGCGTACGCAAGCAACTCATCCTGATGGCGGTCCCCACAAACCCACAGGGTTTTCGTCCCCCGGGGAAACGTCGGGGGTTGACCGTCTGGCCAAGGCTCAGCGAAGTACATCCGTCGTGCCAGATCCATGGTGACGTAGGTTTTGCCGATTTTAGGATCGGACGACAGCAGGTTGAAATGGCCTCGGACAAGCCAGTTGTTCCAGACGAAGCGGTCGGCGCCATTTGATCTGGACAGGTCCCCAAGATGAGCGGTCAGGCGCCTCGTCTCGGGGACTGGGGCCGGCTCGTTCGGACGTATATCCGCGACGGCTTTGATGATGTCCTTAGCCTCGTCGTCACTCCGACTCGTCAGAAACGCCATGAACGCTCCACGGCGGTTCTCGACGGGCAGGCCGACCAAATGGTCGAGCAGACGGCGATAGTGGGTCGGAACGCCCTCCAGTTCGCCGTTTAAGGCAGAACCGGAGAGCACCCGCGCTAGGCACCAAGCGTCGACCGAGTTTGGGACCTCGGATCTTTCTCTGTGATCAGCCACTGCGACCCCCGTTTGCAATCCAACGAAGGAGCGATTCCTTTGTCCAAAGAGGCCGTTTGCCAATGTGCAAATCTGGCTTGGGAAACCGGCCGGCAGACCGTTCACGTTCGATCGTGCGGCGGCATACAGACAAAACGCGCGCCACCTCAGTCATGCTGTAGACCAACTTCTCCGCCTGCGACAGTTGGCTCGGATTCGAGGTGTCGGGGTTCAGAACCTTGCTCATGGATAGGCTCCAGGGATAGGACCATGTGATGTACGATCGTCACTGCCAACATAAAATTACCCACGCAAATCTCCGACTATGCGCGACCCACCGTATTTTTTTGCGACAGCCGAATCCGAAGCGCAAAAAAAGGCAGCCGGCCGAGGTCCCGTCCCTCGGTCGGCTGCTCAAACGAGAACGCTTCGATGTGACCGAACTTTCCTCAAGTTGCGAAGACCATACCGGACCGAGAGCCCGGCGTTCTCACTGCGACGAGTATTACACTTGCTGCTCAGCTCGTCATGTAGAACGAGCGAAGCATCTCGAGCGCTAGGCTTTCCTATCGCCCGCTCACACCGGGGCACTCGACCCGGCGAGGCCGGAACCGACGATCGTCTCGGCCAAGTTGCCAACCGGAGCGGTCCAGTGGTCTGACGGATTTGCGACCAAGCCCACCCGGATGTCCTCCTGGATCGTCTTCATGGTTGCCCGGATGATTGGCTCACGCTCGGCAAGCTCCATCTGGACGCGCTCCGGGACTTTGGCCTCACGAATGGCCTGCTCCGTGAAACGCTGCTCAAGGCGAGTGCCGACCGCTCGCTGAAGATGCTCTTCCAATACCTCCGTGGGCGGCACGAGTTTTTCCCCGTGATCCTCCATCTTAAGATCGAGCCATTCCAAGAGCTGAGGTGACGTCATTGCGTTGAGTTCGACGCGGTGGTCTTGTAGCCAGTCTGCATCGACCTCATCGACGTAATCCGCGACGGCCTGCCGCCTTTTATTCTCCCGCGGCACTTCCTCCACCTGGAGATCCATTTCCAGGGCTTCCGCCGGCTCCAAACCCAGGTTGATAATTCGGACCTTCCGGCCAGGTCGGGCCTTGGTGCCCTCCTGGAGTGCCTGGTAGATCATCGTGCCCGAGGCGTCCGCGTCGTGGATGCAGAAGACGAGCAATTCCTCGTCCGTCTCGCCGAGTAGGTCGATCAGGTCGCGGGCGGCTCGATTCGGGAAGCCCTTCGACGTCATCAATGCGCAGTCGTGACGCTCAGGCCACTTGGCCGCCTTGAGGATCTGGAAGAGACCCTCCTTCTCGGAGTAGAGCACCTTGTTGAACGTGTACGCAGGCCGCTCGTACTCCTCGACCTGCAAGGTTCCGAGCTGGATCTCCTCCCCTGTATGCGGGTGATAGACGACCCCGCGCGGGTCGTAGTACATCCCCTCGATCTCACCTTTATCCGCCTCGTAATCGGTGATGACCTTGCCGAAGTAGTCATACTTCAGCTCGGTTTGGAGGGCTTCGATGACGTGGGGACGGACCGCGTAGAACAACTGTCGGAGAGAAAATCGGTACTCCCCCGAGCCACTGGCCTTGGCGATGGATTCATCAAGGAACTCCAAGATGATGTCCTTCATGGTCGGCCCCTTGGCTTCTGGGCTTCCGGCCACCTGCTTCTTGGCCCGCCTAGCGACCGTCTCCAAGACTTGGTAGATCTCGCGCAGGAACGGCCCCAGGTCGGGCGCCTTGCCGTCCGAGGTTATCGGCATGTGCGGCGTCTCGACGTTTAGGAAGACCCGGATGGGCCGGCGACCGATCGCGAAATTGTGATCGAGGCCACATCCGATAATGTAGAGCGTGTCTTTGCTGTGGAACGCCTCGATGTTCCCCGTGATCGGGGTTCGATTGACGAAGACCTGGCAATCCGCCTGGTCGGTGACCTCGGCGTATGCCTCCAGGACAAAAGGGATCTCGGCGTCATGCTCACCGCGCGCAGCCTTCCGCTCGTATTTCCCGGCGAGCTTGGCGTAACTTTGCGGCAAACCCGCGATCACCGGCCCCAGGCATCCAAGCCGTTCCGGTTTGACCGGCCTTGCGTTCTTCCTCGCCTCCGTCAAGAGCTGCTCGGCCTCGGCCCGAGTCAGGTCGCTCGCCGGCCGCATCTTGAAGTCGGCCGCGATCTGTCCGGCCTTCGGTCCCGAGCATCCCTCGAACTCTTCCACGACCTCGCGGACGGTTCGCTGCTTGTCTGCCTGGAGTAGTTCGTAGAAGGCGTCCGCGTCGTACCAGTGCGGTGAAGTCCGACCCGAATATCGGGGCTCGCCAGCGGCCAAGGCGATGGCCTGGCGAGCCCACGCGAGCGTTTCGTCGCTGACCGGCAGAGACTCCCCAAGCCGGACCTCGATACGGGTGTCCATCCAACCGGTGTCCAACCAACTGGTGTCACAGACATGCTCGGCGATCGTCGAGCCGTCATCTTCTTGAGGGATGAGGCGTAAGAGCCGCCCCTTCGTTTGAACGACCAGCGAGCCGCCCGACCCCAAGACCGCTCCCGCCACGACCCGGAGCCCGTTACCGAGTGCCCCCCGCGTGGGCAAACGCACGAGCTTTGAAGACTTCAGGGTCCGATTGATGGAGAACAGTTCAGCGATCTCCTCATCGGTCCCGTCGATCCCTTCCCCGTTGTCCTCGACCCAGAAGCCGTTGCCCTCCAACAGCCCGACCTCGCACTTCGCCCCTGCATCGAGGGCATTGTCTGTCAATTCCTTGGCCACCACTGCCGGCAGTTTCTTCAGAGGGACCCCGGCCTTCTGACTCAAAGTTTCCAGGTTCCTAAACAGTGTCCAGTCCTCACGTTCGTACAACATGATGATCAACTCCCTTTGTCCATGGTTGCCGAGTCAGCTTGCTAACTCGGCCGCCGGTTCCATCGTTCCTTCGATTAGCCAACAATAGTAAACTACCCACCGTTTTGAAAAACGTGCCCGAATTCGGCAGATCAGCTTGCTAACTCCACGAGATTCAAACGTTTTCTCGAACGGCCCCATGTAAGCGAGAAGTACCCGTCCGTCGAAAAGTGAAGCCGAGCGAGACTTCAGCGCCAGTTTTGAGCTCTAGGGGAGCGCCAGTCGCGGCTGGGACGACGGTGCTCGCATGGCGGGCGCGCCCGACGTGCCCGGCGCGCGACGATTTCGCGCGCGAGTTGACAGTGTAACGGGCTGTGGCGTGACGGCGTGTCCGCGGTCGGTACTGGCGCGCGGACAACGCGGGTGAAGACCGCCGTCGCGGGCCGGGCCACCGCTGAGTCGCCCGCCGCAGGCTGCGGTGCTGACCACGGCCAGGCCGCTTGAGCAGGCAATCGCCCGGTCAAGGGTAGGTCGAACTTCTCAGTCGTACACGACGGATACTCTCGTTGAGTTCGATCGCGCGGGTCCCGGCAGGTCGCAGGATCGACGACGTCACGCACTGGGCGAGCTGCGGGAGGACCTGGCCCCAGGGCTCGAAAGCGTCAGGCGAACCTACTACACGTCGCGAGGAGAATGCTGCTGTGGCATGGGTCACCGCCCCACCATTACGTAGACAAGATGGACAGTGAAATACGTTGAGTTGTCAGGAATGTCCAGTTTGTCCAGGCCCTAGGGAGGGGTGAAATTCCAAGTGGCGAAGGTTATCACTGACACAGCCGCGATGGGGGCCTTCCCCCTTGTCGCCACACGCCCTTACGCTGCATCGCGTTACACCACCCACTACCGTACGGTATCACTCCAGGGTCAACCAAAGTCCTAGTTTTTGCTTGCATCTATCCCCCTGTGCGCCCTAGCAAGCCTGCTTGTCGGTTCGACACTAGACCATGTCTACATCGCTCCAGGTTGACGCGCGGAGCAACCTGGACGCTATGGTCGGTCAATCGGTCAAGGCATCGCGTGCGTCGCGTGCGCGGTCAATTAGTGCGATCAGAGTATCGACATCTGAACGTTGATAATAATCAACACATTTGACAGACATGAGCCATGTGTCAGAATTGAGTGAAGAGCAACAATGCTCTCCACTGGCAGTCTGATCTCGTCCCGTGTTCCGAGTCTCCTCGCTCCGTCGGCGGGTTGACTCGAAGCGCGATTGGTTGGGTTTGCCAACCAAGCATGCACTGAGTAGGTGCATGTGGAATTGAAAGGTACGTAGGGAGGTGAGC
>JBIOJM010000153.1:0-21643 GCA_044450785.1 Isosphaerales bacterium
GACCGGAAGTAATACCCTTTCTCCGGGTCCGCGTCGGGAGCGACCGTGCGGCCCTGCTCCTTGGCGATCTGGACAAGGAGGTCGTCGAGCGTCGAGTGCCCCATGCCGATGCTGATGATGTCGTCGGTCGGCCCCCAGAGATTGATCACGTCGAGGTTGATGTCGGCGAGGGTGCGCTCCAGTGGGTAGAGGGGATGGGTCGCGTAGTACTTGGCGCCCAGCAGTCCTTTTTCCTCGGCGGTGACGGCCAGGAACACGATCGATCGCTTGGGGGATGGCTTGACCTGCGCCAGCGCGCGGGCGATCTCGAGCACCCCGGCGACACCCGAGGCGTTGTCCGCGGCTCCGTTGAAGATCTGGTCGCCTGCGACGGACGAATCGCGCCCCAGGTGATCCCAGTGCGCCGTGTAGATCACCGTCTCGTTCTTGAGTGCCGGATCAGACCCCTCGAGCCTGGCGACCACGTTGCGCGACTTGACCTCGCGCAGCGTGTTCGTGACCGCGAACTTCGCGCTGCAGCCGAGCGCCGCCGGCCGAAAATCGGGGCGCGCGGCGGCCTGCTTGAACGCCTGAAAGTCCCGTCCGCACGCCTGGAACAGCTCCTTTGCCTTGTCGAGGCTGATCCATCCCTCGATCGCCACTCGGTTCGATGCCTGGCTGCCTTCCGGCTGGGCGATGTCGAAGTTCTCTCGGCCCCAGCTCCCCTTCACGACCTCAAAGGGATAACCCGCCGGGACGGTCTCATGCACCAGGATCGCGGCCGCCGCTCCCTTCTCCGAGGCGATTTCATACTTGTAGGTCCAGCGCCCGTAATACGTCATCTCCCGACCCTTGAAAAAGGCCGGATCCAACTTCGAAGAATCCGTGGGGTCGGTGACCGGAGGATCGTTGACCAGCATGATCAACGTCTTCCCGCGCACGTCCAGCCCCTTGTAGTCGTCCCAGCCATATTCCGGGGCGACGACGCCGTAGCCCACGAAGACGACGTCCGAGTCGCCCACCTTGACTTCCTCGGCCATCCGGCGCGAGACGGCCACGAAGTCGTTGAGGAATGAGAGCCCGATCGCGCGATCCCCCACGCGAAACGACCCTTCGACCTTCTTGGCCTGAAACCCGACCAGCGGGACAACCTGAAAAAACGTGCCGTCCGGGTTCCCCGGCTTCAGCCCCATCTTCTGGAACTGCCCCGTCAAGTAGGCGACCGTCTTCTCCTCTCCCGGCGTTCCCGGCCCTCGCCCTTCAAAATCGTCCGAGGCGAGGACCTTGATGTGATCCAGGACCTGGCCCGGTTTGATGCTCTCGAGCGCCGTCTTCAAGCCAGAGTCCGGTGCAGCACCCACAGTTAATCCAATCAGGCATGCAGTCCCAGCGAATCTGATCACGTGACGTCGCATATTTTCCTCTGCTTCGACAACCAAGTGCAACACGCTGCGGATCCGTTTTCGACCGGCCACAAGAAACTCATGATAAGGTCCGGCGCGTCCGATCGCGACAGATCACCCTCGCGAATCGTGGCGAGATTTGACCCGGAAGACCGGCGCCGGCTTTCCTTCTCGAGGAAACCTGATCGACGCTTCGCCTCGATATCACCATTTCGGTCGCGCTCGTTCACGCTGACGCCAGGTCTTCCTCCTCCAGCTCGCCTTCAAGCAGTTCGTCCTCGATGTGCCGTGCCGACGCCGTCAAGCCGCGGACCTCTTTCAGCTTCGCCATGTAGACGCAGGCGCCACATAAGCCGCCGCCATACATCAAGACGCGAAAGCCCATCATCGCCAGGGCCCCGTTGGGGTGCCCCACCAGCTTGAAGAGCTGCTCGCTTACTCCCTCGCTGAGCCCCAAAGCGCCGAACGGGAGGGGTACGACCATGGTGAACAGAGTCAAGGGAACCATCAGGAAGTGCTGGGCGAGCGTTGTCTTCATGACGGGGAAGAGCATCAGTCCGACCAGGTAGAACGCCACGACGTTCAGTGCGTGAATGAAGACGGAGAGCGAGAGGCAGCCGAGGATGACATCCAGGCGGCCCCGGTACGTCGTGGACATCTCGCGTAGCTCGGCGACGACCAGGCCCAACCGGGAGTGCCCGGGCTTGAACCGAGGGAAGAGCCGGGAAAGCACCTGGGCGAAGATCGCCGCCAGGACCAGCACGCCCATGATCACCGCCAGCCAGGCTGCCACGATCAGCTTGCGCACATCACCCTGAGCCAGGCGCCAGGCGAACCCGCCGGCGATCGCCGCCAGCACGAACAACGCGAGCAGACCGAGGATCCGGTCGATCACCATCGAGGCGATCGCCTGCGTCTTCCTGATCCGCATCCGGACCAGGTAAGCCGCCTTGATCAAATCGCCCCCGACAGCACCCGGAATCACCAGGTTGAACACCATCCCGATCGAACCCAGCAGCATTGTCGAGCGGAAAGGGAATTTCGGCTCGATCACCCGGACCAGGAAAAACCAGCGGACGAACGTGCCAACCATGCCGGTGAGGTACACCGCCAGCGCCCACCCGAGCAGACCCAGGTCAAGCCGCCGGCTGAAGACCTTGCGGATCTCGTCGCCGTTCCGCCAAATCACCAGCCCCAAGAGACCAAACGCCAGCGCGACCAGGGCGGTGTTGACGATCAGGCTGAGCCGCGAGTGTTTCGTCGGGTTTGCCATGAGAGAGACCTGGTCCTCTTGGGAGGCACGTTGGATCGAAGAAAAAGGCTCGATGGAGCAGAGCCGGCTCACTGTGTTCCCTTGGCCGAGGGGACCCCCGGTGCACAAGGACCAAGGACTAAGGACCAAGGACCGTTGATCAGAGTGTTCCCTTGGTCGACGGGACCCCGGTACACCTCGGGTCGAGCTCGAACGCGGCCCGGAGAGCGCGTGCCGTCGCCTTGAAGACCGCCTCGCTGACGTGGTGGGTGTTACGGCCGTGGTGCAGAATGACGTGCAGGTTCATCCGCCCTTGGGTGCACACGGCCTGCCAGAAATCGGCGACCAGCTCGCTGTCGAACGTACCGATCTTGGGCGACGGCAGCACCACGTTCCAGACCCAGTAGGCACGCCCTCCCAGGTCGACCGCGCTCGTGACCAGCGATTCATCCATCGGCAGCACGGCATGGCCGTAGCGGCGAATCCCAGCCCGGTCGCCGAGCGCGCGATCGATCGCCTGGCCCAGGCAGATCCCCACGTCCTCGGTCGTGTGATGCCCGTCGACGTGCAGGTCGCCTGTGCAGGCGACCGTCAGGTCCACCAGGGCATGGCGAGCGAATAACTCGAGCATGTGGTCGAGAAACCCGATTCCCGTCGCGACCTCGGCCCGCCCCTGGCCGTCCAGGTCGAGCCTCAGGCGGATATCGGTCTCCCGAGTCGTGCGCACAATCTCGGCGGTACGTTGGGGAGTGCTCAAAATCGTAGGTCCTTGGGGCAACTCGCGGAAAATAGGCTGATTCCAGCTCGGACGATGACGAACGGACCGGACGCGGCCGTCCCCCGGGCCGCACGCCGCCGATTGTAACGCAAAACGGAACCCGCCGCTCAATTCACCTGGTCGAGATTCTCCAGGAGCCCGTCGATTTCCGCGTCGGTCCCGATGCTGATCCGCAGCCCGTCGGGATAGCCGGGATAGCTCATGTAGCGAACCAGGATCTTGCGATCCTTGAGTCTCTGGAAGGTCTCCCGCGCCGGTGGACCGCCGGTCGCCCAGACGAAGTTGGACTGGCTGTCAGGGACCGTGTAGCCCATCGAACGCAGGGCGCCGGTCAACCTGCTCCGAGTCGCCAGGATCTTCGACCGCGTCTGCATCAGGTAATCTTGATCCAGCAGACCGGCGACTCCCGCAACCTGGCTCAACATGTCGCAGTTGTACGAGTCCTTGACCTTGATCAAGTGCGCGATGATCTCGGGCCGGGCGACCAAATACCCCAGACGGATTCCCGCCAGGCTATACCCCTTGCTGAACGATCGCGTGACGATCACGTTGGGATGGTCCGCGATCAGGGGCATGGCATGGCAGCGCGAATCGGCGAAATCGGCATAGGCCTCGTCGACGACCATGGGGCACTCGAGCGTCCCGGCCAGCAGGGCGATCTGCTCGCGAGTGAGAGCGGTCCCCGAGGGACTGTCCGGATTGGCCAGCCAGAACAGCTTGAGCCCAGGGATCTGCAGCGCGCTCGGGTCGAGCGTCCAGTCGCTCGAGTACGGGATGACCACGGAACGCCCGTCCTGGAGCGCGATCAGGGTCGCATAGAGCAAGTAGCTCGGGGAAGGAAAGGCTGCCGGGTCGCCCGGACCGATGAACGCACGTGTCAGGATCGTCAAGAGGTCGTCCGAGCCGTTGCCGGCCATGACCATCTCGGGCTCGACGCCGTGCAACCGCGCCGCGACCTTGCAAAACTCGGTGGACAACGGGTCGGGATAGAGCCGGAGCCGGTCATTGACGGCCTCGACGAGCGCCGCCTTGACCCGCGGCGACGGCGGATAGGGATTCTCGTTCGTATTGAGCTTGATGAATCCACCGCCCTGGGGCTGCTCGCCGGGCAGATAGCCCGCCATCCGCGCGATGTTCGGTCGTACGAAGCGGCTCATCGGATAGGGTCCCGCTGCGGGCGTGAAAGATCGCCGATCAACTCCCTGACCGGGCACGGACGACTCCCCTTGGTTGTCCCGAAATACAAGTGATTAAACGGCATCGCCCTGTTCCACGGTCTCGCAAACGTCTTGGTCCGCTGCGCTTCCAAATCGCATTGACCAGGTTGGCCACATATTCTGTCGGACCACTGAAGCTGGTCAGGTCGATGATCCCTTGTTCTCGGTCGAGAATGTTCTCGACCACGCCCGACTCGTTGAAGAGGTAGACCGAGACCTCATCAGGCGACAAGAACGCCTCGTGCATCCCAAGCTTGAATTTTGGGGCGATGGCTTGTTTAGCTCTTTCCCCTAACTGCGAAGCTTGCATGAGGTTGCTCAGATGATCCACGATATAAGGACTGTGCGTCGTCAGAACCACAACGACTCCGTGGTGTGCCATTAACGCCAAGAACTCGATGATCTTGAGTTGTGCCTCCGGATGGGCGTTCATCTCGGGTTCGTCGATTACCAGCAGGCCACCGCGATCGCAAAAGAGCTTCAGGTAAACATCCAACCCTGCCAGAGCCCGCACCATCGATGCCGACGTCTGCATCGCCAACTCGACCCCTTCGTTTGTAGAATAGCTGAAGACGCCTTGCGCACCAGGACTCGAACTCATTTGCTCGTTATTCTCAAAATCGATCTTTCCCTGAATGACTCGGAGTCAAGTCAGAAGCAGAGACCCCTCCTATCGCCTCTTCTCTGGTTATTCGTGCCTTCCTTTCGACGGAAGGTGCCTTGGTGAGGAGGCGAAAGAGCTGATCGGCGGCGATATCAACCCTGGATTGCAAATGCGCGGAGGGTAAAGAACCGAGACGGCGTTGACCGAGATCCGGTTGGCGAGTTGAGAACTCAATCTGCGCAAGATCACGGGCAATGCCATAAAGCGAATAAGCGGTCCAGGTCTTGTTGGTGTGATTGGGTCCGATGAAGACCGTCAGGGGCCTGATATCTAACTTGGCCTCTTTGATCCTGCCCAGATTGCTGACGTGCAATTCCACTTCATGCCCCGGATCAAGATCAATAGGCCCTTACGGGCGGCGCGTCGACAATTTGTTTTCGATGTTTGGTGAATCTGTCGCCGGACGGAACGGCTCCGACACCAACCCGGCGCGCCAGCGAGGCTCTATAATTATTCTGAACGGGTTGAAGATCCCTCGCTGGTGCGTTTTGAAGTTGCGCTTTTTGGAGTTCGCCCCGTAGGGGCCGTAACATATCAGCCCAGGGCAACGCCCTGGGAACAGACAGACGACACGAATCAGACGAGCCCTGAAAGGGCGTAACAAGGACAGGCTCACTGCCTCAATAGAAAAGGAAGAGCGGTACCGCCGGGATTGAACACCATGTTCCGCCCTTTCAGGGCACGAGTCATCACGTTTTCCAGATCCCAGGGCGTTGCCCTGGGCTGGCATGTCGCTTCCCCTTCGGGGCGAAATCAAGAAAAGTGCAACTTCAAAGCTGGCGCGTCGGGTCAGTATGCTCGATCTGCTCCGCAGGGGCCACTCTTTCCGGGCAAGGTCACGGAAAATACCCAGTCACTTTGAATAAAAGATGATGCCACGAGCACAGCCTCCCTGGACCTCCCTCACTGTAGCAAGGCATCGAGCCGAATCAAAGCCAGAGTGAAGTACGGACCAGTCCGAGGGTTCTCTCAATCAGTCCGTAAAAACTCACCAATCCGGCGAGAGCGCAGCCAGCCCTCGCAACGCCTCGCCATCGAGCCGATAGACTGTCCATTCATCCATCGGTCGTGCCCCGAGGGCGCGGTAGAATCCGATCGCGGCCGCGTTCCAGTCCAGCACCGACCATTCCAGCCGGCAACAGCCCTCCTGGACGGCAAGCCTGGCCAGGGCGGCCAGTAGCCCTTTGCCGATCCCGCGGCCACGGTGACCTGGCTTCACGAAGAGATCCTCGAGATACAGCCCCGGCTGGCCGCGGAACGTCGAGAACGTGGCAAACCAGAGGGCGAAGCCAACCGGCTCGCCTCCCACTTCGGCCAGGATCGCTCGGGCGGCGGGCCGGGGGCCGAACAGGTGGCGCCGGAAGTCGTCAGGCGTCGCCCGCGCGTGTTGTTCCAGCTTTTCATAGACGGCCAGCTCGTGCACCAGGTTCACCAGGATCTCGGCATCCTCGGGACGCGCCGCCCGGATCGAGAACCCGGGCGCGCCGGGCGGATCGATGTTCCCCGGCGACGGGGCCGGCGCTGCGCCTGCGGCGTCGGTCATGGCGTCAGTCCTTGTTCCAGGCCGTCAGCGAGCCGGAGATCGACGCTCAGGCGGTGGCCGGAGAGCCCCTCCTTGTCGGCGAGCAGACGGATGTCCGGTGCCAGCGCGGCGAGCCCGTCGCGCGACAGCGCGATCAGGCTCGACCGCTTCAGGAAGTCGTTCGCCGAAAGTCCTGATCCCCACCGCGCGGTCCCACCGGTCGGCAGCACGTGCGATGGGCCCGCCGCGTAATCGCCCGCGGCCACCGGGGTGAAATGGCCCAGGAAAATCGCGCCCGCATTGGTCAGACGCGGCAGAAGCCGCTTCGGGTCGCCCGTGGATACGTGCAAGTGCTCCGGCGCGATCAGGTTCGCGATCGTGACCGCCTCGTCCTCGTCTCGAACGAGAATCATCGCCCCGAACCGCTCCAGGCTGTCGCGAGCCAGGCCGCCGCGGCTCAGTCGCGACAGTTGATCCTCCACGGCCAGCGTCACCTCGTCGATCAGCCCCCGCTCCCACGTCAAGAGGATGCTCGCGCCGGGTGAGTGCTCCGCCTGGCTGATCAGGTCCGCGGCCACGAACCGTGGCACGGCCGAACGGTCGGTGATCACGACAACCTCGCTCGGTCCGGCGATGCTGTCGATGTCGACCGTGCCATAGACGTGCCGCTTGGCCAGCGCGACGAAGAGGTTGCCCGGCCCGACGATCTTGTCCACGGGCTCGAGTCCGATCGCAGCCAATCCATACGCCAGCGACGCAACCCCCTGGGCACCGCCGATCCGGTAGACCTCCGTCACGCCCAGCGCGTGGCAGGCGGCCAGGATGTCGGTGTTGAAGCCTCCAAACGGCGACGGCGGGACCACCACGGCAATCTCGCCGACGCCCGCCGCCTGCGCCGGCACGACCGTCATCAGCAAGCTCGAGGGATAGGCCGCCGCCCCGCCTGGGATGCAGACACCCACCCGGCGCAGCGGACGATACAGCAAGCCCAGCTCGATGCCGGGGCCCCGCTCCAGGATCACGTCGCGATGCCGAATCGCCTCCTGGTAGGCCAGGATGTT
Source organism: Isosphaerales bacterium (assembly GCA_044450785.1). Lineage (GTDB taxonomy): Bacteria > Planctomycetota > Planctomycetia > Isosphaerales > Isosphaeraceae > JBIOJM01. The sequence continues at coordinate 7,877 of JBIOJM010000153.1, forward strand.
GCCGCGGACGCGAGCAATGGTGGCAAGATAGGCCGGATCGGCCCCTTGATGAGCCTCGCTTAGTTCCTCTCGCGAGACCCGGACCTGCCCGGCCTCGAGCGTCACGCCGTCGATCCGCCGCGAGTAGTCGAGCACGGCGTCGAGCCCCCGCGCGGCCACATCGGCGCAGACCCGCTCGACGACCTGCCGCGGCGCCAGCGGCTCGCCGAACGCCGCGATCGTTCGCGCTCTCCCCTCGGGGCTGACCACGTTCCCTTCGGGACTCAGCTCGCGCCGGAGCGCGGCGATCGCCTGCCGCGCGTCTTCAGTCGAGCTGTCAATTCGCCGGATCTGAAGCACCACCGTTCGACCCCCACCCTCTCGGAACCGAAGCGGAAATCGTCCATGGTAGCAGGCTCATCACGGCCGTGATATCATCACGGATCGTCGAGGTCGTCTGAACGAAAGCGGAAACGTGATCGACCAGGACGGCCATTTCTTGCTGGCGGGATCGTAATCGAGCACACGTGATGTTAACCTCCTTGTTGCGGTTCGGGCGGCCGGCCGTTATCGCCGGCGTGGTTCTTTCGATGGGCTCAGCGGCTCTTGCCCAGGAGAAGACCCCCTTTCCACCCCTCTCTGACCAGCGGGTCTACGTGGCCGGAGTGCCCGATCGCTACGACGGACTGGCCGGCCAGATCAAACGGCTGGAGCGGTCGTCGCCCCAATCGTATTACGTGGTGGTGGTCAAGTCCACCGGACGTGGGCAATCGGCGACGTTTCAGTACAGCGAAGACCTGTTCGATGTCTGGCGGACGCAGGCATCAAAGCAAGGACGATCGTTCGATGCGGAACGGTCCGTGGTCATCGTGGTGGCCCTGAATAACCGGCAGGTCGCGATTCACGCCGGCGCGGCGCTTCGCAATCGGTTCGGACTGCACGCCGCCACGGTCGAGCGCGAACTGATCCCGGCTGCCTTCATCCCCCTCGCGAAGGACGAAAAGTATCCCGAGGCGATCGCCGCACTCCTGGACGCGACCAACAACTGGATCGCGGCGCGGGACAGTCAGACCGCTCCTGTCCCCGTCAAGGGCGCTGCCTCGGGTTCGCAGAAAGCCACGACGGCATCTCCCAACTCATCGAAAACCTCACCCAAGGTCTCGGCCGAATCGCCGGCGGTTTCGACTGTTCAACCCGCGGAGTCAAATCGGAGCGTGGTTCCAGTCACCCCCGCACCGCTCCAGGAAACAAAGGCCGCCTGGTCGCCGGCGATCGTCCTGGGCGTGCTGGTCCTGGCGATCGGGTTGATCGGCCTCGGATGGATGTGGATGGCGCACCGTCGTACCAGGAATCGCGTTGCCGCCCGGCTGAAGGAGATCAAGTCGCAGGCCGTCGTCGTCATGGATCGGCTCGATGGGCTCAAGGAGCGACTCAAGCTCTTGCCCACCGCCCCGGACTTCAGCCGGGCGATGTCGGGCCAGACGCTGGACCTCTACAACACGGTCGACGAGAAAGTAGGCAAGCTCTGGGACGGCTGGCTGCAAGTCATGGAAGTGCTCGACAAGGTTGAGAAACTGGCGGCGCGCTCGGGCTCGCTTCTGTCCCAGAAGACCCTGGGCGAGGCGGAGGAGTTGATCAATCGGCAAGGATCGTTCCAGGAGATCGAGAACCAGACCCAGGCCATCGCAACCGACGTGGACCGCTTCGACCAGGCACACCAGGCGGCCAAGGTGGTCCTCGAAGCGATCGCCGCGGCTCGGCCCAAGCTCGATGCGGCGCTCGAGACGGTCAAGAAGGTCGATCTGCCCACGTCGCCTTATCAGGAGGAACTGGCCGCGGTCGACGCCGGTACGACGCAGGCGAGCTCCCTCTTGGCCCCCGACCCGCTCGGAACCAAGACCCTGTTGGAACAGCTCAAGTCTCGGACCGAGAGTCTGCTGAGCCGGATCGAACGCGTCGCGTCTCTCTCTCAGGATGCGCGGCAGGTCAAGACTTCGCTGGAGTCGATCAAGCGCCAGGCGGCCGGTCACCGGGCGCAAGGGCTGAAGCTCGTCGAGGACGGAGGAAACCCGGATCACGCCCTCGGCCAGGGCGACGCGGCTCATTCCGAGACGTTGACCGCGCTCAAAGCCGGCGATCCGGACGCCGGCGCCCAGAAGCTGGATGAGGCCCGGTCGATGGTCCAGGAGGCCCAGGCCACGATCGAGAAAGTCCAGAAGGCCAGGGCGTTCTGCGAGCGAGACCAGCCGGCTCGCGTGCGAGAAACGGAGCGGCTTCGCACGGCATTGCCCCAGGCCGAGTCGTATCAGAACGACCTGGAACGTGAGTTCGCGCGGTCGTCCTGGCAAGCCGTGGCGCGAAATCTGGACCAGGCCCGCACGCTCCTGGCGACCTTCGACCGCCAAGCCCAGGACGCCGCCGCCGCCGCGACGAGCACGAGACAAGAATACGTGAACGGAGCCCGTCTGCTCGAAGAGTTGGCGCGCCAACAACAGATCGTGCTCCGCCTGATGTCCGGCTTGGGCGAGCAACTGAACGCCTTGATCGACGTCCGCAACGAGTGCCGCAAGCTCACCGAGCAACTCGCGGCCAGCGAGCGCCAGGCCGAGCAATACATCCGGCAGTACGATCCCATCGTCGGTGACGCGGCTCGCAACAACCTCGCGTCCGCGCGTCGGACCAGGGCGGAAATCACCGCGCGATCCGGCGAATCGCGCCCCGACTGGCCCGCCCTGCGCCAGAGCCTGGTGGCGGTGATCGAGGAAGTCTCGATCGCCCATTCGCAGGCTCAGGATGACGTCAAGCATCACGAGGAGCTGACCCGGGAATTCGACCAGGTCCGGCAGACGGCCAGCCGCGTCTATGCCTTGCTCGCCAGTCACCAGGAGGATCGATTGGCGGCCAACCAGAATTATCAAGCGGCCGCCGACGCACTGGACCGGATCGGGCTCCAGCTCGCGGAGCCGCGCGGCGCGTCCGCCGGTCTGCTCGAACAACTGCGCGGGGCCGCCGCCGACCTGGACCGCTCCGAACAGTTGGCCCGCGAGGACATCCGTCTGGCCACTCAAGCCCAATCCGTGATCAACGAGGCGGCTCAGTCCATCCAGCAGGCCCGGGGCTATTCCTCCATGGGTTTCTTGGTCGAAACTTCCGCCCCCGAGTCCCAGGTCTTCCAGGCACAGCAGCTCCTGCAAACCCAGAATTACGAGCAGTCGATCCAGTGCGCGGGCGCGGCGATCCAGGCGGCACGGCAGGTCTACTATGCCGCGCAGCAGCAAGCCATGGCCCAGCAGGCGGCGGAGCAGGCGGAGGAACGGCGCCGCGCGGCACAAATGGCGGCGCCGCAGTGGAACGGCGTTAGCGTCGGCGCCGTGGCCGCCGCCGCCGCCGCGGCCACGATCCTCGAAAATGCCGCGTCAGCGCCGCCTCCCCCTGACCCGGGCCCGGCCACGGCCGTCGGCTCCTGGTCCAGCGACACCGGCCAGGGAAGCTGGTAGTTGAGTGCTCCCCAGTGGAAACAGCGGTTGCGGTCGGCTAGGATGGCTTCGCTTCTGCGAGGAAATGTCCCATCCGTCATCACGTCAGGCGAGTGCAACCATGATCTTCGGCAAACTCTGGAAGGCCATCGCGGCGCAGTTCAACAAGCTGGCCAATTTGATCCGCGGCTACGACCCAATCGCCGAGATGCAGTACGAGTACGACCGGTCGATCGACCAGATCAAGGAAGGCCGCGAGGGGCTGGCGCAGTACCGCGCGCTGGTCGAGCGCGTCACACGGCAAGTCAACGACCAGAACAAGCGGGTCGCCATGCTGGAGGCAAAGATCAAGGCCTACTTGAACGCGGGCGACCGCGATACGGCGGCCAGATTCGCGCTCGACCTGAAACGGGCCAAGGACGATCAGGCGGAGAACGAAAAACAACTGGCCATCCACGAAACGGCCTATCAAAACAACCTGATGAAGATCCAGCACGCCGTCAAGAAGCTCGACGAAGTCAAGCAAAAGATCTCCAAATACGACGCCGAGCTGAAGATGAGCCGGGCGGAGTCGGAAATGGCCGCACTCGCCAACCAGTTCCATTTCGACGTCACGACCGACTTCGGACAGGCCGAGCAGATCCTTCAGGACCAGATCGACAAGAATCGCGCCAAAGTCCGCGTCGCGGCCGACATGTCCGGCGAGGGCCTGGATGAAATCAAGCACGAAGTGGCTTTCGAGAATGCACTCGCCAACGACGCGCTGCGGGAATTCGAGGTTTCACAGGGCCTGGCAACCCCGGAGACGATCAAGGCGGCGCAATCGACCAAGGAACTGGGACCGGCAACGAAGACGCTGCCACCGCTCCCCGATATTTGAGCCGCGCAAAGTCGTGGATCCATCGAAGGGAGCGGAGTCCGTGGCGACGACGACTTCAACCCGTGAGCCCGCCGTGCCCGCCTGGCCGCCCGCCGAGGGCGCCCGCGCGGTCGTCCCTTGGTTTCCAAGCTGGGCTCGCGAATTCGAAGACCAGTATTTCGCGGGGACGACCTGCGTCTTCGTGCTGCACGGCAACATGCATGACCTGACCCGGCAGGAACATGAGGGTCGCTCGGCCTACGGCAGCATTAACGAGTTCCTCGCGACACAACTCTTCGGCAACTGGGATGTTGTGCTGCAGCACGACTTGAGCCAGGGCCTGCGGATCGCGGCGGGCGGCGATGCCGACCGATTGCGGCGCATGGCCGTCCTCTTGAGCGACCGCATCGGCGAGCCGAAAGCCTGGCCGCGCGATCCCGACACGATCCTCGCCCTGCTGGATAAGCTCATCCAGCACATCCTCATGGAAGAGGATCCCGCCAAGCGGATCAGACTCGGCATCATCCTGGACTACGCACAATACCTCGTCCCTTCGGCCGAGCTGAGCCAGATGGCCGCAGCTCAGGGCGCGCGGCTGGTGCGGCTCTTGACATGGGCACAAAACCCGTACATCAAGCGGCATAACATCGCCGTTTGCCTCCTGTGCGACCGGCTGGTTGAGATCAACGAACGGCTGATCGGCAGCGCCCACGTCGCGACCCTCGACGTGGCAATGCCGGACGACGCCGCACGCGAGGAGTTCGCAACCTGGTATGACGACCAGGATGGCAAGCTGGGCAACCTGACCGACTTTGGCCCGAAGCAACTGTCCGAACTGACCGCCGGGCTGAACCTGGTGAACCTCGAGCGGCTGCTGGCCCGGGCTTCCCAATCGGGCGAGAAGCTCGACGGCCAGGCCCTCAGGCGCTTGAAGAAAGGGTTGATCGAGCGGCAGGCGCGGGGGTTGGTCGAATTTGTCGAGCCCCCCCATACGCTCGACGACTTCGTCGGCAACGACGCGGTCAAACAGCGGCTGACAGACGACGCGGCCCTCCTGGCCAAGGGCCGGCTCGACGCGGCGCCGATGGGCTATCTCATCTGCGGGCCCGTCGGCACGGGCAAGACCTATCTGGCCGAATGCCTGGCCGGCTCGGTCGGCATGCCCTGCGTCAAGCTCCGCAACTTCCGGTCCAAGTACGTGGGCGAGACCGAGGGCAACCTCGAGCAAATCTTGAACGTGCTGCGGGCCATGGGGCCGGTCGTCGTGGTGATCGACGAGGCCGACGCGGCGCTGGGCAACCGCGAAGCCGGCGGTGATTCGGGCACGTCGAGCCGGGTTTTCTCGATGATCGCTGCTCAGATGGGCGACACGCGCTACCGCGGCAAGCTGATCTGGATGCTGCTGACCAGCCGTCCCGACCTGCTGCCGATCGACTTGAAACGGCAGGGGCGGGCCGAGGTTCATTTGCCGCTCTTTGCCCCGGCCGACGACGCCGAGATCCACTTCATGATCAAGGTGATGGCCAAGAAGAACAAGACGAGCCTGGCCGAGGGCGCCCTTCCCGCCCAGCTCGCCGGCCGAGGTCTCTCAGGGTCCGACATCGAGAGCATCGTGCTCGCGGCCAAGCGCCGCGCCCTCACTCACGGCCGCGAGGAGATCGCGCGCGATGATCTCGAAGCGGCCTTGAGCGATTTCATCCCCTCCGCTCAGGGTTTGGAAAAAGAGAGACAGGAGCTCGCCGCCGTGCTCGAGTGCACGTCGATGTCGTTCCTGCCGGAGCCATGGCGGTCGCTCGTCGCCCCGCTTGACGGTCGCGCCAAGCTCCAGGAACGTATGGCCGTGATCCGTCGACTGATCGAGGAATGAAACGAACCAGCAAACTCATCGAGGCTGCAACCATGAGCACCAAGCAGGAAAGCAAAGGGACCAATCGCACCCACTGGCTGGACGAGAAGACCGACACGCCGTTGATCGATCAATATGTCCAGCGACTCGGGTCCTTCCTGGACGCGATGGCCGACGGCCGGATCGAGCCCCACGAGCTGAAAACGCAGGAGGCTCGGGTCGTGGCCCTGATGAAGACCATCGAGCCGGAGTTGAACGATGAGCTTCACGAACAGCTCACGCATCTGCTCTGCGAACTGTCAGCCTATAACATCATGCACACGATCCATCAGTTCGTGGAGTCCATGCCCAAGACCAAGTTTCGCGGGTAAAAGACGAGGCTCGTCCGGAGCCCCGCACTCGGACGATCAGACCCACGACGCCATGGAATTGATGTCCCTCGCGGATTGAAGATCGAGGAATTTGCTCGAATTCTTTGCCGCTGACGGTTTTATTGCTTGAATCCGCCAGCCGGTATCGCTGAAATGGATTGAAGCCGTTGACAAGGAGGTGATCCGCGCGTTGCGACGCGATCGGCGCGGATCGATCGTGCACTCGTCTCCCGTCATCCTTCACCAATCCGGATACTCCACAGGAGGGCGCCGTGGCCAAGGTTGTGATCTGCCCTTCATGCCAGTCCAAGGGATCCGTTCCGGACGGAGCTCAGGCCGCCCGGATCCGTTGCCCCAATTGTGGACAGACTTTCGACGTCAAGGCGGCGAGCCAGTCGAGCCCCGGCACGGCCAAGCGGCCTGCCCCAGGTGCTGGCCCGCGGCGGCCGGCCGCGGCCCAGAACGCTGCGTTTGGAGACCTCGAAAGCGTGCAGCCCCTGGCACCCATTGGTAAGCCGGGCGTGCGCCGGCCTCCAGGCGCCGCCTCGGCGAAACACTCCGGGCCATCGCCCGTGCTCTTCGCGCTGCTCGGAGTCGGCGGGGTTGCACTGCTCGCGATCGTCGTCCTGGTCGTCGTGTTCACACGGCCCGGCCCAGCACCCGCCGGCGGTGGCGGAGGTCAGGTGCTGGTCGATGCTTCGTCGCCAAGCCCGGTTCAGCCGGTCGCCACGACGGCGGTCGCCACGACATCCTTCGTGAACTCCTCGTCATCATCAGGCAACTCGGCCATCGACTCCGCGGAGGTTGTCCGCCGGCTGAAGGACGCGACGGTTTACATCAAGAACAAAGTCGCGGGCAAAGCCCTCGCGTCAGGTACGGGCTTCGTGATCGAGGTGATCGGAGGAGACACCGTGATCGTGGCGACGAATCGGCACGTCGCGGTATTTGATCTTTCCGAAGTGCCCGAACGCTACGCTCCCAAAGGGAGCGTGGCGGAACTCGAAGTCGTCTTCCGCAGCGGCCAGGGCCCGCAGAACGAGCAAGCCCTTCCCGCCCAGATCATCGCAGCCGACACGACCGATGATTTGAGCACGGACCTGGCATTTCTACTTGTCAAAGGTGTGAAGCGGCCTCCAACACCAATCAACCCGCTCGCCAAGGTCGAGCCTACCGAAGGGATGACCTACAAGGCGGGCGGCTTCCCGTTCGGCGGCGCGCTGGCCAAAGTCTCCGAGGCGTCGAGTAAGGGAAATCCTTCGGTCTCCATTACGGGAGGCTCGATCGCGGCCCTGCGGCGCGACGATTACGGCCAGATCTTGTTACTCCAGGTTGACGGCTCGCTTCAACCCGGCAACAGCGGCGGCCCGATCGTTGACGAGAAGACCGGCAAGCTCCTCGGCGTGGCCGTGGCCAAAAATGCCATGGTCGATACGATCGGGTTGATCGTTCCGGCCGACGAAGTCCGCCGGGCCCTGGGAGGGCGAGTCGGTGACCTCGACCTGACGGTCCAGGCGATCCAACAAACGAGCGCCGATCTCGATATCAAGGCCCAGATCGTCGATCCCAAGGGAAAGGTCCAGGGTGTCGTGGTTCACGCCGCCCCGGCCTCCGCCGGCACCGTCAGCCCCGGTGGCGATGGCAAATGGCCGCCGCTCCCGAACACCACGGGGGTCGAGCTCCAGCGCGACCCCAAATTGGCGATGGCCTCCGGACGTATCCAGGTCGCCTTGAGCGGCCAGGGCGCCGCCGCGCGCAAGGTCCTGATCCAGACAGCGCACCGCGATCTCCAGGGCACGCTCGTCTACTCCAAGCCCAGGGAGATCGACCTACCCGAAAAGCCCGGCCCGATCATGATATCCAGCAAGATCATGAAGATCTTGAAGGCCCTCGAGCGCAAAAGCCTCTCCATGCTCGGCAAATTGGTCGACCCGGAGAAGGACTGCAAGCTCACCAAGGATGAAGCCAACATGAAGGTCAAGATCGACATCCCCGGCGGCAAGGTACGGACGCTTGCTCCGTTTGTCCACACTCGCCTCAACCGGAAAAAGCCCCTGCACAACGCCCCGATGGTCTTGATCGATGTCGAAGGCGACTTCGCCGCCATGGTCGAAGTCACGGGAGAGTGGTCTCCAGGCGCGAAATTGCCAAAGGATCGCCAGGGCAACGACATCCCCTTCACGTTCAATGGGGCGGGACTACTCCTCTACCAGGACAAGGACAACTTTGTCAGATTGGAAAGGACTGCCGGCGTCGACGTTAACGACCTGCATCCGATCCACAAGGTCCTGTTCGAAGTCGTGAAAGACGGTAAGCAGGTGGAAAACCAAAACTATCCGCCGGTGCCCGAGGGCACCGTCTACCTGATACTGGTCCGGCGCAAGGGTCGCGTGACGTGTGGGTACAGCCAGAATCTCACGAGTCCGCCGCGTGCGGCCCAGGCACCAGTCGAGCTCGACCTTCCCGCCAAGGTCAAGATCGGCCTGTCCGCCGGCAATATTTCCGCCAAACCGTTTGCCGCAACCTTTGAAAACTTCGCCGTGATCAACAACGAGACCCAGCTCGAAGCCATGCTTGGCGACTCCGAGACTCCCCAGGAGAAGAAGGCTCCCTGACCCTTCGCCGGACCTGCGTGATCGTCTCGCACAAAGTCGCCTCGGTCCGCAACGCCGACCTGTTCGTCGTGCTCGAAGCCGGACGCATCGTCGAACAGGGGACGCGCTCCTCGCTCGAGGTGGCCATTACGCCACCACCTGTCGACAGCAGACGACCGCGCTGGCCACCATCTAGACCGACAGGGCCGGTACCAGAGATTCGGGCTCGATTCCGATTCAGGCTGGCGGGAGGTATCATTGAGTGAGTCGAGGTTTTCTTCCCCAGGGGTAATCAACATGGCAACCGCAACAGTCTCGCCCCCGGTCCAGTCCCACGATCACGAGTATGTTTTGCTCCATGGCGTGCGCTGGAGCACTTACGAGGCGCTGCTCGAGGACATGGGCGATCGTCACATCCGGTTGACCTACGACAATGGGAGCCTGGAAATCATGACGCTCTCGCCCTGGCACGAATGGTCCAAGACATTGATCGGGCGCATGATCGAGGCGATGACTGAGGAATTGAACATCCCGATCCGCAGTGGCGGCTCGACCACGTTCAAGAAGGAATTGAAAAAAAAGGGGCTCGAGCCCGACGAGTGCTACTGGGTGGCCAACGAGCCCTCGGTTCGCGGACGGGCCGATCTCGATCTCGAAGTTGACCCGCCGCCGGACATCGCCGTCGAAGTTGAAATCTCTACCAGCGCGCTCAACCGGCTGGGGATCTATGCCGCGCTGGGCGTCTCGGAGATCTGGCGGAGTGACGGGCACCAGATCATGGTCGCACATCTCCAGGACGACCGGACATACGCTCCCGTGGACCGGAGCCCGAGTTTCCCATGGCTGCCCCTGGCCGAGCTGGGCCGATTCCTGGACGAGAGCGCGACCATGGGCGAGACCCGCTGGATTCGCTCGTTCCGCGCCTGGGTTCGCGCCGAGGTGGCGCCTCTGGCTCCCGAGTTTGAAGATCGACAGGAGTGAGCAAAAGCCAGCGCCGACATTGGAGAAATGGCAATGAATCAATTGTTGGCCGGAATTCTCTTGGCGTCGCTCGCGGGCAGCGCCTGCGCCCAACAAACGGCTGGATTCCGCCCGGCTGACCAAGGTGGGGCCGCGGACGCTAGGGCGAAGGCGCCGGCTTCTGGCCATGGTGCGATTCGTTTTTCAATGGGAAACCTGAGCGTGCCCTTGCTGTTTAAGTCCTGGGGTTCTCCCCTTCTGGAAAAACTTCCCGGGGAAGCGACGGCCGCCCACGGCTTGCAGCGAGACTCCACCATCGCGCGGGCTCGGATTCTTCAGGTGCAGGCGCTCGAAGACTATGTCGGCTGGGGAGTCGTCGAACCACAAGCGGGCCAGTGGGACTGGAGCGCCTACAAGGAAAACGCCAAGGCCGTTAAACAAGCCGGCTTCAAGTACATCGTTTTTGGCTGGGTCCAAAACCTGCCGCGCTGGGCTCGGAACGAACGCGCGTACCAGCACGCACGTTGCATCGAACATCACGAGGACACGGAGATGCTCTCCATTTTCGCTCCGCGCACGGTCGAGGCGTATGACCGATTGTATGCGAAGATGCGCGCGGAGCTGGGGGAGTCCATCGATCTGATTCGCATTGGCTCGCCCTATGACTACGGCGAGGTCGCTTATCCGGCTGGAGCCGCAGATTGGGCCTTCCCCGCCAAGCACGTCCACGAGGGGTTCTGGGTTGATGAGCCGGAGGCGAGAGCCCATTTTCGCCACGCGATGAAGATCCGCTACTCTTCGCTCGACCGCCTCAACGCTGCCTGGGCTACCACTTACAAGTCTTTCGATGCCCTGGATTACCCGCGAGACAACACCGCTGGTCGTTACTGGTTGGATTTCATCAACTGGTATCATGATGCGCTGACCGAACGAATGGGGGTGCTGGTGGAAACAGTCAAGAAGCACTTCCCTGACACCCCGCTCCTTTTCAGTTTCGGATGGCCGTACGAGAAAGTTGTCAACGGACACGATATTTCGGGGTTGACGGCCATGGCAGCTTCGAAAGGCGTGGAGATCCGCGCCGGTACGGGGCCGTCCGTTCCTTTCTTGAACGCGAATCATGTGGCGACTGCCGCCCGTCACTACAAGCTCCGCGCCCGGTCCAGCGAACCGACCGACGGAAACGCGCCGCGAGAATCGCTGGCCTTGTCGCTCTTCAAGGACCTCACGACCGGCATGACCTGGCATTTTGATTACCCGGAGAACATGTCACGCGCCCCGGAAATCTTCCGACAAGCCGATGCAATCTGGCGGTCGGGCGCCTATCCCAAGGTGCGGGCCGCGCTATTCTTCTCCACTTCCTCCCACAGGCTGGCTTCCCCGCTCAAGCCCACGCGCACCAACGGACCAGACCCGCCAGGCGGGTATCGCGGATACCCAGACGGCCTCATCGCCTTCGCCGAGCGGCTTCGGGACGCCTTGGACTTCGACGTCGTTGACGAACGACTCATTGCCGATGGTGTGCTGGCATCCTACCGGGCCTTGATCTGGCCGGTTGGATACGTTGCGGAGGCGGGCACCCTGTCGAGGATTCGTCGATGGGTCGAAGCAGGCGGTACCCTCATTGTAGGAGATTTGGGCCTGGTCGTGACGGTGGATGGCCATCACGTGTTCAACGACCTTCGTTCCCAAGAGAAGGGCAAGGTCGACTTGGGACGTGGCTCCGTCGTCGACGGCAGGGGACGGCTGGAATTCCCAGGTACTCGCTTCAAGCAGGACCTGACCAGCGTCGCCGCGGGCTACCGCGTCGATCACAGCCTGAAACTGGACGGTTGGCTGCGGGAGGTGGGGAGCGTTCTCAGCGATGAGGATGGAGGACTGGTCCCCGTCCTCGATGATGCCACCGACGGCGTTCTTGTCTCTCAATTCGCAGATGGAGTCGTTCTGTTCAACAGCGGGACGAAACCGGTATCCAAGTTACTCAAGCCGGGGCGGCCTGATCTCCCGCTGAAAATTGACCTGCCCCCCCTCGCCTTGCGCTGGGTGGATGGAAAAACCGGTGAGATCCGGCCGCGATGATCTCAGACTTGACCGCCTCTTCCTTTGCCGATGTTTCGAGAGCCAATGATCGCATCCGGATCGGCGTGATCGGGACGGGCGGCCGGGCGACGCAATTGATGGACCATCTGGTTGCCAAACCTCAGGAGCCGGTCCAGGCAGGAATTCGCCAATGGAAGACCAAGCCCGTGGCGGGCGCTCAACTGGTGGCTGTGGCGGACGTGTATACGCCCCATCGCAACCGAGCCGCCGCCAAGGCCGGCCCCAAAACGGCGAAGTTCCACGACTACCGCAAGCTGCTGGATCAAAGGGAACCTCCCACCACTTACACAACTGGCTGGAATGCATCCGCAACCACAAGGAACCGAACGCGGACATCCACGTCGGGGTGGCCGCGGCCCGCGCGGCCCATATGGGCAATGAAGCGCTCCGCATCGCGAAAAAAGTGACCTACGATGAAAAGCAGCAGAGATTTGTATTGGCACAGTAGCAGAGGTCCAGCGGAAGTGGAATTCAAGGACATCGAGATCAAGGAATTGAAATCGTGGACAACGAGGAGATCCAGCGCCTGGCGATCCGCCAATTGGCCGACTACGATGCCAGGACGCCTGGGCTGCGACTCGCTCGCCCTTTGGAATTGACGATCGCGCAGGCTTACGCTCTTCAAAGCGAGGTTGCGTACCTGCGCGAGCAGCGGGGTGAGAAGGTAATCGGCTACAAGATTGGTTGCACGAGTCAAGCTGTCCAGGAGCAGCTCGGTATCGCCCAGCCGATCTTCGGCAGACTCTACGATTCGGAGTGCCATCGGACTGGGGTGCGCCTCTCGGTCGGATGTTACGCGAATTTGGCGGTCGAAGGGGAAATGGCCGTGCGGCTGTCCAGAGATCTGCCCAGTTCGCCCCTTTCGGAGAAAGAATACCTGGACGCCGTGGACACGTTGTTCCCCGTGATCGAACTGCACCACTACGTTCTGCGCAATGGCAAGACCTCTTGCACGGAACTAATTGCCAACAATGGGATGCATGGCGGGTTCGTGCTAGCGGAATACGAAACACGTTGCCGCGGTGAAGTGATCCGTGTCGGGAACCTGACTGTCCGCATCGACGAAGTGGAGATGGGCGTGGTGACGGAACCCTGGACGATGGGAGGCCCGAGTGCGTCGCTACGTTGGCTGGCCGGTCGCCTGGCGGAGTTCGGTCTGCGGCTCTTGCGCGGTCAAGTGGTTCTGACAGGTTCACCCTTGAGGTTGTTTCCAGTGGGCCCGTGCACCCGCATCGTCGTCGATGCTTGGCCGTTGGGACAAAGTGTGGCCGAGATTGATCCGTAGGTCCCAGGAGAGTAAAGACCGTCACCTGCCGAGCCCGTCTTGTTCAGGCCGAGGGGACTGCGATTTCCTTTCAATTGGAAGCGCATGACCAGCACGAGCTGATCGGCCGAGGCTTCCACAGGCTCCGCGTCATCAACGTGGACCGATTCGCTCAAAAGGTTCGCGGCAAGGAGTTCTCGTAACCGTTCACTCCGCTTCGGCGCACCGAATTCGCCGTCGCCGAACGGGGGCGTGGTGCGGGGCGGCGGTCCGTGATGCGCGTCGGTTGATGGGGCCGCGACCGTCGAGGACGAAGCGAGA
>JBIOJM010000154.1:0-21640 GCA_044450785.1 Isosphaerales bacterium
ACCACCGCCAACGGCACGTACGGGGTCAGCTCGGTCATCACCATCACCGTCGGCTGGAGCAAGCCCGTGGTGGTCACCGGCACCCCGAAACTGGCGCTCAACTCGGGTGGCACCGCCAGCTACAGCAGCGGCACCGGCACCAGCACGCTCACGTTCACCTACACCGTCGCCGCCGGCGAGAACAGCCCCAAGCTTGACTACACCAGCACGGGCGCGCTGACCCTCAACGGCGGCACGATCTTCGACACGGTGACCAACCCCAACGCAGCGGTCCTGACGCTTCCCGCGCCAGGTGCATCGGGTTCGCTCGGCGCGAACAAAAACATCCAGATCGACACGGTCGCACCGGTGGTATTGGAATACGATGTCGTCTTCGGGACCCTAAACCTGACCTACAACCTGATCGGTTCGACGCGATTCGATCTTCCCTGGCAGATCACCGGCATCAAGATCGTATTCAGCAAGCCAATCGCAACGGCCGACGTCAACAGCCTCACCGGCCTGTCCACCACTGGGTTGCGCGGTCTCGGCACGAACACCCTGGTCTGGACGATCAGTACCATCACCCAGGGCATCTTCTCGACGACCGCGGTCAACACCGGGGCGGATGCCATCAAGGACGCCGCCGGTAACAGCCTCGCCAATCCGTTCAATCAGAACTTCAAAGTGCTTTATGGGGATTTCAACGCGGACGGAAATGTCAGCATTGCGGACGTTCTTGGCATCTACTACGCCGTCAGCCAACCGTACAACATCTTCGCCGACCTGAACGGCGACGGCAGCGTGAACAATACCGACGTTCAGATCGCTCGTAGCCGAATCGGCAAGCACCTGTAAACGGTCTCGGCTCGAGCCCGCAGCGCGGGCGAACCGCTCCGGCTTCCAGGTTCGGGTTTTCCCAGCCTCAACGATGAAAAGAGGAGACTCTTGATGAACGGTTCGTTAGCGTCTTGGTCATGGCGCAGCATCCTGTCCGTCGCGGCTGCCGGGCTCGTGCTGTGCACCGCTCTGCCCGCCCGCGCCGGTATCATCGTCTCGGTCCAGAGCGTGCCTGCCAACAAAGGCACATCCGGCAATACACTCGAAGTCGACGTGCTGAACACCGGCGTGCCCGTCGATATCGCCGGGTTCTCGTTCGAGATTTCTGTGGCTGCCGGCAGCGGCGTCAGCTTTACCGGGGCCGACACCAATACGTCGACAAACTTATATATATTTGCGGGGAATTCGCTGTTTGGGCCTAACATCTACGTTCCCAGCGTCCCTCCGTCCCCCACAACCCTGGATGCTTCGGACCTCGCGGCCTCTGGCTCCACGACCTTGGGTACCAATTCAACTCTTGGTCTGGGTAGGGTGTTCTTCGACGTCGCCTCATCGGCCCCAGGCGGACCGGTGACAGTATCCTTGACAGACTACCCGGCCACCGGCCTGGTCGACCCGAATGGAAACCCCATCCCGATCGACACGCGGAACAACGGCACGATCATGATCATGGGCGGGGGTGGCGTTCCCGAGCCCTCGGCGCTGGTTTCTGCAACCCTGGGATTACTGGGCGGTGCTTGGCTGATTCGCAGGATGCGGCGGACCGCGCGCAGAGTCCCCCTTTCCTGAGTCCGTTCGTTTTTCTTCGAGAAATATCGCCTGCGAGTACCTTTCGGAACAGCTCACCGATCTCCTCGGCTTTGTTCAAGACCCAGGCGTGCATCGCCGCAATCAGGCCATCCCGAGAGACGAATTCCATCTGCAACGCGTTGATCCCGAGCAGAAGGTTGCGGCCGGCGGCTGGTGACATGCGCGTCCCCTCTCTCTTGACCCCGTCGGCATAACTCGTCGACTATCAACCATCGAGAAAGATCCCCGCCCGGAACGGTCGTTTCGTCTCGCCGTCGAACGCGAGCCATTCGAGGCTCACGGTCTATTTCACACCAGGAATTCATCGAGTGGCCCCATGCCGACCAATCTCTTGACGATGGTCTTTACCGATCTGGTCAACTCCACTGCCTTGAAATCACTGCTGCCCGGCAACGACCGCGAAGCGCGGAACCAGAACTATATCGAAACCATCGAGACACCACACTTTCGACGCATCATGGCCGATCTCGAGGTGGCGGGAGGCCGGCTGGTCAAAAATACTGGGGACGGTTTTTTTCTGGTATTCGCTGATCCGGTGCGAGCCGTTCGGTGGTCCGCCGATCAGCAGCGAAGCCTTGCGGAGCAACCGATCACCACTCCGCTCGGTCCGCTCGAGGTCAAGATCGGTCTGCACATTGGAGCGCCGCTCCCCAATCCCGCGGATCCCGATGACTACATCGGCCAGGAGGTGGATTACGCCGCCCGGCTCTGCGAGCTGGCCGGCGGCGGGCAGATCGTGATTTCGGAGGTGGTGGCGGCATTGATTCGCGACGCGCAGCTCGCCGATCTCAGGATCCACGCGCACGGCCTTCGCGACCTGAAAGGCATCGGTCGCGTGCCGGTCTTTGAGCTGTTGCGCGACGGCCGCCGGCCCGGATCGCTCAAGCAAGGCGCGGTCTCGCCGACCAACTTGCCTCCGTCTCCCGTGACTTTCATCGGCCGCGAGGACCTGCTCGAGGAGGTTCGCGGCTGCCTCCGCGCGGGCGGCGTGACGGTGCTCAAGGGTGAGGGAGGCATGGGCAAGACCGTCTTGGCCTTGAAGGCCGCGCACGACGCCCGGGCCGCTCTCGAGCTGACCGGCGGCGCGGCCTGGATCAACTGCGAGCTCAAACCGGGCCGGGACGAATGCCTCCGCCAGATCGCCCACGTCTTCTTCGGCGACCGGATGGAACAAGAACACATCGATCTATGCCACCGGCGGGTCGTCGAACACTTCGAGCGGGGTGATGCGCTCGTGGTCCTCGATAACTTCGAGACAGTCGCCCATGATGCCCTTTTGATCTGCTGGCTCGCCAATCTGCGCGCCCCGGCGCGGGTGCTATTGACGACGCGGGAACTCCCACCAGGACTCCACGGCCGCGTGATCCCCGTCCGAGAGCTGCTCGCCCAGGAGGCCCGGGACCTGTTCATCGAGCGTGCGACGCGTGCCGGTTCGACCATCACGGCGCGAGAGCCGGAGATCGACGAGATCTGCACGGCCGTCGGCGGTCAACCGCTGGCGATCGAGCTGCTTGCCGCCCGCGCCGCCCTCGTCCCGCTGCACCGGCTGCTCGAGCGGGCCCGCACCAGTCCGGACTTGATCGCTGCATCGTCCGACCCGACTCGACCGGACCGGCATCAAAGTGCGAAGGCGTGCATAGAATTGTCATTCAAGGAGCTGAGCTCATCCGCGAGTGCTCTCCTCCGGCGGCTGAGTGTGTTTCCCGATGGTGCGAGCGCTGCGGTGATTACCGCCGTCCTGGGCAGTCAAGACTGGGACCAAGCCGCCGAGGAGCTGGTGGCCGCGTCGGTCTGGCGGCTATCGGGCCGCCGTTACACGATGCACCCGCTGGTGCGCAAGATCGCGCTCGAGAAGCTGGAAAACGACCGCGTCGACTTCGAGCGCCAGGCCGCTCGCGCCTTGACGCAGTTCGTTTGGGAACGAGCCCGGCAAGTCCAGCATGGCGGGGCAGAGCCGGCCGTGCTCAAGGGGATCGTCGATTGGTGCGAGGCGGAGCTGCGCAACCTGATCGCCGCCGCGGACTTCGCCTTCGCCGCCGGAGATTGGGAATCCGTCTATCAACTTTCGTTCGCGATCTTCAATTTCTTTCAAGTCCGCGGCCACTGGTCCGACGCCGAACACCTCTGCACCCAGGCGCTGGCGGCAACCCGCCGCTCGAGTAACCGCGCCGGCCTAGCCCAAACCCTGAACCACCTTGGTTTGATTTACCGGCAACGGGGGCGCTGGGCCGACGCTGAGGCATCGCACCAGGACAGCCTGGCACTCTGGAGGGAGATCGGCGACCGCCGCGGCGAGGGCAATACGCTGAAACACCTCGGGCGGATGCTCCAGCTCCGCGAGCGCCTCGATGAGTCGGTGGCCGTCTGCCAGCAAGCGCTGGCCCTGCTTCGCGAGGTGGACGATGCCGTTGGCGAGGCGAAGACCCTGGCCTACCTCGGAAATGTCTATCGGTTTCAGGGCCGCTGGGACCAAGCCGTGGAGGTCTATCAACGAGCACTCGGCAAGAGCCGCACGGTCGGCGATCGTTACGATGAAGGCGAGATCCTCCGCCATCTCGGTCAAGTTTACCACCGCCAAGGCCGGTGGAATGAGGCCAAGCAGGCCTACCAGCGGAGCTTGGCCCTGTGGCGAGCCTTCGATGACCGCCATAATGAGGCGGTGATTCTTGACAATCTGGGCGCCGTCTTGCGCGACGAAGGACGCTGGAACGAGGCGGAGTCAATGCTCGAGCAAAGTCTGGCCGTCTTCAGGGAATTCCATGACCGCCGCAAGGAGGGAGGGACGCTCTTGAACCTCGCGCGACTTCGCGCAGCGCAGGGAAACCTCGCCTCGGCGCTCGACCTCGGACGCGAGGCGCTCGGGATTCTTGAGGATACCGAGGACGCATGGTCGATCAACCAGGCCCGTGACTTCGTGTCGGACGGATCGCGGAAGGCAGAGGAGGATCCCACGATGGCGATCCGCATACCCTAAGGAGCTGTAACAAAATAACTTGAACAGCAGGCGCCCGTTTCACTGGGAAAAAACCGCCCAAACCGCGTCTTTGACGACCAACTTATTTTGGGACGGCTCCTAAGATCTGCGCGGCTGCCCCCCAGTGCGGAAGGTATGATACCTTCCCGAAACAGTGGGTCCAATTCGGCGGTGCCTGGCTTTGACTCTCCGCCCCTGGCACAATCGATCTCGATCCGACGTAGATTCTCCGATGTTGGCGATACCGCGATGAAGCCGACCACAGCCGACCTCAACTTGCTCTTCGGTATGTTGGCGTTGCAGATGGATTTCCTCTCTCGCGACGCCTTGATCGAGGGGATGCACGCTTGGGTCCTGACCAAGGACAAACCGCTGGGCCGCATCTTGGTGGAGCGAAGCGTGCTCACCGAGGACGAGCGTATCCTCCTCGACTCTCTCGTCGCAAAGCACCTGGCCAAGCACGGTGACAACCCCGAGAAGAGCCTGGCCTCGCTCTCACCTCCGGGGTCGATTCACAAGGCTCTGCAGCGGATCTCCGACCCCGCCATTCATGCGAGTCTCGCCCACGTTGGCACGGGATGTAGAACTGACGAAGATCCCTTCGCCACCGAATCCTCCGGCCCCGATGCCACAATGTTGGTTGGGCCTCGCTTTCGCGTGGTGAGGCCGTTAGGCACGGGAGGGCTGGGAATCGTCTCCGTGGCGATCGACACGGAATTGGGTCGCGAGGTGGCTCTCAAGGAGATCCAGGACCGTCATGCTGACCACCCCGACCATCGCGCACGGTTCATGATGGAGGCCGAGGTCACGGGCAAGCTGGAGCATCCTGGCATCATTCCGGTCTATGGCCTTGGTCATTATGCAGATGGCCGCCCTTACTATGCGATGCGATTGATCCACGGCGAGAGCCTCAAAGACGCCGTAGAGCGGTTCCATCGAAACGACGGCAACTCATTGGCTCACAATCGAGGTTTGGAGTTTCGAGAACTCTTGGGCCGATTCATCGACGTCTGTAACGCGATTGGATATGCGCATAGCCGACACGTCCTTCATCGCGATCTCAAGCCGGCCAACGTTATGCTCGGCCCCTTCGGTGAGACCCTGGTTCTCGATTGGGGACTTGCAAAAAGACTGGGAAAGACCGAGCGATGTGACGAGTCTTCCCCCGAGTCGATCGATGTTTCCCCAGCCGCCGATGCCTATGCGAAAACCGTCGCGGGGACCACTGTCGGAACCCCAGCCTTCATGAGCCCCGAGCAAGCCGCCGGCCGCATCGACCTGCTCGGCCCCGCGTGCGACATCTACAGTCTCGGAGCCACTCTCTACTGCATCCTGGCGGGTAAGGCCCCGGTTTCGGGCAAAGACACCGCCGAGATCCTCTCCAAGGTTCGTCGAGGCGATATTTCCCGTCCTCGAGCGATCGCCCCTGACGTCCCCCGTCCACTCGAAGCGATCTGTATGAAGGCGATGGCCCTGGACCCCCGGGATCGCTACCGTTCGCCGCGTGATCTCGCCAACGACGTCAAACAGTGGCTGGCCGACGAGCCGGTTTCAGTCCTCCACGAGAGCTTGGCGAGCCGCATCTCGCGCTTGGGGCGACGTCATCGAGCCTGGGTCCAGGCCGTTGCGACGGTTCTGGTGGCGATCAGCGTCATCTCCATCGCCGCTGTAGTCTTGATCAATGCCGCGCGCCAGAATGAGCAGATCCAGAAGCTTGCCGCTCTTGAACAGAAGAAGCGGGCCGACAAGGCGAGCGACGAAGTCCGCGAGAAGAACGTGGAGATCGAGCGGCAATTGGCCGTTTCGTACCTGGACAGGGGCCTTTCGCTGTGCGATCAGAACGACCCAGCGCAGGGAATCCACTGGATAACGCGTGCCCTCGGGCATGCACCGACCGGAGACAAGCCGCTCCAGCATTTGATCCGATCGAATCTGGCGTCATGGAGCCGTGCCATCCATCCTCTCAAAGCCTATTTCAAACATTCGCCCTCGACACGCATCGCGGCGATCAGCCCCGACGGCCGAAGCGTTCTAACCGGAAACGACGCTGGATCGTTGCGCGTCTGGGACAACCTGACTGGCAAACTCCGGTATAACCTCCCCGCTCAACAGACCGAGGTCACAACAGTTGCGTTCAGCCCGGACAGTCGGATGGTCGTGACCGCGAGCGGTGACGGAGCACGGCCCTAGAACGCAGTCAATGGCGCGCCTCTTCGACATCTCTTTGCCCATGCGGGGGGCATTGATGCCATCGTCTTCAGCCCCGATGGGCGGACGGTCCTGACCAGCGGGGGCGCGAAGGGAACCGACGATAAGATGCATTTCTGGGACGCGACGACCGGGAAGCCCCGCGCGCCGCTGACAACCATTGAAGATACCGCTCTCTCCGTGGCGTTTAGCCCCAAGGGCCGGACAGTCTTTAGTAGTGGTTTCGACGGCGTGACTCGCATGTGGGATTCAACCACGGGAGAGCCTTTAGGCAGCCTTAATACTTACCTCGTGACCGCTCTGAGATTCAGCCCCGACGGGCGAACGCTTCTGACCGGGGAACGCGACGGGATGGTTCGACTTTGGGAAATCCAGGAAGGCCTGTCTTGGGATGGCCTTGCGCCCTCCAAACATCAGGGGGGTGCGGTCTCAGTCAACCCGGATGGCGGGGGCAAGACCACTCAAATCATGAAGGCATCCGGTGCCAGCTTGAGTCTCAACGCTAGCGACCGAGAAGGCCGCGCGGTCGCGTTCAGCCCCGATGGTAAGACTTTCGCGACCGAGGGATTCAGCAAGACCGTACTCATCTTCGATTCATACACGGGGATCCGGAGAGGATGTGCCCTAATGCATCGAGGGCAAGTCTTGGACGTGTCGTTCAGCCCTGACGGTCGGGCGATCCTGACCGAGAGCGATGACGGAGCGACCCGCGTCTGGGAAGTGTCTTCAGACCCTTTCCGTGACTGTTTGATGTCAATGAACGTGCACAGCCACTCTGTTGAGTTTGGCGCGGACGGCCGGACGGTCCTGATCAAGGCAGATGGCGGGGCGCTGCTTTGGGACGCGACGACCGGAGAGCCCCGCGGTCGACCCGCGGCGCAGGGCGAGCAGATCCGAGTCGAGGCTGTTAGCCCGGATGGCCGAATCGCATTGACGGCGGAGAAAGGGAGGGTCAGGTTCTGGGACGCGGCCACAGGGGAGCCGCGAGGCCAGTCCATCTCTCATGAAGAGGACTTATTGCATCTGGCATTCAGCCGCGATGGTCGGAGTTTGCTGACGGTAGGGCGTAGGTGGGCGAGAGTCTGGGACGCGACGAGTGCGGAGCCACGCGGCCCACTCATTGACCACGGAAGCCGGACCTATGACGCCCGGATTAGTCCCGACGGTCGGACCGTGCTAACGAGGGGACCTGATGGCAGAATAGCCCTGTGGGACTCGATCACGGGGGAGCCACGCGGCCGGCCATTCATGACGGACGCGGAGAGGTTCATTTTGCCCCTTGCTCTTGGCCCCGATGGTACGACGATCGTGATCGGCGAGGAAGGTGGGATGGCTCGGCTCTGGGACGGGGTGACAGGGGAACCTTTCGGCCTGCCCTTGACTCATCGGGGATCGGTCAATGATATTGCGTTCAGCCCTGACGGGCGAGAGATCCTGACGGGTAGTGCTGATGGAACCGCGCGGCTCTGGGACGCGACGACCGGGAAGCCCCGCACTCGGTCGTTGGCCCATCAGAATGCTGTCACTCATGTGGCCTTCAGCCCGGACGGCCGAGTTGCTCTAACGGCGAGCCACGATGGAACGGCGCGGCTCTGGGATACGGCCACGGGGTATCCTCTGGGCACTCTGCCCCGGAATCAGGCGATGGGGGTCATCGCGTTTGGCCCCGATGGCAGGACGACCCTGACACCGAACGACTCCGAATCGGTCTGGCTCTGGGGTCTTGTCCCTCCCCTGGACGGCGATCCTGTGGTCCTGTCCCGATGGTGCCAATGACTAACCGGGTTGACGCTGGATCAGGCGGGAGGTGTTGATACGCTGGAGCAGGAGGAATGGGAGGCATGCCGGCAATTCCTTCTGGAACGTGGTGGGCCGCCAAGCCCGATCGATTCCTCTTCCGAGTCGGTTCGAGTCTGGCATCAGCGTGAGACTGAGTTGTTGGATCGATGGTTCACCGCTCGCTGGCATCTGGATTTCCTGATCGCTGAACACCCCAACGAGGTTAAGTTCCTTGCCCGCCGAGCCGAGGCCAGCATCCATCTCCGGGATTGGAGCCGAGCCGCCGCGGACTACACCAAAGCCATTGAGGGCGCGCCCGGCGAGTTGAAATGGTGGCTCCGACGGAGGATGGTTCGACTCCAGGCG
The DNA here is from genome assembly GCA_044450785.1 of Isosphaerales bacterium. Lineage (GTDB taxonomy): Bacteria > Planctomycetota > Planctomycetia > Isosphaerales > Isosphaeraceae > JBIOJM01. The sequence continues at coordinate 8,957 of JBIOJM010000154.1, forward strand.
CGTGACTTCGACGGGTATCGGCGGGACTGCGCGGTCCTTCTTGATCGTTTCGCGCCGACGGCCGACCTTTCGCTCGCGAATTATTTGGCGTAGATCTGGGCCGTGGTTCCGGACAAGGTCGCCGATCCGTCACGTCCCCTGAAATTGGCGGAAAACGCCGTCGCCGCCCGACGAGACCGTCACAGCTTGAATACTCTTGGGGCGGTTCTCTTCCGCGCCGGGAAGGACCCAGACGCGATCGAACGGATGGAAGAGGCGATCAAGGCTGCGGGAGATGATGGCAAACCCTTCGACTGGCTCTTCCTCGCAATGGCTCATCATCGCCGGCGACGGCCTCAGGAAGCCCGGAAGTGGCTTGACAAATCCGTGGCGTGGATTGAGAAAGCTAAGAATGATCAGGCATCGGGTGCGTCCATCATGAACCGAAATGCCATCCGAGTCTCGGACGACGAGCTCATCGAGATTCAGGTCCTTCTCAACGAAGCCGAGGCCCTCATCGTTCCGAAGCCCTGAGAACAATCCGCGAACCTCAGGTCTGGCAACTCACGATTTCGACGGGCTCCTCAACACGCTCAACCAGGAACCCCGAGACACCGGCCCCGGTTGCCCACTCGGATCGTGTGCTAAGACGATGAGCGTGAATCGGTGCCAAAAACGGAGTGGACGGCGCATCGTGGACGGAGCTATCAAGGGCAACCGATCACCACTCCGCTCGGTCCGCTCGAGGTCAAGATCGGCCTGCACATCGGAGCGCCGCTCCCCAATCCCGCCGATCGCGACGACTACATCGGGCAGGAGGTGGATTACGCGGCCCGACTCTGCGACCTGGCCGGCGGCGGGCAGATCGTGATTTCGGAGGTGGCGGCAGCCTCGATTTGCGACGCCAAGCTCGCCGATGTCAAGATCCACGCTCACGGCGCACGCGACTTGAAAAGCATCACCACACTCATTTCCCCGTCAACCGAAACGCAGGGTCGAAGGTCTCGGGCTCCTCGACGACATAGGCGATCGCGCGGGCGAGGAGCGCAATCGAGGGCCCGTCGTCCGGATGGGTATTGACGAGGCGGCCGAGGATTCGGGCGGCCTTGCGAAACTCCTGGGCCTCGAAGGCGACCAGGGCTTCCTCGTAGGCGGAACGGCGCTCGCACGCCTCGGGCCCGTTCGCCGAGCACAGCTCGAACAACTCAATCGGGTCGCCGATGTTGACGACGCGGGCATTTCCCAGCCGACGGAGTTGGAATTCGGGGCCCAGCCGATCGTGAGTCGCGCGCGTGATCAGCAGGCTCGACTTGAAATACTTGGACGCTCCCTGAACCCGGCTCGCCACGTTTACGGTGTCGCCGAGCGGCCCGTACTTGAACTTGCGGTGGGAACCCGTGTTGCCGACCCGCGCGATTCCCGTGTTGATGCCGACGCCCACCTTCATCGGCTCGCCCAGCCTCCCTTGCCACCGCGCATCGAGCTCCGGCAGGCAACCGATCATCTCCAGCGCGGAGCGGCATGCGCGCGCGGCGTGGTCGGGCTGCATTTCGGGAGCGCCCCACATCGCCAACAGCTCGTCGCCTATGTAGTCGACCAGCACCCCCTGCTGTTTCCAGACGCAGCCGGAAAGCGTCGAGAGGACGTCGTTGATCCACTCGAGCGTGATGGTCGGCCCGTGGTTGCGGCTGATCCGGGAGAATCCGCGGATATCGCAAAACAGGACGGTGATTTCCAGGTCTCGCCCGGCGAGCAGCTCGGGGCGAGTGGCTAGCTGGCGGGCCAGCTCGGGCGTGAAGAACTGCTCGAGTTGCGTCCGCAATGACAACGCGGCATGCTCTTGTTCCACCCGCGCCAGTCCGGCGGCCAGCCCGACGGCCAGCACTTCCACAAGCATCGCGTCCAGCCGGGAGACCGGGGGTGCCGCCTTGAGCATCGATTGCAACCGCCGCTCCCCATACAGGATTGCAATCACCTGTCCTTGCCGGTCCAGCACCGGCGCAGCCACGAGCGACGAGACGCCGATCAAGCTCGAGCCGTCCTCCGGGAGTTGGAGCGGGTCGAACCAGCAGGTCCGTTTCTCCTCGCTCACCCTGGTCAATACCAGTCGGCTTGGGGGATTGTTCTGCTCGTACTCGTGGTCCGATTCGGGAAAAAAAGTGACCGTCTTCCAGCTTTCGCCGTCCCGCGTGAGGACTCTCCCCAGGTCGAGGCGCACGACCTCGACCACCGCCTGGGCGGCCTTCTCGAAAAAGTCGGCGTCGGAGGCGGCGCTCTGGAGTACTCGGATCATCGCACGCAGCCACCCGATGACGCCTTCCACATCCGGCACCTTCGCCGAGACCAATTCCAGGGTTGTGACGCGTGATTCCTCTTCAAGCGCGGGGTGGGAAAGCTCCGCCGGCTGCTCGAGGCTCTGGATAGCACGGCGGGCCTCGTCGTGCGCTGCCTCCTGGATTCGCACGACCTTGCTGCCGAGCATCAAGACGATCGGCAGCGCGCGCTCGCACACGCCGCCCGGCTTGAGCTGCGGGCTCCCCTCGACACCGAGGGAAACCTGGGTGCTGAGGTTTCTGACCCGCACTCGGTTTTCCGAGAGGTGCTCGACCCTGGCGAGTCGGCGCGAGACCGTGACCTCGTCGTTGCGCGCGATCGCGATCCGACAACCTCCGTCCGGCAGGTTGGAAACCTGGAACGAATTCTCACTGTTCGGATCATGCTGGCGGCCTAATTCCAAGGGGCCGATGCACTCCTTGAAGAATTGGAGGTGCTGATCGTGGTAAACCCGGATGAGCCAGGAATCGGTCATGGAACTCGAGCTCGTGCATGTGCCGACCGGTTCGGGGGTCGTCGCCCGGTCCCGCCGCTTCACCGGTCCCGCACCGGTGAAACGCCATTCAAGAACTGCTCGATCGACATCCTCGCCGCTCCTTGCCGTGCCCTGGCCCCAATCCCCTGCGCGGGGTGATCGCCGTTGTGATACCGGTGGCACTCGGTGCATGCCACACCCGCGCCCCCGCGGGCCCTCCCCTCCGAGCTCCGCGCCGGCGAGTGGCACTCCACGCATCGAGCGATCTTGGGCAGTAGACCCGGATCGGGGTTCTCCTTCGAATTCGAAGCCCCGACGTGGCACGCCGCGCATTCCAGCGCCCGATGGGCCGTGTGATCGAACCGAGCGTGCTCGAACGAAAGCGAATTCATGACGACCGGTTCGATTTCCAGGGAAGCGACGGCCTCGACGCGGACCAAGGGGCCGGCGAACGGCTTGAGGTTGTGGCACTCGACACAACCCCCTCGTCCCAGGGGAAGATGCTCCCGCCTCCTCACCGCCTCGTCGACCCCCGACCCAAACAGGAGCCTGGAGCCGGTGAGGACCTTGTCCGCGATGGCCTGCTCGACCCGCTCGTCCTTGGGCGCGGCGCGGCCCGGCACCGGCGCGGGAGCCACGAACCGCCGGAGCAGTGCCGGATCCTCCTTGACCGCCTCGGCCGCATAGATCCTCCGCAGCTCGTCCACGACATCGCGCGGCGAGAGCCCGTGGCGAATCTGACGATCGGGAAGGTTCGGGTCGAACCGGAGCGGGTGGCAGGCGCGGCAATCGTTCTCATAGGTGACCGGCAGCATGTAGGCACCGGCCGTGTGAGCGGGAACCTGACCCGCGACCTTTCGGGCCAGCCCGCGGGCATACTCATCGCCGTCGAGCTGGTGACAGGGCATGCAATCGACGAGATGGACCGGAGTCTGAGTGGGCTGGTTGGGCTTCCAGCCGTAACGGGCCCGGTCCGCCGGGACCAGCGCGTCGAACGTGAACGGCTTCCCTCCCTCCACCAGCGGCAAGCCGCGGGCCAGGTGCCGCGCGTGGCTGAACTTGATCCGGCCCCGATCGACCCCGCGTGCGGCCCTAGAGGCGATGAAATCCGGGTGATGCTCGAGGTCGAACCGCGTCACCACGTCGGCTACCGCGAGCGGACCCGCACCCGGCTGCCGATGCCGGGACAGGTCGCGATGGCATGCGGTGCAGGCTGCGTCGTCCATCGCCAGCAGCGAGGAATCACGGCCCCGGTGCTCGCGGTGGCACTCGGCGCAAGCGGACACATCCCGCGCGAGCTGGCTCGCGTGATGGGGCGGGCCGGCATGGCACGTCTTGCATTGAACATCGCCGGCCGGCGACCCGGTCCAGAGCGACGGTGACCAGCGCGAGCCGTTGATCGGGGTGAACCCGACGTGGCACGCCGCGCAGGTCGAATCCCACATCGCATGGGGCCCGGCCAGCGGGCCCTTCGAGGCCAGACGGCTCGGCTCGAGAATCCGCCCGCTCGCCCCATGATCCCGGCTCCAGAACGAACCGACCGCGACAAAGCCCGCCGCCACCAGCATCGCGGCCAGCGTGAGTCCGCCCCGCCACCGCGAAAACACATCGGAACGGCGGTAATAGTCCAGCTCGATCCGCGACCTGCGCTGCTTGCCGGTTTCCCGCGCCATGGTGTTCTCGCTCGAGCCAGGGATCAGAAAACTCCTACCAGATCAGGAGCGTCACCGACAACTTTCCCAGAGTGACTATACATATTTCAGGGCCAGGACGATGTGGACGAGCATGAGCAAGACCAGTGCGACGGAAAGGGCGACATGGACGCCCAGCCAGGCGTGCAGCCAGGTGTGCAGCCGCGCCTGGACAGCAAACTGTCGGCGCTGATCGCAGAGTCCCGCCAGGCGGTCCACGACTGGATGTGCCTCGACGCGGAGACGGGTCTTGAGGTTCCGGAAGAGCGCCGCGGCCTGTGGTGGCGATCCGAGGGGAAGTTTCGGGCCGGACTTTGCTTCAAGATACGGCTCGATCTGGTCCTGATAAAACTTGAGCAGAGCCTCGGAGTCCGGCACCCAGACGGCCTCGATCCCCGCCTGGACCACCTTGCCCTGCACGCGGCCGACCTGGCGCACGGTCGCCACGGACACGTACGACGAAGGATCGTTCGAGCTACGCTCGGGCACGCCGCCGGCGCCCGCTTCACCAGCCGGCGAACGCCCGCACGTCACCGCCACAAGCCGCTCGGCCTCCTCACGATGCTGGCCCAGGATATGACCGATCTGTGAGTGGATCGTCTCGGCGGGCACATCTTCCAGCATCAGCCTGGGCACAATATTCTGAATGACCAGGCCAAGCGACCCACTGCCGACCACGATGACCAGGAGCCAGGAGAGGACCGCCGCAAGCGTCGAATAGGTCAGGTCGAAGTGGCAGGCGCCGTGGAGCAAGAGCAAGGGAAGCGCCAGCAGCCCCAACCAGATATGGGCCGTCATCCACCACTTGGTGCGTCCCAACCGCCAGCCCCGCCACCAGGACTTCCGCGGCCAGAGCAGCATCTCGAACAGGATGATCACACCCCCCAGCACGCCGAACGCGAAACCAGGCGGACTGGCGCCGCCCGGCCAGTTCCAGGAGCCCGTCCCAAACCCATAGATGCCGTACCAGGCCAGCGCAGCCACCGTCGCGAGCACGATCCCGAGACACCAGAACCCATGATACCGCCGGTACTCCCGGTCGAAGATGAGCATCCGCATCGTCCCGTTTGGATTGATCGAGCCTCGCGCTCGATTCGGAGCCAACGTTGAGCCCGGGCCCCAGAGCCCGATCCGTCTTCGCCGGGCTCTGACCGGACCTTTGATCAGATGGTATATTACAACGAGTCGTGAGTGCAGTCATTCGCCTTCCGGGGACCGCTATGACCTTTGTTCGCTGGGGCCCAGTCGTGCTGGCAGGGTTGATGCTCGCTGTGCTCGGCCGGGGGGCTCTTCCGGAGCAGCCGGCGAGTCGGTCCGCTCAGCCTGCGCCGTCAACGGAATTCCGGGGCTCCGGCTCGTGCTCCGCAGTCGCCTGCCACGGGAGCATCGCCAGGCAGCCCGGCCCCGATATCCTTCGCAACGAGCACACGACCTGGATCTCGTACGATCGCCACTCTGGCGCCTACCAGACGTTGTTCGACGCACGTTCCGAGCAGATCGCGCGCAATCTCGCGGCCGACCCGGAACGGTACACGCCGGCCCACGAAGATGAGCGCTGCCTGGCGTGCCACACGACTCCGCGCTCGAAAACCGAGCTGGCGGCGACCTCCTGGATGAACCAGGATGGCGTCGGCTGCGAGTCGTGCCACGGCGCGTCCGGACGCTGGCTCGGTCCGCACACGACCTCCGGGTGGAACCAAAACGACGACCCCCGTCAGAAGGAGAAGCTGGGTCTGATCGACACCACGGACCTCGCCCGCCGAGCCGAGGTATGCGCCGGTTGCCATGTGGGCCAATACTCCCGGTCGGGCCTCCTCAAGAGGGAAGTGAACCACGACCTGATTGCCGCCGGCCACCCGCGGCTGAACTTCGAGCTCACCGCTTACCTGGCCAACATGCCGCCCCACTGGAACGAGAAGAAGCAGAACGCGGATCCCGTCGAGCCGGGCAAGCGCGCCGCGGACTTCCCGGCGCGGGCGTGGGCGGTCGGCCACATTGTGACGCTTCGGGCGTCCCTCGAGCTCCTGCATGGTCGGTCCGCGGCGGCCGGCGAGCGGGCGATCCCCTGGCCCGAGTTTACCGAGTACGGCTGTTTCTCGTGCCATCATAGCCTGCGCGACGACGCCTGGCGCCGGCGGCCACAGCCCGCCGGGACGAAACTCGGCGCACCCCGCTCTAGCTCCTGGACCTTGCCTCTCGCCGGCGAGCTTCTCGAACAGCTCGGCACCAACCCTGACGCTCGCTCAGCCACGGAATCGCTCGGCCGGCTCGCCGCCGAGATGGCCCGGGCCATGCCCGACCCCGGGACCGTGGAGCGCGAGTCGAAGCAGGCGGCCGAACGGATTGGTCGATGCCTGTCCGGGCTCGACCGGTCCCGATTCGACGCCGGCCTAGTCGAGCGGCTCATCACCGCGCTCAACCGACCGGCCGCCTGGGATCATGTCGCGAGCTGGGACGAGGCCACCCTGCGCTACCTTGCCCTGGTACCGCTCCGCCAGGCCTGGGCCGACCTGGCGCCGGCACGAAGAACTGACCAGGACCAGCTCGCGGCCCACCTCGAGGAGCTCCGCTCCAGGCTCGTGTTCCCATCCGGCTTCGACAGCCCCCGTGGCTTCGACCCCGACAAGCTCCCCATGGGGCGGTGAGCCGTGTTCCCCGACACCGCCGAGCACCGACGACTCGCTGACATCCACGACGATGTCGCCTCGTGGCGGCGCTGGGGGCCGTACCTCTCGGATCGCGCGTGGGGAACCGTACGGGAAGACTATAGCCCGGACGGCCGCGCCTGGGAGTTCCTCACCCACGACCTGGCCCGCAGCAAGGCCTACCGCTGGGGCGAGGACGGCATCGCCGGGATCTGCGACCGCTATCAGCTCCTCTGCTTTGCCCCCGCATTCTGGAATGAGCGCGACCCCATCTTGAAGGAACGCCTCTTCGGCGTTAACCCCCTCGAGGGAAATCACGGCGAGGACGTCAAGGAATATTACTTTTACCTGGACAACCTCCCATCGCATTCATATATGAAGTTCCTTTATAAGTACCCGCAGGCCGAGTACCCCTTTCGCCTGCTCCTCGAGGAAAACCGGCTCAGGCACGGGCAGGGGCTGGAATTCGAGCTGCTCGACACCGGGATTTTCGAGGAGGACCGCTACTTTGACATCGTGATCGAATACGCCAAGGCCACCCCCGAAGACCTGGTCGTGCGGATCGAGGCGTTCAACCGCGGGCCCGCTGCCGCCCCCTTACATATCCTGCCCCAGCTCTGGTTCCGCAATACCTGGGCCTGGGGGCCCGAGCCGGCGGCCGAGCCTGCGATCCGACGCGGGCCCGACTGCGTGGGTGGCATCTGCCTGGTCACCGACGATACCACGGACACCGCCCCCGCAAACGTCCCGGTCAACTATCGCCTGGGACCGAGGACGCTCGACGCGCCCCGCGGCGCCGAATTGCTCTTCACCGACAATGAGACCAACGGCCCGCGCGTCTTCGGGCAGGATAACGAGAGCCGCAAACCGCATGTCAAGGACGCCTTCCACCGCTATATCGTTGATGGCGAACCGTGCCTGAACCCCGCCCTGGTGGGGACCAAGGCCGCGCTTCATTACCGGTTCGATGCCATCCCGCCTGGCGGCTCGGTCGTCCTCACGTTGCGCCTCTCGGATCGGAATTCGGAGCCTTCTCCGCTCTCCCGGGTCGACGCCGTCATCGCGGCGCGGCGGGCGGAGGCCGACGAGTTCTACGCCACCGTCCATCCGCGCGGGGCCAGCGACGACGAGCGGCGCATCCAGCGCCAGGCCCTGGCCGGGCTCCTCTGGAGCAAGCAGAGCTATCTCTTCGACGTGAACGTCTGGCTCGATGGCGACAATCCGAATCAACCGCCGCCCCCATCGCGCCGCCACGTGAGAAACCAGCACTGGCGGCACCTCATGTCGCTCCGCGTGATGTCGGTCCCCGACAAGTGGGAGTACCCCTGGTTCGCCGCCTGGGACCTGGCGTTCCACTGCGTCGGCTACGCCCTGATCGACTCGAAGTACGCCATGGACCAGCTCTGGTTCCTCCTTTTCGAGCAGTTCCAGCACCCCAACGGTCAGATCCCCGCCTACGAGTGGGAGTTCTCCGACACGAACCCGCCCGTCCACGCCTGGGCCGTCTGGCGCGTCTACAACATGGCCCGAATTCGGTCCGGCCAGGCCGATCGAGCCTTCCTGGAGCGTTGCTTTCACAAGCTCCTGATCAACTTCGCCTGGTGGGTCAACAAGGTCGACCCGGAGGGAAACAACATCTTCGAGGGGGGCTTCCTCGGCCTCGACAACATCACCGTGGTCGATCGCTCGACCCCGTGCAGCGACGGCTCGGTGATCGAGCAGTCCGACGGGTGCGGCTGGATGGCCATGTTCTGCTTGAACATGATGCGGATCGCGCTCGAGCTCGCCAGGGAGAACCCGGTTTACGAGGGTCTGGCGACCAAGTTCTTCCAGCACTACGTCCATGTCGCCGCCGCGATGAAGCACATGGGCAATCGTGCCTACGCGCTCTGGGACGACCGCGACGGTTTTTTTTGCGACGTGCTGCTCCGGCCCGATGGGTCATTCGACAAGTTCCGGGTCCGTTCGTTGGTCGGCTTGATACCGCTGTTCGCCGTCGAGCGGCTGGAGCAGGCGTGGATCGCGCCCTTCGCCGACTTCAAGCGAACCCTGGACTGGTTCCTGACGAACCGTCGCGACCTGGTCGAGGGGGTCGTGCACACAGTCGAACGCGGCGGAGAGGTCACGCATATCCTGACGATCGTGAACCAAGCTCAACTGGCGCGGATCCTGGAGCGCGTCTGGGACCCGGCCGAGTTCCTCTCCGACTACGGCATCCGCAGCCTCTCCAAGATCCACGACGCACACCCGTTCGTCTTCGACGGGCGCACCGTCGGCTACGAGCCTGCCGAGGCAGTCTCGAAGCTCAAGGGGGGCAACTCGAACTGGCGGGGACCGATCTGGTTCCCGACCTGTTTTCTGCTGCTCGAGTCGCTCCGTAAGCTCGCCAAGGCTTACGGGCCCGACGTCGCGCTGCCGACCCCGGGTTCCGGCGGACAGCCGATCACGTTCAGCCAGATGGCGCGATCGATCGCCGAGCGACTGATCCACATCTTCGCGCGCGATCCGGCGACCGGCCGCCGTGCCGTGCACGGCGGCCAGCGCACCTTCCAGGACGACGCCCACTGGAAGGACCTGATCCTCTTCTACGAGTACTTCCACGGTGACACTGGCGCGGGCCTGGGCGCATCGCATCAAACCGGTTGGACCGCCCTGGTCGCCTCACTCATCGACGAGTGGCGCGACCATTGAGAATTCGCCCGATAGGAGACGGAGGCACATGAGATTTCGGCTGAAGACTCTGCTCCTGTTGATCGCGATTATTGCAGTACTCTTGTGGCTGATCCCCAGGTTGGGGACGAAGCACATGTACCTTGGGGTCGGGTCCGCGAACGTCCCGCTCGACTTCGTGATCATCGACGCCGGTTCGGAACAGCCTATCGGCGGCGCTTCGATCCTCCTCCAGGATCCGGATTTTGCGGAAGTGGGACTTAAAGCACCGTACATGCTAGCCGGTACCAGCGGTTTGGATGGGCATTACCGAATCACTGTGGAGGACCTCATGGTCTACACGCGGGAGAGAATCACCGCGGATGGGCGCTCCCTGGGGCCTATATCTCGCCGGGTGAGGTATCCCAATTGGGAACTCGATGTTTCCGCGGACGGGTATCAGGAATTGAAGGTTTCGTATGAGGATTTCAGGTCCAGATTTACGGGAGATCGCCGGTTTTACGAGGATCGAAGGTCTTGGATCTCGTTCCCATGCTCCGCGTGGGAATGCTCTCCCCGACGCTCCGCGTCGTCGGAACAAGTCCAAGTCTTCGCCCATCGAGCGGACGCAGAGCGTCCAAGACGGGCGTGCCCACGCGGAGCGTGGGAACGAGGAGTCGCAACTTCTTGTCTTCGCAGCAATTAACGCTAATTCAACGGTATTGGGTTTAGCCCTCCCGCTCATCTCGCCCGGTTTCTCGCTCAACGGCGAAGTGCGTCCCTCCTTGGCCATCCGCCTGGAACCGAATCTCATACGTTGCCGTCGTGCCAGACAGCGAGACGAGCCATCGTTCCTTCCATGAGCCTTCTAGCATGCCCACCCCAAACGACATAGCCTCCTTCGAAACTTGCGCGACCTCGGCCCTGACGACTTGCCCCCGGTCCGCCTCAAGACGACCATCGAGCTGGCGGATCGTTTCCAGTACATCTTGTTGCAACTGAGGACCGCACAAGGTTCCCTCGGCAAGCTGAACGTCCACGGGTCGCTGGATTCGTTGTTCGAGCCCCGCTCGGAAGTGCTCGCGCGCTCGTTGGCGGAGTTCAGGCCATCGGTTCTCCGGTAAGCTGAGTGCTCCCGGCCCAGCATCTGGATCACGAGCTTCTTGTAGGCCGGCGGCTTCGGCTTCTTCAGGACCCAAGAAGGCGATGTAAGCGCCGCTGCTATGCTGATAAATCCAGCGGTGGTCGTACAGATACGGTGTCTTCTCGTCCCAATCCAGCCCCTCTTGAATCACTCGCGCGTGAAGTTGGCGATCCTCGTGTTCTACGTGTCGAAGGGCGTCAGGTACTTGTATCTCCATGTCGCGTAACGTCATATTTCGCGCGACCATGTCGGCGCAACGGCATGCATCGTACCAGGTGCGGAGACGACCCGCATTCAGCCAGAAAACGCTCTCTTCTTTCTTGCTTTCGGCGAAGAGAGCGAAAGCCAGGCGGTAAAGCACAACCGGGATGAACTCACCGGGCGTCCTGAGGATCCGAGCCATGATGTCTGCTCGCAATCTCTTCTGCCTGGACCGAGTGGGTGGCGCACGGAGGATTTCAGTGACTTCGACGGTGTTGCCGTAATTGATCGAATCGAACTCCCGTGTCCAGGTTCCGAAAGCTATCAACTCCTGTGCCATCGCATGTTCAAGGGGCTGAACAACGGCGCGCTCCAGGCCGCGCAGCCTGTTGCAGTACCAGTCAGGCGGTTGACGTGTGGCTGCGTCCCTGTAGCCACGCAGCGCGCCTTCCAGATCGCCTTTCTTGGCGCAGGCGAGACCGAGTCGGGCAAAAACGACCCAATGCTTGACGTCGTACCGTAGCGCGCCGCTGAGTTCGGTGATCGCGCGGTCGTAATCAGCTATTCGTACGAATAGTTCAGCTTTTTGCAGAAGGATGTCGCCGGGAGAACGCACCGGGGAAGGGCCTCTGACGGTGCCAGCGATCACTAAGGTGAACAGCTTGTCCAGGTCATCGAGGGCTTGCGGGTAGTCGTCGACCGTCATCGCAGCTTGTGAGCGGGCTGCGAGCGGCGCCGCATAGTGAGGATCCAGCGTGATGGCCTGCGTATAATCTCCGATCGCCGTGCGGTGGTCTCCCCTCTTCGAGTGAGCGAAGCCTCGATTGAAGTAAATCGGGGCGAAGTCGGGATGGAGCCGTGCCGCTGTGGTAAGGTCCGCAATGGCCTGCTCGTAATCCCCAGTCTGAATATAGATTACTGCTCGGTCGTGATAGGCGCCACGGTGCTGCGGATCGAGCCAAATCGCCTCGGTGAACGCGGCAAGGGCTTCCTCCCAATCGCCGTCTTGTCGGCGGGCTGAGCCCCGCTTGTAACACTCAGCAGCCGATTTCGAGCTTAGACCGAACAGGTCCTTCCAGAAGCCCATGACTACCTCACTTAATTCTTGACGGGTGGCAGTGGTCTCGACAGTCTTCGATCATGGCTCGATTGGCACGTGTTGTCGCACCGGGTTGCCCCATCACATCACTCAGCGGGGAAACCGCCGACAGCAGACGTTCTTTTGTGACGAAGATTACCAGAGCTACCTGACTACGATGGGACAATGGTGCGGCGCTCACAAGGTCGAGATCTGGGCGTACTGCCTGATGCCGAATCATGTCCATCTGATCGCGGTTCCGCAATCGGCCGATGGACTGACTGAGACGGGCGATCGGCGTTGCACCGCTTTTGGTTGGAGTCCCGCCTTCAGGCGGAATCCGGGTTTCGTGAAACCGCCTGAAGGCGGGACTCCAACAAAAGTCTGCCGCGCTTTCGGGGTTGCCCTCCTTGCGAAGGAAAACCGCATGATCGCGTTGTCGATGCAACACCAACTTTTCACCCTCCCACCCTCCCACCCTTTACCGA
>JBIOJM010000155.1:0-21588 GCA_044450785.1 Isosphaerales bacterium
CATGGCTTGAGCGGCGGCCGCGAAGAAGTGGCGACGATTCGCGAACTGTTGATCACCCACCAGTCGCATGTAGGCTTCATGGACCAGCGCGGTCGCCTCGAGCGTCTGCCCGGGCTTTTCCTGAGCCAGCTTCCGAGCCGCCAGCTCGCGCAGCTCGTCATAGACCAGGGGTAGGAGTTGCTCGGCCGCCTGTGGGTCGCCTTGCTCGATCGCGGACAGGATGCGGGTGACATCGCTCATCGGCGACACCAGAAGGGCGAATGTCGCAGCGGAACAACCTCTTCCAACCCCGTGGAGCGGGGTCCGGCACATTTGCCCGGCCGATGCGTCTCGCCTGTTGACGCGCCTGGTCCGCGCCGCAATCGAGGAGGCACTCGCTGATCGTACCATCCGCCTGCCGACAAGTCATGGACTACTTCGGCACGCGGGTCGTCATCGAGCGGCGATCGGGCCCGCTCTCCAGTGACGCCGGGCTGCTGCCCCTCCGCCAGTTCGACTAGCGCATCGGGCTCACCCGGGCCTTCACTCAGGCGCTCGACGACCCCGGCGGCGCCGACCTTACGAGAGTGCTATTGTCCAGGGCTTCGGCCCAGACAGGTTGGCAACAAAATGGCAACAACATTGGCCGTGTCAGCCCAACGTGGCTCCAATGTCACTGGCAGCAGAGCGGTGACGTAACCGTTTGGCATACAAGCAATTTAACTGGTTCGCGAGCCCGAAAAGAAGGTGTCCGGAACGCGATCACGGCTGTTCCGGACACCTTTCATGGACGGGCGGTCACGCAGGTCGCGACCGGGAGAACCCGGCGCTCAGTCGGGCCGTGGAAATCTCACGGGCCGTCGAAGATATTGTTGTAGGCGGTCGTGGCCTTGTTGCCTTTCACGGTCGTGTTCACGAGAGTCAAGGTGGTGTCATAGGCGTAAATCCCTCCACCCTCGCCTTCCACGGAGCCGTTCGCCTGGTTGCCGTTGACGGTGGAATTCTGCACCTCCACCTCCGTGCTGTCGAGGGCATAGATCCCTCCACCGTAGGCATTCACGCCGTTGGCCTGGTTGGCGTTGACCGTGCAGTTGGTAACGGTGGCGGAACTGGTCAGGACCGACAGGCCGCCGCCCCAGGCGCCGCCGCCGCTGCCGCCCGAACCGCCCGCGCCGCCGATGGCCTCATTGTTGTTGAGGGTGCAGTAGTTGAGCGTCAGCGAGCAATTGTCGGGGGCACCGAAAAGGAACATGTACTCCCGGCGACCTCTCCGGTTTTCGATGCAATCCGCGACACGATGGCTGAGCACTCAATTTCAAGAGAGATCCGTGCCGAGGCTGCCGGTGATCGCGCTGAAGAGCGTGTCCGTGCTCGATGGCTTACTTTTCTTTTGCGGCACGACCCCGCTGAAGGGCGACGTTCCCATGTCTGGGGCCGTGTCATTCGCGGTCAGGTTCGCCGTTCTCTCGTTGCTGGTGAAGTCGGCCGTGCCGGCAGAGCCGGTATCGGTGGTGCCGACGGCATTCGGGACGGCGACGATGGATGTCGCGGAGGCGCCGGCGCCCGTGGACGAATGCGAACCGCTGATCTGCAAGGCCGGCTTGGCAGCGGCCCCGGTCAGCTCAAAAACCGTGCCGTAGCCGTCGCCGGAGCCTCCACCAACCGTTGTGCCGTACAGATTGCCGCTGCTGTCCATGATCAGGGCGTCCTCCGGCCCTGCGCCGTTGGTGCCGTTGAACGAAGCCAGCGCGGTGATCGTGTGCTTGCCATGGGCCAGCTCGAATACCGTGCCGTCGCCCAAGGCGCCTCCGTTAGCCGTTGTGCCGTACAGGTTGCCGCTGCTGTCTATGATCAGGGCGTCAGACGGGCCTGCACCGTTGGTGCCGTTGAACGAAGCCAGCGTGGTGATCGTACCGCTGCCCTTCGCCAGCTCGAACACCGTGCCGTCGTTCGAGGTCCCGCCACCAGACGATGTGCCGTACAGGTTGCCGCTACTGTCCATGATCAGGGCGCTAGGGCCTGAACCGTTGGCGCCGTTGAAGGTAGCCAGCGTGGTGATCGTACCGCTGCCCGGAGCCAGCTCGAAAACCGTGCCGTCATTCGAGGTGCCTCCAGCCGCCGTGCCGTACAGGTTGCCGCTGCTGTCTATGATCAGGCCGGTCACGGGGTCTAAACCGTCGGTGCCGTTGAACGAAGCCAGCGCGGTCAGTGCGCCGCTGTCCTGAGCCAGCTCGAAAACCGTGCCGTCGCCCGATGCGCCCCCCTCGGACGCTGTTCCGTACAGATTGCCACTGCTGTCCATGATCAGGCCGCTAGACGGGTTTGTACCGTTGGGGGCGACGAACGAGGCCAGCGTGGTGATCGTGCCGCTGCCCTGAGCAAGCTCGAATACCGTGCCGTAGCCGCTGTAGCCGGGGCCTAAGGTTGTGCCGTACAGATTGCCGCCGCTGTCCATGATCAGACTGCCCCGATCCTGCGGGGCTTCGCCGTCGGTGCCGTTGAACGAAGCCAGCGTGGTGATCTTGCCGCTGCCCTTCGCCAGCTCGAATACCGTACCGTGACTCGAGGCGCCGCCAGCAAACGTTGCACCATAGAGATTGCCGCTGCTGTCCATGATCGGGGCGTCATACGGGTGGCAACCGTTGGTGCCGTTGAACGAAGCCAGCACGGTAATCGTGCCGCTGCCCTGGGCCAACTCGAAAACCGTGCCGTCATTCGAAGCGCCTCCCTGTTCCGTAGTGCCGTACAGATTGCCGCCGCTGTCCCTGATCAGGCCGGCATACGGGAGGATACCGGGGGGGGGCGCCAAACGCGGCCAGCGTGGTCAGGCTCAGCGTGAGCCGGGTCTCGAGCGCTTCCGGACTGGGCCGGAAGCCGTGCCGGCGGTGGGACGACGTTGTCGCCGGGTTGCGACGCTTGGCGCGGCGGGCGTAGCTGCGCGAGAAAGTCCCGGAAAGCCACGTTGAAAGGGACATGGTCAAGCTCCTTTTTTGGGTGCGGTCCGCGATGAAACGACTGAGCAAGCGCCCCCGGCGCGCAGACCGAACGCCAGGGCCTCAAGGGCTCGTGAAACTTCTGCTGGCCGGCCAGCCTGGCCGGCCGCTTTCTTCAGGTCACAGCGACCTCACCCGGTCGCTTTGCTTGCTTTCGGTGGAGAAGCTGCCTTCCTCGATTTCCGAGAACTGCCTACTGCCTACTCGCGGCGCAGCCGCGTGAGATCACTTCGCGTTGCCGGCCTTCTTCAGCAATTCCGCCACATCGGCCCACAGTTTCCGCCACGCCTCCTGTTCCTGGGCCGACAGATTGTTCAGTGCTTGCGGATCACGCACACCGGCGAGATCGGAATCGCGCTGCCAGTGCTGGAGCATGGCCCGCCCGACCTGGCGATCCTCTGGCTTGCCGCCCTCCAGTCGCTTGCTCCAAAGGTCCAGGTCGGCCCGCAGCCAGCCTGATGCCTGCTGGCGCAGCCGGCGGTGTTCCTGATCGTCGAGTTTGCCGGCGTCCGTCCCTTGACCCGACGCAGCTAGAGCGGCGAAACAGGCGGCGTTATAACGATGGCCAGCTTTCAGGTCCTCAGCCAGTTTCGGGTCGGCGGTGAAGACGTCGGCGTACAGCCGGGCGGCGGCGACGTGCCGGCGTTGCAGCCCGCAGACTTCCGCGAGGCCAAGGCGTTCGACATTGTCGGCGGCAGTGGCTTTCCCTCCGAGAACGTCGGCGAGCTTGGCCTCCAGCCGCACCAGCCGTTCGGCGTCTGCGACCCATTGGGCCGACGGGCAGCGCCAGTCTTTGCGCTTGCTGCCAGACGCGTGTCCTCGTTTATAGAAGTCGAGAGAGGCGGATAATTGGCCCTGTGATCGAAGAATATGGGCCAGGCTACAGTTCGCCTCGGCATAGTAATCGGCCTGAAGATCGATGACCTTGGAGCAATCGGCAATCGCCTTATCCCATTGCTTCAGATTGGTGTAGACCAAGCCCCGGTTGTTCCACGCAGCCACGCCCTTGGGATCGAGCTCGATGGCCTTGGAGTGATCCGCTAGCGCCTTGTCCCATTGCTTCAAATCGGAGTAGACGTTGCCCCGGCTGGTCCACGCGTCCCCCAGGCTGGGGTCCAGCTCGATGGCTTTAGAAAAATCGGCAATCGCCTTGTCCCATTGCTTCAGCTTACGGCGGGCCACGCCCCGGTGGTTCCACGCGTGCGCGAGTTTGGGATCCAGCTCGATGGCCTTGGAGTAATCCGCTAGCGCCTTGTCCAATTGCTTCAGCCCGGCGTAGGCCCAGCCCCGGTTGTTCCACGCGCTCGCGAACTTGGGATCCAGCTCGATGGCCCTGGAGTGATCCGCTAGCGCCTTGTCCCATTGCCCGAGCTCGTTGTAGACGACCCCCCGGTGGGTCCACGCGTGCGCGAGCTTGGGATCCAGCTCGATGGCCTTGGAGTGATCCGCTAGCGCCTTGTCCCATTGCTTCAGCCCGGCGTAGGCCCAGCCCCGGTTGAACCACGTGAGCGCGAACGTGGGATCCAGCTCGATGGCCTTGGAGTGATCCGCCAGCGCCTTGTCCCATTGCTTCAGCTTCCTGCAGGCGATGCCCCGGCAATCGTGGACGTGGGCGTAGTCGGGTCGCATCATGATGCAGGCGGTGAGAATTATCTCGGCCGCGGTGAAATCCTCCGGACCACGGCCGAGGTCGCACAGGCAATAGCCCAAGAGGAGCAGCGAGAAGAAGTGCCTTGGCTCCACGCGCAGAGCAGCCCGAAGCGCCTCAATGCCGTTGTCCCTGTCCCGGGCGGCATACGCCGCCTGGCCCTGGAGGTAATAGTCCCAGGCCATGGTCGGAGGAGTCCTGTCCGCCAGCTCGAAATCGGCGCGGGCCAGCTCCTTCTGTCCGAGGGCCTCGCGGGCCTGGGCGCGCAGTCGGTAGAAGGCCTGGGTAGGCGGCCAAGCTGTCTCGGCCTTCTGCAAATAAGCGGCGGCTGCTTGAGCCGCTGCCCCCGGCGACAGCGGCTGCCCCGAGCGCTGGTCTTGCTTGCGCCGCAGCACGTCGTCGGCCAGCCAGAGAAGCTGCTCGTAGCCAAGCCGGCGAACCTCCTCGACCTGATCCTTTCCCAGCACGCCTTGCTCCAGCCGGGTACGCCAGTCTTCGCGCTCCAGTACCTCATACTGGGCCAAAGCGCCGAGGGTGAAGGGAACCATCCTGGTGGGTTGCCGCAGCCCATCGACGATTTCCTCATCATGCGCGCGATCGAGAAGGTTCAAGAAGCTTTGCCGGCGCTCCAGCTCGACCTCAAGGGCCTCGATTTGGGCGGCGAGGCTTCCGCGGGCCGCGCGGCCGCCGGCGATTTCCCCTCGGGCCTCGGCCAGCTTCTGGCGGGCGAGCGCGGGTTTGCTGTCGGCCAGCAGCGTCCGGGCGGCGGTCAGGGAATTCTCGGCACGGTGGACGATATCCGCTTGCTCCGCCGCTCGCTCACGGGCGAGCCAGCCGATACTCCCCGCTACCAGCAAGAGCGCCGCGGTCACCACCGCCCCCATGGTGAGCGGCCCGCGATTCCGCCGCGTGAACTTGCCGAACCGATACCAGGCCGACGGCGGGCAGGCGAGAACCGGCTCGTCGTGCAGGTAGTGCTCGACATCTCGCGCCAGCTCGTTGGCTGTCTGGTAGCGGCGGTTGCGGTCCTTCTCGAGCGCCTTCATGACGATCCAGTCGAGCTCGCCCCGCATCAGCCCGCTCAGTCGCCGCGGCTCGATGCCGCGGCAAGCCGCGATCGACGGCAGCTCCTCGGTCGTGCTCAGCCGCATGCTGGGCCGCGGTGGCTCCTCCTCGCGGATCACCCGCAAGACCTCGAGGAACCCAGCCTCCTTGAGCCGCTTACGATTCAGCGGGGGCGAGCCGGTCAACAGCTCGTAGAGGAGCACACCGAGGCTGTAGACGTCGCTGCGAGTGTCGATGTCGAGCTGGTTGAGCTGGGCCTGCTCGGGGCTCATGTACTCCAGCGTGCCGACCACCGACCCGAACTCGGTGTACAGCGTCTGGTCGGTCAGCCGCGGACCGGTCGCCTTGGCCACACCAAAATCGATGATCTTGGGGACCGGCTTGTCGTCGTAGAGGGCGACCAGGATGTTCGACGGCTTGAGGTCGCGGTGGATCACCCCCTTCTGGTGTGCGTGCTGGACGGCCTGGCAGACCGGGATGGCCAGCTCGAGCCGCTCGCGTGTCGACAGCCGACGCTCGTCGCAGAACCTGGTGATCGGCACGCCCTTGACCAGTTCCATGACGAAGTAGGGCCGGCCGTCGTCGGTCGTGCCGGCGTCGAGCACCTTGGCGATATTCGGGTGGTCCATCAGGGCCAGCGCCTGGCGCTCGGCCCCGAACCGGGCGAGCACCTGGCGGCTATCCATGCCGGCCTTGATCACCTTGAGCGCGACCAGGCGACGGACGGGCGCGGTTTGTTCGGCCATGTAGACCGTGCCCATGCCCCCCTCACCAATGGGCTGGAGGAGCTTGTACGGGCCGATGACTCTGCCGGCCCCTTCGCTGATCGGTTGTTCATCGACGGTCGCGACCGGGCTAGGGGCTGGTTGTTCCAGAAAGCTGCCCGCCTGGGCCTGAGCGGCCAGCATTTTCTCGATGTGTTGGCGAAGGTCCGGATCACCGGCGCAGGCAAGGTCGAGATAGGCCGCGCGCTCCTGCCGCGAGCCCTTTTCCAGGGCGGCAAAAAAGATGGCCTCGAGTGGCGACGGATCGTTCATGGATGCCTCCCTACAGGACAGTGCGACAGGCGGCCAGCGATCCCCTCACCGCGAAGCGTATTTCTTGCCGAGGTCACGCGTCGTCGGCCAATTCCGCGTAGAGCCACGACTTGGCGAAGGTCCAGTAGCGTTCCGCGGTCGCCAGGGAAATGTCCAACGTTGCGGCGGCTTCGGGCATCGTCAGCCCGGCGAAGAACCGCAGCTTGACGAGTTCTGCTTTGGCCGGTTCGATTTCGGCCAGCCGGGACAATGCCTCATCGAGCGCCAAGAGGTCCAGCGACGGTGCTGCCGACACCAGGCAGCCGGAGTCGAGATCGACGCGGTGGTGTTCGCGGCCATGCTTCAGCCGGCTCTTGCGGCGGGCACTCTCGACGAGGATGCGGCGCATCGCCTCCGCCGCGGCGGAGAAGAAGTGGCCGCGGCTGTTCCAGTGCGGGTCGTCGGCCTTGCCGAGGAGGCGCATGTAGGCTTCGTGGACCAGGGCCGTGGCTTCGAGCGTCTGTCCCGGCTTCTCGTGGGCCAATTTCTGCGCCGCCAGCTTCCGAAGCTCGTCATAGACCAGGGGCAAGAGCTGTTCGGAGGCGAGCGGGTCGCCCTGCTCGATCGCGGACAGGATGCGGGTGACATCGCTCATCCGCGACACCAGAAGGGCGAAAGTCTCAGTGGACCAACCTCTCCCAACTCCCGGGAGCGGGGCCCGGCACCGTTGCCCGGCCGATGCGTCTCGCCTGTTGACGCGCCCGGTCCGTGCCACAATCGAGGAAGCACTCGTCGATCGTACCATCCGCCTGCCGACAAGTCATGTACTGCTTCGGCACCCGGTTCGTCATCGAGCCGTGGCCCGGCCGGCTCTCCAGTGACGCCGGGCCGCTGTCCCCGCGCCCGGTCGACCAGCGCCTTGGGCTCACCCGGGCCTTCGCTTCAGGCGCTCGACGATCCCCGCGACGCCGACCTTACGAGAGTGCGATTGTCCAAAGCTCCGGCCTAGACGAGTTGGCAACAAAATCGCCCGTGTCAGCCCAACGTGGCTACAATGTCACTGGCAGAAGATCGGTGACATAACCGTTTGCCGTACAAGCAATTTAACTGTCAGCCCAACCTGTTTCCAACACCACGCTCATGGCAGACGCGCCGGACTCAAAATCCGGTCCCCGTAAAGGGGGTGTGGGTTCAAGTCCCATCTTGGGTACTGAACTCGGCTACTTCTTCTCGACCACGAGAACCCCGCCCTGCGCGATCGGCGAGGGTGTGCCATCGAAGATGAGCCGGATCTGGTTGATGACCCCCGTCAGACCGAGCAGGTTCCGATCGCGCACCGCTGTGGCGTTCGGATCACCGAGAAAGTAACAAGGGAAGAGGTATTCGGTCGCGTCCATCCCTGGAATCCGCGCCCGCAACAACCCGGAGCGGACTTCCAGCCCCTGAAAGGTCAATCCGGAGACGGGATGTTTCGGCATGGGAACATGCTGTTTCTTCGCCTCTCCCGCCGGCATCGTCGTCATCTCGGTGCCGGAATCGACCAGGAACGCGACCAGCTCCCAGGCTCCGCGATCGGTGTTGATCGCCAAGACCAGTTCGGCATGCACGACAAGATCGCCGGTGGTTCGCAACTTCCTGAAGGCCAGGGGAACTTCAAGTCGCGACATCTAGACTATCCCGATCCTGACATCCTGGCGTGTCTCCGGCGGGTGGTTCTCCCGGTACTGGTTGGCCTCATCCCAGCCGACCGCCAGGATCTCGATGCCATGAGGCGTGCGCCGGGAGGCGACGTACGCGCCCTCGTAGTAGTACTGGATGGTCAAATCGTCCAGCATTCGCCTCCTCGCGTCCGGGCCAATCCCGATGCCATTCTCCCGGGCGATGCGCGCCTCTTCGCGGGCGACTGTTTCCTCGATCTCCTGCGGCACGCGCAGGAGCCCACGCGGCTTGGGAAAGCTCGGGTCGTGGGCTGGCAAGGTCAGATCGATGATCTCGCTTGACATCAGAATGGCTCCGGCTGGGGATCACTCATCGTTGCTCTCGTCTAGTACGGTATCCCCCGTCGCCCGAAGGAACCGATGCTGGAGTGGCACCTCGAGACGACTCATGGAACAGACGCCTCAGGGATGCCGGATCACAACACCCTGCTGCGCCTCATCGGGCGTCTCCTCGAAAAACCGGCGCACTTCCTCCGGACCGACGGCCAGCACGTCGACCCCCTCGGGCGTGCTTCGGCTGGCGACCGTTTCCCCTTCGTAGTAGTAGGTCAGCGTCCAGTCGTCGCGCGTCAATTTCGCGTAATCATCAGTGTAGTATGGCTGCTGTGATTCTTGTTCCCGGGTGACTTCCTCGGCGATCTCCGTCGGCACTGGCAGGAGTCCGCGTGGCTTGGGTAGCGGCCCGCGGTAGCGGGGATTACTCTCGTCAATGATCCGGCCATACATGGGCAAGCTCCTTTCTTGCCATTCTATCGGTCGAGGTTTCCTTGCAACAGGGAGTTTTGGACGACGGTCATCACGGTTGCGGCGCGCAGCCGCGCGATTCTCCTCGAAAGGGAAAAGGGACAGGCATTGTTAGGTCTGCTTTTCCCCGCCCAAAGCGATTTCGGCCGGCCTCGATCCGGATAACCAAAGAAGATCCGTCAATGCGATCTTGACGGGCATACTGGGATTGCGTACAGTACGCGAATACTCCAGGAGATCACCCGATGACGATCGCTCGCTCTGAGGGAAAGGCCGCGATCTCGGCGGAGCGGGCCGGGACCTTCGATCGGCCGGGGAGTCGTGCCGAGAGTTGGCGGGTCCGGCTGGACAGGGTCCGCACGGGTCGATTGTTCGGCCCCGTCTTCGCCGCCAGTCGAGAGAGACTGCGGGAAGCGGCCGGACGCCTGGACGTGCAACGCGTCGCAAACCTGGTGCAAGTCAGGCCCGATGATGCGATCTTGAACTGCGGATGGCATCGAGCACACAGCCAGCCATCCCCAGTTTTCCCGCGCGCAAGCCATCGGCGCGGTTCGCCGATCATTTCTCGTTGCACTCGACGGGAGCGGCCTGGTCCCACTTGGGCAGTCCATCGAGACCGGCTGGATTCGCTCTGGCGGGGACGAGCCGAAGTTACAATGCCGGTCTTTTGCTTTGCCTTGAACTCGACGTGAGACGGTCCGCTGCCTACGTACGCTGCGCCACGATCCGACTCATAACCCGCTGATCGCGCGTCCGCCCCTCGCGGGGGCGCGGATTGTCACTCGAGGTGACCGGCGTCGCCGGGCGATTCCGGCTGATCGCCCGGGCGCGATCGGTCACGATGCCGAGTTTGGTCGTGATCGATTCCGTTGAGCTCCGCGGTGGAATACCGGCCGAAGTCCTCCGGGGAATACGGCGCCTCCTCCGGGTTTTCCCGGAGGTCGCGTTTCCACTGTTTTCGCCGCCGCTGGCTCCCCGCGCGCTTGATCTCGCGTTTCAGCTTTCGTAATTCGCGCTTGGTGGGTTCCATGGTCTAGACACCCTGCTCGCTGTTCTTCAGAAAGTGACGATCGAGCCATCCGACAAGATCCAGAGCGTATCGCGACGGGTCAGGTTCGAATTCCAGGGTGTGGTGTCCCTCGGGATACTCGATGACCGCGCGGTCCGTCGTGGCCAGTCTGCGGAAGAATGCGAGCGTTCGTTCATTGTCGACAATTCGATCCTGACCCGCCAGCATCAGCAAGGCGGGCTGATGGATTCGGGACGGCGCTCGAGCGACCAGCCTATCGATGACGACGCTTGCCGCCATCAAACCGGCCGTCGCCTCGCGGAGACTCAATGGGTCGGCGGCGATGAACGCCTGGCCTTCCTGATTGGCGGTGAAGAGCGCGGGGTCCGAGAGCGGAATCGGGAAGGTTTTCCGGCGATTGGTCAGGAATGCCCAGGCAATCGCCAAACGCTCCCTGCGGGAGACGTCGACACGGGGGTGAAGTCCGGGACAGATGAGCGCGACGGCGTCGACGAGCTCGGGGTGCCGGCCGGCCGCGATCACGGCGAGTTTTCCGCCCCAACTGATTCCGGCCAGCGCAGTCGGCAGGCCCGGATGCTCCAGTCGCATCGCCTTCAACCACTCGATCAGATCGAGAAGCAGCCGTCGCGCCGATCGGGCATGGCCTCGTTCCCGCTGATTGGCGCCGGAACCACGCCGGTCGGGAAAAGAGGCGGCATAACCGGCCGCGGCCAGGGAGGACCCCAGCCGGCGATACCAGCCGGCGTGGCTCTGGACTCCGTGCAAGACCACGATCTGACCGCGCGCGGACTTGACCGCCGGCCAGATCGTGACGTGCAGGGGATAGCCGTCCGAGGCCACGAACGTGCGAATTTGAGCGCCAGGGTCAGTCATAGCGGATATCTCGACTCACAACCGTCATTGCCTCGAGGGCGGCCGGATCGACCTCGACGCCCAGGCCCGGCCCAGAGAGCGGGCGAGCCCGGCCGCCGTAACCGAACGTGAGATCTTGGCGCGTCAGGTTCGCGGCCAGGATGTGCCGGTCGTACGAGCCTTCGACGTAGCGGAGGCCCGCGACGCGGCTGGCGACATGCCGGCCCGCTGCCGAAAGCAGCGACGTCTCGCCGGGATGGCAGCCAAGCTGGACGCCCAGCCCGGAACGCTGCGCCAGACCGATGATCCGTAGCGATGGCAGAATACCGCCGCACTTCGACAACCGAACGTTCAACAGGTCGGCCGTCCGCCGCGCCACCGCCGCCTGGGCGTCGGGAAACCCGCACAGGGACTCGTCAAGCATGACGGGTATGCCCAATCGCGGGCGCAGCTCGGCAAGGGCCTCGACCTCGGCGTGCGGGACGGGCTGTTCCAGCGCTGTGGGCTCAAATCGCCGCAGTGGCTGGACGCGGTCGATCAAGTCGGCCGCGGACCAGGCCTCGTTGGCGTCGAGCCGGATGTCCATGCGGCGGCCCAGGATCCTCCTCAGCCGCTCGAGCCGGGCCCGGTCATCCTGCCCCTCTGTGCCCACTTTGACTTTAACCTGGTGGAAGCCGTATATCCTGATCTTCCAAGCGGACAACCGCTCAGCCCGAGCCGACTCGGCCGTGATGGCCGCGCTGTAGCGAACGCGGCCGGGCCGAGGGAAGCGTCGCAGGTCATCGACCTTGGCCAGCTCGACGGCCTGCCCCACGGACACACCGAACCGCCGGCCGTATGCGTCGAGGATCGCCAGCTCTAAAGCGCACCGAGCCGCGTTGCCGGCCATGCCGCGAGGGTCCGATTCGATCTCGGGCAACGTCAAGCTTTCCATCCGTTCGACGACCTGGGGAAAATCCGCCGGCCGCCCCACTTTCTGGGCCCAGTCTTGTGCTTCGAGGACGGCGAAGGTCGATTCCAACGTCTCACCGGTTACATACGGACGTGGGACCCCTTCGCCGTAGCCCACGGAGCCGTCGGCCAAGGTGACGCGGACGACCAGGTTTTCGCTGACGGACCGCTCGAACGACGCGTGACGCACGACCTTCTTCAAAGGGACGGCGACTTTGAACAACGTCAGACTGCTGATGGTCATTCCGTGGTTTCCGTGGCCTCTGGTCCAAACGACCCGATCCAAACGTCCGCTTCTTTCAGAACGTTGAAAGACGCGTGCTTGGATCGCGACGGTTCCGACTTTGCATCTCATCGATACTCCAGACTTTACAACCAGTGTGGCCAAGAACTCAACTTTTCATCAGCAAGCGATCCCAGAACCAAACCGTCACGCGGTGCGTATCGATGGTGTGCAGCATTGCGGATCAGGATCAACTCTCTCGTCGCGGGAGGCGCACCATGCTCCACGTAATTCTCATGTGTTGTGCTCTGATCGGCGACGATCGAGCACCTGCCGTCAGTCGTGAGGCCGATCTCAAAGTGTATGAATCGGCCAAGAGCACCGCCGGCGAAAACGCGAACGCCCACGCACGGCTCGCTCTGTGGTGTGAAGCACACGGCCTGACTGCCGAGCGGATCGAGCAGTTGGCATTGGCTGTGAAGTACGACCCAGCCTACGCGCTGGCGCGCGGATTGATGGGGCTCGTCGCCCATCAAGGGAAATGGGTTCGTCCGGAGGTCGTCGGCCGGCAGATTCACAACGACCCGTTCGCTCAGGAGGTCATCCGCGAATACCTCGATCGCCGTGTCAAGACTGCCAGCACGCCGGACGCTCAGAAGCGGCTGGCGGCCTGGTGCGAGCAGAAGGGGCTCAAGGAGCAAGCGCTGGCGCACTACAACGACGTGATCCGGCTGGATCCGTCGCGGGAAGATGTCTGGCGACACCTGGGTTACCGGAAATCGGGCAACCGCTGGCTCAAAGCCGAGGAGATCGCGGCGATGGAGCAGGAGGCGATGCAGCAGAGGCAGGCGGATAAGCGCTGGAAGCTGGTCTTGGAGAAACTTCGCGCCGACCTCGAGAGCACCGATCCGGCGAAGCGAGCAAGGGCCGAAAAACGGCTGACCGAAGTGACCGACGCGCGCGCAATGCCGATGATTTGGGCGCACTTCGTGCGCGGGAGCGAGCAGCGGGAGATCGTCGCGGTGCAGATGCTGGGCCAGATCGACGGCTCCCCGGCTGCACACGGGCTGGCCGCGATGGCGGTATTCAGTCCGAGAACGGAAGTGCGCCGGCGGGCGACACAGACGCTCACGCGGTTCGATCCCCGCGACGTCGTGGAGAGTCTGATCGATCTGATGCACAAGCCGTTCACGTACCAGGTGCGCCCCGTCAACGGGCCGGGATCGCCAGGCGAGCTCTTCGTCGAGGGGGAGAAGTACAATGTCCAGCGGTTCTACCAGAACCAGACCATCGTTCCAGGGCTGTGGGGGGGCCGCTTGTTTTCGCCGGCGCTCGCCTTCGATCCCTTCGGCGCCCAGAACGCACCCTTGCGCGTGGCCCAAAACCCGGAACTACAGCAGGATATCGGAATCAACTTTCAACTTCAGAGGTTTCGGGAGACCGACCGGGGCCTCCAGCGAAAACTCGGCCGGGATGTTCGGACGATCGAGACGACAAACGCCGGAATCAACCTGCTCAACGGCCGTGCTCGGGCTGTCCTCTACGCGATCACCGCCCGCGACTTCGGCGACGACCCGGAGAACTGGAAGCGTTGGTGGACCGACCAGTTGGGCTATGCTTACCAATCGAGCCAGTCGCAGAGCAAGCCCACGTACACGACCTTTGTCACCGAGGTGGTACCGCCGCCCGCTTCTCGCCACCACTCGTGCTTTGGGGCCGGCACCTTGGTCCGGACGGTCGATGGCCTGAGTGCGATCGAAGAGATTCAGGTTGGGGACCGTGTCTTATCGCAGAATACCGTCACGGGATCGCTGGAGTTTCAGCCCGTGGTGGCCGTGTATCACAACAAGCCGGCTGCGACCCTGCGACTTGCTGTCGGTGGTGAACCGATCGTCGCGACGGGAATCCATCGCTTCTGGAAGGCCGGCAAGGGGTGGACGATGGCGCGTGAGCTGAAGGCCGGGGACCGCCTGCGCGCCGTCGGCGGCGTGGTCGCGATTCAATCGGTCGAGGAGGAGGCAGTCCAACCGGTGTTCAACCTGGAGGTCGCCGGGAACCGCGACTACTTCGTCGGGAAGCTGGGGACGCTCGTTCATGACTACAGTTTCGTGCAGCCGGTCCGCGAGCCGTTTGACCGGGAGCCTGACCTGGCGGCGGTGGCGCCTCGTTCCAATTGAAGGTGGATTCCATGGTCTTACGCGTCACATCTTGTGCTCGAATCGGTCGAACTGGACAATGTCGGGGTGTGCGCCACGTGCGAGCATGTGACACAATCGTTCGAACGGCTTGGCGCCCTCGAGAATTCGAGCGGTGCAATCGATCTGGCTCCGCCTCATTGATTGTCCGGAAGTCACGCTTTCCAGCCGGCCGTCAAGCTCGAAAGCCTGACCTACCTGTCACGATTCCTTCGGCCCAATAGCCGTTGGACTTCCGCGCTTGGGGGAGGCTCTCGGTGCGGCTCGGCCCTCACCCCAGCCCTCTCCCGCGGACTCGGAGCCAGAAAAAGTTCATCGGCCGTTGGGGAGGCTCTCGGTGCCGCGCCGTCTCAGAATCTCGAAGCGTCATTTGGCATCGATGGCTTGCCGGCGTTGACATGTACGTCACACGCCCTCATTCTTACAGAGGAAGGTCTCAAGAGGATCAAGCATGATGCGTCGCCCAAATCGCCAGCGCAGAGACCGGCCGCTCGGGTTCGAGCCGCTGGAGTCGATCAGGCTGCTATCAGGGCTCACGATGGCCGGCAACGGTGCAGCGGAGGCCGCGTCGATCTCGGCGTTTCCGCTCCCGATTCTGGTCGCCCTCAAGGGTACGACTCGCGGAACATACACATCGGGATCCGAGATCCCTGATGTCGGAACGACCTACTCCGTGCATACGTCCGGCAAATTCGCCCGGTATGGCGCGGCGGCCGTATCCGGCAGCCTGCATTCGCTGGGCTTCATTGCTCAGGGCAAGGCGGACGGATCCTTGCTCGTGACCGTGGCTGGGGGCACGCTCACGCTCAGGCTGACGGGTCCGACCCAGCAAGGGTTTTCCGCTCTGCCCAACAGGTTCTCTTATGTGATCACCAAGGGCACCGGTAAGTTCCATAACCAGGTTGGCGACCCTGCGGGGAAAGGTACTGTCGACGTCATCATCAAGCCCCAAGGCAGCAACGCGGCCAGGCACGCCCAGGGCGGCGTCAGGCTGGTGTTCCACCCGGGAATCGTCGTCCTGGAGTGATCGTTGGCCTGGTGCAGAACGTAATCGTTCCTGGCAGCAAGGAAGGGAGCCGTCCAATGGCGACACCTGAGCAACTCCGAGCCCTGAAGACCGCCCAGCCGTTCCGGCCGTTTCAAGGAGCGGCCCGATGAGGAACGTCGATCAGATCCGCCAGGCGATGCATCGCCAGCCCTTCAGCCCGTTCGCACTTCACCTGGTCGACGGATCGGTCTGCATGGTGCAGCATCCCGATTTCATCGCCGTTCCCCCCGGTAATCGGCCGCGGGAAGTCGCCTTCTTCGTCGAGGCGGGCAACCGGGCTGACGGTTATGAAACGCACTGGATCGATCTCAATCTCGTCCTGTCCGTGATCGTCCCTCCCGACGAAGCGACGTCGCCGGCAGCTCCTCCAGCCGGCGGCGGGCGATCGCCGCGGCGCCGACGGCCATCAATGCCCGAGGACGCTTCGGGCTGATTCCTCTAAGAAGGTCGCCGGATGCCAGCAGTATTTGGAGTTATCCCCTTTACTTCAGGATAGGAGGAACAGGTAAAGTCCGATCGCCGAGAGCATCAAGCCGCCGGCCAGGCCGAGCCCGCGTTGCCATCTCGTCGCTCGGTTCAGACCCAGCGCTGCCGACTTGACCTTCCATGCGAGGCAGCCGACCGCGACCAGGATCGTGGCCATACCGGCGCTGAAGGCCAGCACGAGTCCGACACCCGCCGCCAGCCGGCCCACGGCCGCCGCAAGGACAAGCAGACCCACCGCGTCCCAGCACGGGACCAGGCCCCCCGCCAATCCCAGGCCGATGAGCCCGCGGTTGCTGATCTCGCCGGTACGCAGGCCCGCGATCTCGTGCTCCCCGAAGCCCGCGATGTGCCGCCCGACTCGCCAGAGACCGGCCGCCGCGATCACGAAACCGGCGATTCTCGTCAAACCCAGATGGACCGTTCCAACCTGGGTCGCGCCGGTATACCACAAGGCGAGTGCGACCAAGAGCACGGTCCCCATGTGGGCCAAGGCGGTCGCCAATCCCAAGAGCGCGGGCTGGTAGAACCGCGTTCCCGGACCGAGCGCCACCGCCGTCACCAGCGTCTTGCCGTGCCCGGGCTGAATCGCATGCGCCGCCCCGAGCCCCATCGCGAGCAAAAGAAGGATCGACCACGACACTCTGGTGGTTTCATCCAGTAATTGCGAGACCCGCTTCAACCCGCTGCTCTTGACCTCGATCGGCTGCGACGTCTGACGTGGAGCGTGGAGCGTGGAGCGTGGAGCGAGAAGGCCCTCCTCGGCGGGGCCGTCTGCCGGCAACGTCTGGGCGCGGAAACGGACCTCGACCTGCTTGGTACGGCGTTCCTCGGCGTCGCTCAACAGCCACACGGGTCGGATCTCGATCCGCTCAACCTCGGGCGACAGGTCGTCACCGGCGACGACGACTCCGTCCCGCCCGCGCACGGCCAGGCGGCTGGTTCCCTCGCTCGAAACGTAATTCGTGTCGCGGACCGCCAGCCGCCCTTCGCGGGGAATCCGCGCCTCGAAATGGAAGCTGTACCGAGGGTGTTCCTCGACCGCCAGGTCGAAACCCCGGACGGTCAGCTCAGCGGGCTGTCCATCGATCGTGACCAGAATGCCCTTCTTGTTCAAGGGCCCAGTCACCTGGCCATAGCGAGCCAGCCACTCGGCACGATCCGCGCCCGGCAGACCGCCGATCAAGGCACGGAGATCCTGGGTGAGAGTCAGCTCCGTCAAGCTGACCTCGTATTCGATTTCGAGGAGGCCGAGCTTGACGGAAACCTGGATCGATCGGTCGATCCGCTGGTTCGGAATATCGTGTGACCGCGCCGCAGGCGCGGCCAGGCTCGCCAGAGCGAGTCCGAACAAAAAGCGAGACAGGTGGTTTCGACGGCCAGACGGCACGAGACGGGTCGCGGTCAGTTGTAATACTTCTCGATCGCCCTGTGAACCACGTAGATCACGACATGTTTACTGACGGGCTTGGCAAGCACGCAGAACGCATGTTCGGAAAGGGCCCGGCGCATCAGGTCGTCGTCCTGGTCCGCGGTGATCAGTATCGAGGGGATCACGCCTTTGATCTGCCGGACGATCGCCATCGTCTCGAGCCCCGACAGCTTGGGTAGGTGCATGTCCATGAGCGCGAGATGAACCTCGTGCCGCCGGATCAGGTCGATCGCCTCTTCCCCGCTCTCGGCCATGAGCGTGTGAAATCCCTGCGGCGCCACGATCTCGCGCAAGATCTCTCGAGCGGCCGGATCGTCGTCAGTGATCAGGATTGAGTAGGGATGACACGAGGTCATGGGAGAGGCACTCAAATGTGGCCGACCAGAGTGTCGGCCCTACCGTCGCCGTCGGCACCAGAGGGGTCAGTTCGGAAGTACTGCCTGCACGCCTTGCGCCGTTACCACGTCGACGTCATACCACCAGCTAATCCATTATGGCAACTCATTGCAAGGCTGATGCTTACATTTTTAGCGAATCCATTCCGCCGATGATGACTCAAGGCCACGAAAGCCTGTTTAGCGGTCACTTTGGCAGTCATCGCGTCGTCGAGTTCGTGGCGGTTGGCAGATTGGAGCCGGCCGCGGCACGCGCCAATCGTGAGAATAACCCCTTCGAATCACCCCATCGCTGGTCGGGCGCGAAGGCGCCGGCCGACGCCAGGTCAGGGGGATTCTCACGGATCTGACGGTAGACATATCGCTCGATCAGATCGCCCTTCGCATCCTTGGCCACGACCAGGCGGGGCAGCATCGACCGCGAGTCGAGGTAGACGTTCCAGGTTTCGCCCGCAACGGACCGCCGCACAAAGTGATGACACGGCGTCTCGAGGCCTGCTGGAGTTTCGAGCCCGTTGTAGACCAGATCACCCTGTTCGGGCTGGTTCTGATCGGCTGCTCCCTTGGGCCCGCGCATGTTTTCGAGGATCGTATCGAAGCCAGCCTCCGTGATCGAGTGCCGGCTATTCCTCGTGACGAGCGGACTATCGACGGGGAATTTCATCGAAGGAAGGACGATCGCCGTACTCGGCTGGTGGACGAAAATCATTCGTGGATCGAGGGTGCTCGAGTAAATGACTTCGCGTCCCTTGTTGGGCCCACGCGACCATTCCAGCCGAACCGCCTTGGGATCGGACCGGATGGAGAGGAGAATCTCCTCCTCCGGCTGGAGCTGACCCCGGACACGCTCTTGCCGGGAAATCTCCACCTGATAGGTCTTCAAAGCGCCGAGCTTGCGTTCGGCTTGCACCAGGAGGACTTTCGGATCCGTCGCGGCGTCTGGACGGGACCGACCCGCGAGGCGAGCGGGTGATCCCTGCGCGGGCTCATCTCGATCGGCAGGTGAAGTGAGACCCGGAAGGGTGTCGACATCACGTTCGGTTGACTCTGCCATCCATGGGGTTGAACCCGTTCTCGAGGCAAGGTCCTCCGGCGGCGCCTCGTCGCGCACGAGGGCCGGAAGCGGCTCGGGCCGGCCCAGCGAGACTCGCATCGGATCGTCACCGTCCGGTTGGTTGGATGTCGACGTCCGGGTGGCCGGAGGGGGGCCGTCGGAGTTGTCGGCCGACCGCACCGCCGGCGCGGCCGGCGCGCTCTCTACGTCGCGCTGCCGGGACAGCTTGTCCGCCTGCTTCGCACTCGCAGCGGATCCGACACGAGGGGCATTCATGGCCTGGGCGTAGGAATCATTCTCGGGCGCCGGCGAACCGGGTCCGGAACGGGCCCGGAAACCCAGGAGCGATGCCGGATCAAATCCGATCGAACGCAGACCGCCTGTCCCCGAGCATCCGATCTCGAGAAAACAGAGGCTCATTCCCAAACAAGTCACCATCCAAGGCGACAGCGGGCCAATGCGATCCTTCGCCTTGATCATCGCTCCCTACTCCGAAAGGGTGAAGGATGAAGGATGAGATCGACCAAGTCCGGTTCATCCGTCAGCCGTCAGCCTTCAGCCTTCAGCCCACCCGTACCATACTTTCAACTTTCGAACAAGTTGAAATCGTCGTGGTAGGTCAGGCTTTACAGCCTGACGTCAGGCAGGGAAACCTGACCAACGGGAAGCGCAAAACCATACGCCCGTCCAGGGGCTCAAACCATGGCCCTGGCATCTTGCCCGTGGACTCTCTCTTCTGCCGGCTCGCTTCCTTTTCCGTCGACTGGGACATTCACAGTCTGCGAGGCATTACCGCCTTCAACCGGAGAAAAGCTTGCAGCCAGATCAAGGTCGGGAACCAAGTGAGGTTGTTTATACTGTTCGACCGTCCCGCCGCTCCGGACCAGTCGTCGTTTTTGAAATTTGATCCAGGAGCCTTCTGGAATCCGGAGGATGCGGACTGGGCCGAGCCGGCGGGTCTCCCGTTTGCAAAGGTACTCGACGTTCTGGCGCCTTAATTCGTGCTCGACGGCCGCGGCGAGCTGGTTGGCAACTCCGTCGGTGGAAAGGTCGTCCTTTTCGATCAGGAGCGAGTAATAGGGAGGATCATCCCAGGTGGGTACGAGGAGATACGACTTTACGTGCAGACCGGCCGCGCGTTGGGCAGCCTCGACCGCGGTCACGACTTGATGTTCAGAAAGTTTTTCCCCAGTTAGACTTGAGTAATGGGCACCCTTGTTCAAGAACTCGATCACAGGCGCCTTGCCATGGTAGCCGACGCACCGAACCAGGTCGGAGATATTGTATCGATACAGCCCCCCGGCGGTTGTCAGCACGATGAAGTAGTTCCGTCCCTCGATCAGGTCGGTCGCCTCGACCGCCTCGGCCTCCGCGCTGTCTGCCTCGTCCTCGGGGATGAACTCGAAATAGTGGTGCCGGATATCCAGCACACCGGCGGCCGTCCCGTCCTCGAGCGGAATGGTCATCCTCCCCTCCGACGCAATCAAACCGACGTCGCGGACGGGCGTGCCCCCAAAGTACTCCGGATACCCGCGCAGATATGCCCTCATGGTCCCACCCATCCAGTTCGAGAGAAACTCGAGGTTGGGCCAGTAGTCCTTGGGGAGAAGGCGGCCGGTCTCCGCGGCGATTCGTTCCAGGGTTCGAGCCGTTTGCTTGCGGCGGCGGCGGGTGTTGAAGCGCAGTTGTCTGCGGATATCGGCCGAGATCTCCCAGCGGTCGTCGATGGTGCCGTCCGCCAGGTCGCGGATCAGGACTTCTTTCTCGCGATCGCCCAGCCCGGCCATCGCCAGAATGGTGCTGGGATTGGCCGCGATGATCGTGCCGAGGTCGCGATGGATCGAAAACCGCAGTGCGACGTAATACTTCGACTCGATGTCCTTGATCCTGGACGCCACGGCGGGCATGCAGTATCTCGTGCGAACGAGCCGGTTTTGCATCTGGGCGGTGAGACCGGTGATCGCCCCGCACGGGATGCCCGCGGGCGTGAGGCTCTCTCGCCAGTCGCTGGCGACCTGAAGGATGGGCCGCAAGCCGTTACGAATCATCTCGGGGTGGGCATCGAACGCCATGATTCCCCAGATCGTCCAGCCCTCGCGATAGTCGGAGAGCGCCTGCCGGGTGACCGGGATCGTCTTGGGCCGATTCGTCGTACCCGAGGTCAGCGCGAACATGAGGACTTCGGTTCCTGGCCCGAAAAGCGCTCCCGGGTCGCCTTGGCGCACCCGATCGATGTACGGCTCATGCCGATCGTAGCCGCTGATCGGAACGCGGCGACGGAAGTCAGCCGGCGTTCGGATCTCGCCAAAGAAATGGTCGCGGCCGAACTGGCTGCCAGCGTGGCGGGCGAGTCGCCCCATCAAGAGGTCGCGCTGAACATCGCCGGCAGAAAGGGTCTGATCGAGAAACGCTCGGGCCAAGTGCCGCGCACGGTTGGCCACCGGCCTCCCCATCATCCGCATCAGGATTCTGAGCATCTTACCGACCACCTTGAGTCGCGTGGAGCGTGGGGATCGAAGGAGACTTCTCGCTGAAGACCACCAGCAAACCCGGCACTCGCCGGTCCAAGTCCGCTACGAGAGTCGTCCGACATACCAACCCGAAGCGTGAGCGAGGGCGCTGGCGCCGCGCCGCAAGAGACTTGCGGCATCCCTCGCTGACGCTTCGGGTTAACGGATCGAGCCGCCTTCGGCGGCGCCCTCACGGCCCGTGAACTGTTTTTCGACGTACTGGGCTCCCGCTGTTGTTGGTGTTTATCGTAC
>JBIOJM010000156.1:0-21563 GCA_044450785.1 Isosphaerales bacterium
CCCCTGGCCCCCCCTTCACAAGGGGGGGAAAACCGCGCAACGAAATCGGGATGAACGCGCAACTTGTGCAAGAACAACTTCTCATCATCCCGTCCTCGCCCGATCCGGACGTCATTCCCCGGCGCGTTTTCCGCAATCGGCGACTCCGAACGTGAGTGCAGCGACGACCACGTGCTTGCCAGCAGCGATCGCGAGGCTTAGTGCCGTCCGGCCCCGGTTGTCTTCCAGGCCGATTCTTGCGCCGTGGTCGATCAGCAGAGTCACCACCTGATCACACGTGTCTTCCGCGTTGATCAAGTCGGGGTGGGAGGCAAGCAGTTTCGCCACGCGATCCTCGAGGCCCAGGAAGGCCGCCCGGAAGATGTCGAGCGTCGAGCCTTTTGACGGCAGATAAGCGGCCACTGCGTCTCGTTTGTAGAAGACGGCCGCGCAATACGGCGTGACCCGCACGAGCGTTTCGTTGTTGTAACACCCCGTGGCATTCACCTCGGCCCCCCGTGAGACCAGGTACTTGACGGCCTCCAGCTTCCCGCTGCGGGCTCCCTCCCACAAGAGTGTCGGGTTGTGATTTGCCCGCTTGTGGCCTTGAAGCTTCGTCCCCAATCCCATAATAATTCTACCTGAGAGTTTGGCGGCGCTCGGGGGCGACGCGACGACGATCCGGGTGAGGGTGCAAGATCCGGCGCGATCACTGCGGTCGGCCGGTCCAGGAGGTGTCACGCAAGAAATGTACGTACCCACGAAACTGTTCTTCACCAAGGGTGTGGGGACCCGGCGCGATAAATTGACCAGCTTCGAGCTGGCCCTGCGCGACGCCCGGATCGCCTGCTACAACCTCGTTCGCGTTTCGAGCATCTTCCCGCCCAACTGCAAGGAAATCTCGATCGACGAAGGGCTGAAGCAACTCGAGCCGGGTCAGATCGTCCACGTCGTGATGAGCGAATGCGCCACGGCCGAACCCAATCGGTTGGTCGCCGCCAGTGTCGGCGTCGCGATCCCGCGCGACCGGAGCCTGTTCGGCTACCTGTCCGAACATCATGCCTACGGCCAGACAGCCAAGACCGCCGCGGATTATGCGGAGGACCTCGCCGCCGAGATGCTCGCCACCGTTCTGGGTGTCGAATTCAACCCCGACAGCTCGTGGGACGAGAAGCGGGAGATCTGGAAAATCGCCGACGTCTTCTACAAGACCAAGGAGATCACCCAGACCGCCATCGGCCACAAGGACGGCCTGTGGAGCACCGTCGTGGCCGCTGCCATCCTCCTGCCGTGATCATGCAAAAACGAAGAGCGCCGGGACGATGCAGCGGGGCGGCCGGACGCGGACCGCGACACGAAAGTGACCGAGCATGGACTTCCTCGAGAGCATCAGCCTGCATCGCATCGCCCCGCCGGAAATTACCGGCGGCGAGACCGTCGCCGACCTCATCGACCAGACCTTCTCCAGTTACAACGCGGGACGGCTTCGCGAGCTCTGCCAGGTCTTCACGCAAAAATCTCTCGAGCCCGGCTGCACCGTCGGCATGGCGCTCTCCGGCGCGCTGACTCCGGCCGGTCTGGGGCTGAGCTGCCTGATCCCCTTGATCAAGGCCGGCTTCGTCGACTGGATCGTCTCGACCGGCGCCAACCTCTATCACGACACGCACTACGCGCTCGACCTGCCACTGCACCAGAGCCGTCCCAACCTCGACGATCACGCCCTGCGCAAGAACGACGTCATCCGGATCTACGACATCGTCTTCGATTACAAGACCCTGCTCGATACGGACGCGTTCTACCGCGAGCTGATCCAGGATGAGGCATTTGCCCGGCCGATGGGGACCGCCGAGTTCCACTACGAAGTCGGGCGCTATCTCCATGGCCGCGCCCGTGAGCTCGGCCGGCCGACGCCAAGCTTGCTGGCCGCGGCCTTCGAGGCGGACGTGCCGATCTACACCTCGAGTCCCGGCGACAGCTCGATCGGGATGAACCTGGCCGCCCTGAGCTTGCAGGGCGGCAAGCTCCAGATCGACCCACTCCGCGACGTCAACGAGACAGCCGCCATCGTCTTTGGCGCCAAGCGAGAGGGAGGTACGTCCGCCGTCCTGATCCTGGGAGGAGGCAGCCCCAAGAACTTCATCCTCCAGACCGAGCCCCAGATCCAGGAAGTCCTCGGGCTCCCCGAGAGCGGTCACGATTATTTCCTGCAGATCACCGACGCCCGTCCCGACACGGGGGGGCTCTCCGGCGCGACCGCCAGCGAGGCGATGACCTGGGGCAAGGTCGACCCCGACACACTGCCCGATTCAGTGATCTGCTACACCGACTCGACAATCGCTCTCCCCCTGCTGACCGCCTACGCTCGGGCACGCCATGCCCCGCGGCCCCTGCGCCGCTTGTATCGACGGCGAGTCATCGATTACGAACGGATGCGCCAGGAATATCAAGAGCGGATCGCACGTGTCACACCGGCTGACAACCCGTGTCCTCGTCGTTGACCCCGGCGAGCCCGACCCGGCTGTCCTCGATAGGGCGGCGCGGGTCTTGCTGCGCGGGGGGTTGGTCGCGTTCGCAACCGAGACGGTCTATGGATTGGGGGCGATCGCCACACTGCCCGCGGCCGTCGCCCGGATCTTCGCCGCCAAGGGGCGGCCCGCGATCAACCCCGTGATCGTCCACGTCGCGGGGATCGCACAAGCCAGGGACTGCGTTGCGGAATGGACCGACGAGGCGGAGTGTCTGGCCCGGCGATTCTGGCCCGGCCCGCTGACGCTCGTCCTCAAGCGGGCCGAGAGCATCCCGGACGTGGTGACCGCCGGCAGGGATACCGTCGCGGTGCGCGCTCCCGCTGGTAAGGTGGCCCTTGGTCTGATCGAACGGTCGGGCAAGCCGATTGCGGCCCCGAGCGCGAACCGGTCGAACCGGCTCTCGCCAACCCGGGCCAAGCATGTCCTGGCCGATCTCGCCGGCGCGATCGACCTGTTGATCGACAGCGGCCCGACGGAAGTCGGCCTCGAATCCACGGTCCTCGACCTGACGACCGCGCGGCCGCGGCTCTTGCGCCCGGGACCGATCTCGATCAAGGACCTGGAAAGCGCGCTCTTCGGCCGGCGGGTGGTCGAGCCGATCGCGGACGAGCCGGCCGGCCGACCCTCGAGCCCTGGGCAAATGCCGGTCCACTACGCGCCGCGGACGCCGTCGTTTCGCGTCGAGAGGGGCGAGGACCTGGGCGGCGTGGTTCATCGAGGGAACACGGCGGTCGTCTCATTCGGCGAGCAAGCCGATCGGGCGCTGCCGGCGGCCGTCGCTCGGTTCACGCTGGAATCGCCGGCGGAGGCCTCGCGGCGACTCTACGACGTTCTGCACCACTGTGACTCGCTCGGCCTCGACTCGATCGTCGTTGTCATGCCGCCCGCCGACCCCGAGTGGCAGGCCGTTCGCGACCGGCTCGTCCGCGCGACTCGGCCGCTCAAGGAGCGAGAGTGATCGCGCCGGCCAGTCATTCAGTCGAAGAGCCGCCGCTGGGAATCGAACGAGGAGAGATCCGCCTCCGGCTCGGGCAAGGGGGCGGGAAGCCCCATGTGAAGATAGGCGGCCGACGTAACCTGGCGCCCTCGTGGCGACCGGACCAGGAATTCCCGGCGGAGCAGGTACGGCTCGACTTCGTCTTTCAGGGTGTCGGCCGAAACGTTCATCGTCGCGGCCAGGGCCTCGACCCCGGTGGGGCCTCCGTCGAAGACGCGGATCAGGGTCTCGAGGTAGCGGCGGTCCTGCTTGTCAAGCCCTTCGGCATCGATCTCCTGCATGGCGAGCGCCTCGCGTGCGACCGACAGACTGATGTGCCCGTCGGCGCGGGCGAGGGCGTAGTCGCGGACCCATCGCAGTCGAGCGTTGGCGATCCGAGGGGTCCCGCGGCTGCGCGCTGCGAGCTCCCAGGCCGCTTCGGGCACCATCGTCGACCGCAGCTTGGCGACGTTGATCGTGACGATCCTGGCAAGGTCGTCCACATCGTAGAACTCGAGGTGCTCGTGCATGCCGAACCGCTCGCGCAGTGGGCCCGACAGCATGCCGCTCCGAGTCGTCGCTCCGATGATCGTGAATTTCTTCAAGGGGAGATTGATGGTGCGCGCCGACATTCCTTCGCCGAGCACGACGTCGACGCGGAAATCTTCCATCACCGGGTAGATGAATTCCTCGACCGCGCGGGGCAGGCGATGGATCTCGTCGATGAACAGGATCGAGCCCTCCGACGCGTTGGTCAAAAAAGGCATGACGTCCATTTTCTTGTCGAGGGCCGCCCCGCTCGTGATGGAGAGCTCGACGCCCAGCTCGTTGTGCAGGACCGTGGCGAAGGTCGTCTTGCCCAGTCCGGGCGGGCCGTCGAAGAGGATGTGGGGCAGCGGCTCGCCCCGCTTCTTCGCCGCGGCGAGGCAGATTTCCAGTCGCTGGGCGACGGCTCGCTGTCCGATGATCTCGGACAAGCGCTGCGGGCGGAGCTTCTCGTCGACCGGATCGGTGGCTCGCGCAGCAAGCCCGGCGGGGCCCGCAGACGATTCACCGGACGGCTCCGCGTTTTCGCCGCCCTTCGGTTTCCCTCTGATCGTCGGCTCTCGCATCGATCCGTCCTCTCTACCCTGACGATTAGGCAAGGAGTGTGGGCTCGATCCAGGGCGGGCCGCGCTCCGCACGCTCCGCCCCTATCGAGATTGCAGATAGATCGCTTCAATCATATCGGCCACGGACTTGAATTTCTTCTTGCCGGCCAGGACCCGGTCGATCGCCTCGCGGGCCTGGCTATCGGTATGTCCCACCGACAAGAGCGCCGCGAACGTGTCGCGGATCACATCGGGCTCGGCATTCTCGGGCGCGCCGTTGACCGCCGCCGCCGTCGCGCCCGACTCCGGTCCGACGATCAGGGCGAACTTGCCGACCTTCCGCCTGAGCTTGGCGACGATCCGTTCGGCGGTCGCTTCGCCGATGCCGGGCAATGTGGACAAGGTTTTGACGTCCTGGTCCTGAATCGTGCGGGCCAGCTCGCGGACCGGCCGGACCATCGCCCGCAGCGCCTTGCGCACGCCCACCCCGTCGACCGAGCAGAAGATATCGAAGAACTCGCGGTCGATGGCTGAGAGGAACCCGACCAGCCGCGGGACCAGCCGGCTCACCATCGCGCCGCCCTCGATATAGAGGATCGTGTGAAACGCGACCGGCTCGCCCAGCCTCGACTGGAGCAGCCGGCGTGTCTGCTCGGGGACCTGGATCTCGATCTCGAACGGCTCGATCAAGAGCGTCACGGACTCATCGGAGACCGTATGAAGGATACCGCGCACTTTCGTGAGCACTGCACTGACCGTCCTTTCCCGAGCTCTGCGCCACCGTGCTTTCTTGCTTTGTTCAGAAATTGTGCCGCGGGGCTCTGCCGGTTGCAAGCCGAGTCCGCCGCGGCATCGCTCTCTACCGCGCTCTTGACCGCGCCGCCGACCGCACTCTTGACCGCGCCGCCAACCGCGCGACCTCGGCTCGGGTCCAATCGGGCGCGATCCAGCCGGATCGATCGAGGCTCGCGGCGCGCGGAAATCGGCGGTTTTTAAAAATTTTTTTGGAGTCGATCGGCGATGACGACGCGAAAGAAGACGATGCGCATGATCGGCGCGCAGCGTCGAAGAAAGCGAGCCGGCCTCGTTGTCTCCTTGTTACGAAAAACACTGCAAATACAGGTGTTGTGACCACATCGCCGTCATGACTGAGTACATAGGCATTTTATCGTCTTGCATGATATGCAGTTTACAACTCACGTTGATTTCATGCTTGAACTCTTATCGCATTCCATCTGATCGTGGAAAAAAAAGTCCATTTCTTACAAAGTTCCTCTTCCAAAAGTTGAAAGATTTGGTATGAATTGGCGCAGGGACCGGTCGATTCATGCCGGTCGGGATCAAGAAAGTATGTCTTTGAACGAGGAGACGACAATGGCGGTGAAGAAATCCGAACCCGCGAAGAAGGCCCCGGCGAAGGCTGCTGCACCAGCCAAGAAGCCCGCACCGAAGAAGCCGGCCGGGAAGAAGAAGTGAGTGAGCGGACGCCGAGCCTTGCTTCGCGTTCGTCGATCCAGGCGCCGTCAACCAGATTTCGGCGCACCCGTTTACTGACTCGCAACAAGAGGTCCTCGCAACGGTTCATCAGATAGAGGAGTCGGGTCATCATGGGAACAAGGCTCACGCCAATAGCCTGGATACCCGGCTCCCCACTCAACTGATCAAACGGGGCAAGGAAGCGGAAGGGTTTGCCTCGTCCCGACCGAAGTCGGCCAGAGGCATCTCTCCATCTCCGGCGCTGCTGCGCCAGCCCGGGACCAGGAGCGCGGCCTCGGTATCTGGCATCCTTCGACCGATCGGCGCGCGGAGGCCTGGTGGCCTCGCCTTCGCGGCGGGCAGCCGTCGTTCCGCACGCCTGGCTGATCCTCGTGGATCGGCACGTTCGACTGGATCTCCCGAACATGGTCTGTCTTTCGCCGGCTCCCATGGGGGGGCCGGCTTTTTTTTCACCCGGCGTTAATGACCGATACAGCTCGACCTGCCCTTGGCGGTTTTCGAGGTTCTCGCTAACATGCCGGCCATTGTCAGTGCGGCTCCTCGAACAGGACAGATCGACATGAATGGCGCGTCAATCTCGAAATCGCGATGCTGCCGGCTCGGCTCGATCGTGTGGCTTGTCGCCTTCGCGGCCGGTGCGGGCTGTACGCCCTACATCGGGACGACCTACAAGAGCTTCCTTCGCCAGGTTCACGAGAATGCCGATCCCAACATCCGCTACGTCGCCTACGCCAAGCTGGGCTCACCCGGGCTCTACGAAAACGCTGCTCAAAAGGGCGAGGCGGTCCGAGCCCTGATCGCCAAGTTTCAGGAAGGGCGAGAGCCGGTGGCAGTCCGTGCGGCGATCATTCGCAGCCTCGGCAACCTGCGGGATCGCCGTGCCCGTGACGTCGTGGTGAAGGCGGCCAACGACGTCGAGAACCCGCTGATCCGGATCGAGGCCTGCCGCGCGCTCGGCAAGGTCGGTCTGCCGGAAGACGCGACCCTCCTGGCCAGGATCATGACGATCGACAAGCTCGAGGACTGCCGGATCGCGGCGATCGAGTCGCTGGGCATGCTCAAGGCAGAGGACCCGCGGATCTATCAGATCCTGCTCGACGGCATGGACCACGACGACCCCGCGATCCGGCTCGAATGTCTGCGCGCGCTCCGCGAGATCACGCACAAGGACCTGGGAGTCGATCCGGCTGCCTGGCGGCGCGAACTCGAACCGACGATCGCCTCGATGTCATCGCCATCGACCAAGCCGGCCTCGCCCCCTCGAAGTGCTCCGATCCGTGGTGGGCACCCGCAGTAAAGCCGTGAGACATTCGCGATCCCGAGAACGCGGTCGTCCCATTTCAGGCCAGCAGACAGGCCTCTTCGTTCGGTAACATTCGAGAAGCGTCCAATGGACCGGTCGCGGAGTCATCGGCGACCGCTTCGAGAAGTTCGGCCAGGCTGTTGCAGGCCACGACGTCGCCTCGTCGTCGCACCAGGAAGCGGCTGCTTCCGGTCGAACGGTCGACCAGGAGCCAGACCTTTCCATCACCGGCCGGTTTGCCGATCTCCCCATCGGTCGTCAGACATACGGTGGCTATCCTCTCGAACAGTTGACCACCCGGCGACAGAAAATGGTGGCTCTCAAAATGATCGTCAAACACGTCGGACTGGGTCGTGACGCGGACCTCCTGATCGATCCCGGGTAGCCGGAGGGCATAGGAACCAGCGTCCAGCCGCCGCCATTCGGTGCCGGGCGGTAGGATACCGGGATGGTTCAGGGCTCG
This sequence comes from Isosphaerales bacterium, assembly GCA_044450785.1. Taxonomy (GTDB): domain Bacteria; phylum Planctomycetota; class Planctomycetia; order Isosphaerales; family Isosphaeraceae; genus JBIOJM01. The sequence goes on from JBIOJM010000156.1 coordinate 7,838, forward strand.
GTCGAGATCCGCGAGGGAAAGTGCGGGAGGCGGAAGCGACGGCAATTCGAGTGAGTCCGCCGCCACCTCGTCGATGTCCAGGGCGGCCTGTTCCGCCTCGCGGGCCGTCTGTTCCAGGTCGGCCACGAGGCGATGCCGGGCGGCTTCACGGTTCTCTTTCTTCTCGAGGGCAACTTCCTCGAACTGCTTCGTGAGCCGCGACAGGATGGGCTGTAACCGTCCGACCAGGCCCTCGAAGAGGCTTATCCGCTGGCCAAGGGCGAAGTAGACGTCCGCCTCCACGGTGTCACGATAGCCCAGATTGACCACCCGGATCGTTGGATAACGCTGGCCGATCCGGTCGATCCGGCCGTTCCGCTGTTCCAGCTTCATGGGGTTCCAGGGCAGGTCGTAATTGACCAGGAGTCCGCAGAACTGAAAGTTCAGGCCCCCTGAAGCGGCGTCCGAGCAAACGAGGAACTTGATCGCCTGAGCCTTGAGTCGCTGCTTGATCTGCTCCTTGCTGCACCCCGTCCAGAAGCCTGCCTGGTCGCGGACCTTCCCACCGGCACTCGAGTAACACGCGACGGTTTCACCGGGGAACTCCTGGGCCAGGTAATCCTTGAGGAAGTCCATCGTGTCGGTGTATTGCGTGAAGATGATCGCGGAATCGTAGCCTGCGGCGAAAGCGTCCTCCAGTTCGGCTTTCAGCTTACGGGCCTTGGTGTTCGTGCCGACCTTGGCGATCGTCTTCAAAAGGTCCTTGATCGTCGTCTTCTCCTCGTCGACGAGGGCTTCGCGGGCCAGGGCCTCGGCGTCCTCGGCATCCATGACCTCGTCGGCCGTCTCGTCCTGCGAGAGGTCTTCCTCGGTGATCCCGCCCGTGTTGGCGAGGCGTCGAGTCAGGGTCTGGTGCAGGGCGTGGAACGAGCTGGCAAGTCGTTGCTGATAGATGGTCAGCACGAAGCCGACCGCGGAGCGTTTCTCGGGGGCGGCGTTGTTGTACGTCTGGTCGATGTATTCGCCGAGGGCGTCGTACAAGGCCGTCTCGGATGGGGTCATGTCGAACGAAACATCCCTGACATCCCGGGTCGCGATCGGGGAGTCGATGAGCCCGCGGCGGTAGTACTCCCTGAGCAGGTTCCGGGTCTGGCGGGCCATCCGGTGCCGGAGCGGGCTGAACCGTCGCAGGATCTCCACGGCACCTTTCCTCTCGGCGACATCCATCCTCTTGAGAGGGATGCCGCTCTTTTCCCTCAGGGCCTTCAGCACCTTGCGACGGCCGAGCCCGCTCAGGCCAGGGATGAGCCGGGAAACTTGGTCTTCAGTGACTTCACCGAAAGATGCCTCCGTCTCACGGAACATGCCGGCCAGGTACTCCATGACCTCCTGGCCGGGATTGCCCGCCGCCTCGGCGAAGTAGCGGATGAAGTCGTCACGGCTCCTCTCCCAGCGGCCGGTGAGGCCGAGAAGCCGGAGCAAATCCCAGAGCTCGACGGGATGCACCTGCATCGGCGTGGCCGTGAGCAGCACGAGCGAGCGGCACTTCGGCCGGAGCTGCTGCATCAGGCGCAGGAGCTGATTCGGACCGCCTTCCTGGGGCGTACCCGGGGATTTCCGGCGGGCGTGGTGGGCCTCGTCCAGGACGATGAGGTCCCAGTCCTCGGCCTGGAGCAGATCCGCCGAACGGTCGCGCCGCCGCATGAGATGGCTGGAGGCGATGACGAACGGCTCCTTGTGCCATTCGTGCCGGTCCACCTTCCTTTCGGCCGGGCCTTGCCAGCCGTGGATCTGTCTCCAGACGAGCTTCTGGCCGTCGTAGAACGGAACGTTGAGGTTAAACTTCTCGTAGAGTTCGCTCTGCCACTGTGTGAGCAAGGACCGCGGCATCAGGATCAGGATGCGTTGAGCCCGTTTCGACAGCCATGCCTGGCGGATGAACAGGCCGGCCGTGATGGTCTTGCCCAGGCCGACCTCGTCGGCGATGAGCATCTGGCAGGGCCAGGCATCGATCATTCGTTGATAGGTCCGAACCTGGTGGGGCCAGGGTGTGACCGTCGACGTGACCTCGCCCACCCGGGCGCCGTTCCAGGCCCTGGCTGCGTTCTGGATGTAGGTCCAGACCGCCCTGCGGACCTCCTCGGGCATCAGGCGGTGGCGTGGCGGAGCGGGCACTGGCGAAGAATCCGGGGCCTTTCGCTTCGGCAAGCGAGGTGGCGTGATGAACCGGTCGTCCCGAGGCAGGAACTCGAGCAACTGGGCCTTGGCGGCTTCGGGAAAGTCGAGGACTCGGACGCTCCAGGCCCGGCCTTCCCAGAGATTCTCAAAGGCTTCGACTTCGTCCTGGACGTGCTTGAAGTCGCGTCCTCCCTCCCATGAGAGATGAACGTGAAAGCTTTCCCGGTTGCTGATCCAACCGGCGGCCGTCTCGTTGATGCTGCCGCTGAACGAGAGCTTGTTGCCTTCACGGTCCGTGATGATTCCGACCTTCTCGTGATAGATCCCACGGAGGAGAATCGGTTCACCCCGTCCGTCCGTTGGCACCGCAATCTTGATCTCAAGAAAGTGGTTCGCAACCATCCAGGCAAGGGCTTCCAGGCCGTCCCGATCCCGTGCGTCGGGGGGTGTCAGGTCGATCGAAACCAGCTTTTTCTCGACTTGCTCACGGAGGTCGTAGCCCCGCTCGACGGCCTCGATCTCGTCCACATCGAGCGTGCAGCCCACAATGAGCCGCATCTCGCCTCCGTTGGATATGAGCCGTTCGATGCCCCTGGCAGCGAGAGCGAGAGCATCGGCCGAGAAGTAGCCGGTCATCCGGTCGTACCGGGCGGCACACGACAGGACCGGGACGTAGAACAAGCGGACGAGATCGCCGTCCTCGTGGCGGTAGCTCGTGTCCCAGGTGTGGGCGGGCAGAAGGGGTATCTCGGCCGGGTCCACCACGTCGCCTTTCTCAGCACGTTCGTGTCGACGAACACCGGCTCAGGAGCCGCGACCGCTGTCGTCAAGCAGTTCCTCCCGGCGGAAGGTAAAGCCAGCGGGCAGGTCAACCTGAACGTCATGCCTCGGGAACCCAGCCATGATGGGCATCTTCCGCGTGGCCGGGTTTTCCTCGATCACCACGACGACATCGTGTTCGCCGGGAGTGATCTCCGAGGGCAGTCGCAGCATCGCCAATCCTTGCTCATCCACGGTGACTCGGGTCTGAATGGTAATCATGGTCGGCTTGCTCGGGGTTCGAGTCGGGAAGCGTTAGTCCTCGTCGACTTCATTATCCGCGCTGTCCGTTTGTATCGGCAACAGCATCTGCCTGGCGGGCTCGGGGACTTGCTCGGCGAAAGCGAGCTTGCGCAGCTTTTCCAGGGCGTCGAAATCGCCCGAGGCCCCGGCCAGGTTGGCATCGAGCTTCGGGGCCTTCTCCGGGTTGCCCACGGCGGGAAGGACGTTGAGAAGGGCTTCGAGGGCCGTCAGCAGCGTGGCATCGTCCAGCAGGCCGTTGTCTTCGATGGCCTTCTTGGCGGCCCCGGTGTTCTGGTCACGGACGATGGCCGCGGCGTGGTGGAGCGTGTCGAGCATGCATGAGTCGCCGATCGGCCCGAGCTTACCCTTGGCCTTGCGGGTCTTGCTGTCCCAGAGGATCACGTCGCTCGACTTGACCTCGCAAACCTGGTTCTTGACCTGCTGGTCGAAGTCGAGTCCGACCACCCGGGCGAGTTTGAGGGCCTCATCGACCGGGAAGCGAGGGGCCTTGAAGGCGTCCCAGGCCAGGACGAACCACTCGGTCAGTGGATCGAGGTGGTGCTTCCGCTTGACGGTGGCGAGCTGCTCCACCCGCCAGCGTTTCACCTCGCGGCGTGCGGCGTCCAGCGCGTCTTCGGGCCAGACGGCGTAGGGGTCGAATTCCTCGTCCGGAAAGAGGGCCAGCTCGCGGGGTTCTGGATGGGACGGCCCCGCTTGATCGGCCAGTTTTCGCTGAAGACCTGGAGGGCCGGACCGAAGGAGGCCAGATAAAGGTCCACGCCGCCGATGCCGGCTTCCTGAAATTCGGCCACCCGGAGGCGAACGGGTTCCTGGACCCGAGGTTCGACCTCTTCCCAGTAAACGATCTCGGCGTCTTCGACCTGTACCTCCCGGGGGCGGCAGACGAGGAAGATCGTGCTCTTGGCGGCCGACTTCTCCTTGATGTGCAGGCTCCCCTCGGCCTCGGTGTTGATCGGCCAGGAGGCCGTGATGACGAAGCCGGCCTTGACGAGCCCAGCGGCCAGGGCGTCCCAGGCCCCACTCGCCTTGTGGGTGAACATGACCGTCATGACGCCGTGCAGCTTGATGACCCGGCGACACTCGGAGAAGATCGCGGCCATCCGCTGCTGGTAATCGCGGCCGGCGAGCTTGAGGGCCTGCTTCTGGCCCCGGAACCGGAATGGATTGGCGATGGCCTCGTGGTCCTTGTTGGTCAAGTACGAGCCGAATTCGTCGGGGAAGAGAAGGCCCGCCGTCCGCTTGAGCCAGACGTAGAAGAAGTCGGACAGCTCGGAGTAGGTGACGTTGTTGTAATACGGCGGGTCTATTACCACGCAATCGACGCTGGGGTCGGCCAGGCCGAGCGAGTCGCCCGAGCCAAGCGTGACCTGGATAGAGCGGTTAGAGGCTTTTGGAGCGAACAACGGCTCGTCGCCATGATCGCAACCGCCAAGCGAGATGAGTTCATCGAGTGATTTGCCGGTCTGAGCGATGGCCCAGTCATATCCTAGTCCGGTGACTGTCGCTGCCATCTCCCCGTAGCTCCATTGAAACGCGAAATCGTGCCGGTCGAACTTGCCACGAATGGCTACCCGCCCAACGTCCCAACGGCATTGGAGAGAGTTGTAATTGACAATCTTATCAACCGCCACTGCCAGATATGATAAGGCCGCCTTGTCCAGATCGGGGATGGTCCCAGAGTGCCGTCCGCGGATCTCGTCTGCCAGATCGTGGAAGACTTCGACGCTGGTGCAGTGACCCAACAGCTGGCGGGACGAAAAGAAGTCGGTCCAGTGGTTGAATCCGTATCGCTCGAGGGGCCAGCGGATTGTCGTCTCGTAGCCGGGCAAGATGTCCTCTTCTGGAAGGATGTCCCTCGCCAACCACTCGCTCCGCTTCGCATTCAGAACTATGTCGACCTGGGCAGAGACATCGTCTTGCGAGCGGGGCGCACGAAAGCCTCGCAAATGCTTGAGTTTGTCCTTGCCGGCCTTGGTGGTGCCGACATTGATCGTCTGGTTGTAGACGACGGCGTACAGTTGCACGCTCATCTGCCCGGCCTGGGCTTGCTTCTTGACTTCGTCGCCGTCGATGACACGTCCGCAGTCGGGATAGGGGCAGAGGCCGTCTCCCTGCTTCACAGTGCCGGGGCTATGGTCCATAACCTTATAAACGATCTCGAACGTGCAATGACGTTGCTCGGGATCTTCGACATGCGGGACCAGCCGCACCCCCGAACCCTTGCTGTCCAGCCGCCAGTTGGGCGAGAGCGGCACCAAGCCGCCGCAATAGGGACACGTGATCGTCCTGGCCCAGAGATAGCCGTCGGGAATGCAGTTCTCCCCAGGCTCGGGCGGATAGAACTCGGCTAGTCGTTCTACCGCCCGACGTCGGAACTCCTCGCCAAGTTGCTTGTAGCGTTCGAGCAACGGTCGACCATACTTGGCCGGGAATTCGACGGTGGCCTTCAGGATCAGCCAGGCCACCGGGTTGAGGTCGTTCGCGATGGCATGAGTGCCGAGCCGAAGGGCTTCGAACGGAATGCTGCCTCCTCCCGCCGTCGGGTCCAGCACGACGGCTTCGCTGGGCAGGCTGTGATCCTCCCGTTCGGCCTTGAACCAGTCGCGGTCGTCCCCATCGGGCGAGTAGGAGAATGCTCGCCGATATCCGTAAGCATCCTTACCGAGCCGAACGCCTTCCCGCGTAGCCTCGGCGATCCGAACCTTCGCCGCCATCGGGTCCCCGTGAATCCCCAGCATGTGCAGGAACTTGGCCCGGTCGGCGTCGGCTGGCAATAGGCTGGCCAGGATCGCCGCCCGGCTGGCCACCAATGGCCGGCGAGCCCACCAGACGTGGAGATAGTACGTCGGTGGGAGTGACGTCATTGACCGACGCTCTCGGACGCTCTCTTCTCCAAGAGCCGCGATGGGAAGCCACTCTTCGATCAGCAGCCGTGGGCGGGCATCAGGACCGTCATTCATCGAGGGATGTTCCAGGGCGAATTACCAAAACGCTATTTGTCTTGAGCAAGTCCGTCCAGCAGCGGGGAGAAACCCTCCTGCCGGAAATGGTGGTCAGACGTGAGAATCTCGACGATCCCGTGCTCCCGCATCTGGACCATCGAGATGCAGTCGGTCAAGCTGAAGCCCTTGTCCGCCCTCCGCTCGTAGAGGTCAAGTCCCGCGAGGAAAGAGTCTCGCGTCTGGGGCAGAACCATCACGTTCGGGTTGGCATTCAGCGATCGCACCATCCTGGCCGCCGCCTTGCGGAGCGAAGGGCCCTTCTCGCTGTAGAAGTTGAGGAATTCGGTGAGGACTTCTTCGGTCGTCACGAACTGGACCTGTCGGAGCTCAACGGTGATCTGCTTCGCCTGGTCGTGCCACTGATCGGTCGCGTTGGCCATGGCGATCCAGTAGTTGGCGTCGGCAAAGACCTTCCTCATTTCTTGGGTGACCCGTACAGGTAGTGATCGAGCTGTGCCGAACCGTCACGCGGCAGTTTCTCGATCTCGGCCATTGGTACCTCGGCCATGATCTCCTCGAACTCCTCCCAGAAAGGTTTGGCGTTCGGGTCGAAGGGGATCGCCCCGCCCGGAAGCAGAGTCGCCTGGGTCACTTCGTGGATCCGGTGCAATCGACCGTCCGGCCCGAACTGACCGCGACCGACAAGACGGACCTTGGTCGTCTGATGGTCCTGCAGCGCGGTCGTGATTGTCCTCTCGTCTTCGGCTCGGAAACTGGCCTCGATCTCCCTCCCATCCGCCAGCAGGATCCCCATCCGCGGCCTGGAAACCCGGGCCATCGTGACCTCCGCGATGAGGTCCACCGAGTCCTCATAGGCCGCGGTCATAGCCTGGGCCAGACGGTGGTGAACTTGGGCGTCATACCGGACCGGCTTCTCGCTGCCGGCCGGCCGCTGTTCGATCCATTCGTCGTCGCGAAGCGTCTTGCCATAACCGTCGAAAAGCTCCAACAGCTCTTTCGGGAATTCCTCCGGGATCGGTTTGTCCTGGCCGGCGGCTTCGACGGTTCTCGTCACGAGATCAATCGCTTCGTCTAGCTCGTCCTCAATTGGGAAAAATGGCCTCTCGTCCACCGGGGGAAGGACCCGGGCCAGCGGGATCGTGGCACAGTTCGGCTGTACCTCATAGAACTTCATGGACAGGGAATCCTCGAAGTTCTTGGGCAGTCGCTCCCGGCCGGCGTTCCTCCGCCGCCAAAGGACCTTGGCCACGCTGACGAGGAGATCCCGATAGCGGACGAGATCCTCGAGGACGTCGAGGACAACGCCGTGGTCCTCGAAACGACCCCCCTGGAACGTGTGGTAAACCACGGTTCGGTGTTCGGTGGTCATCGCGATTGCTCCTTCCTCAAGAACTCCTATATCTTTGCACACCGGCGCTCGGTTGTCGCGGCCCCAGGGAACGCCAGGGGCCGATTCCTCATCAGTGGCTCGTGAAAAGCAGACGGAGGGCGGCCAGCACGCGACGGGGGTACTTCCGGTGCATGGCCATGCCGAGCCAGTAACCCGCCTCTTCCCGGCTCATGTCGTCCACTCCGTCGGCGACCTCTCGGATGCGGTCGAGGTTCCGCATGGGGGCCAGGACACGGAAAAGCAGGCCGAGGTTCAGTGCCTGATCTTCATCTATCTTCCAGGCCCGGGTCTTGTCGAAGTCGAGGGAACCCAGGTTGATCTTGGACCGAGACAGCCGCTTGAGGAGTCGGGGCTCGATGAGCCGGAGGGGTGAGCCCTTGAGCCCGGCTACGTACTCCGGCGCCGCCAGTCTTGGCGTGGCCGGCGTGGGGAGCTGCCAGATCTCCAGCTCGAAGTCGCTCCCCTTGCGGGCGCGGAGCCGCAGCTCGTATTGCGGCAGGTTCGCGGCGTGCTCAACCCATAGCCTGGGCCGGGCCTTGGTCGCTCCCATGCTCATGACTTGGTCTCCAATGCGGCTGCGTGGGCCTCGACATAGGCTTCGCCGCTGCCGTAACGAGTCAGGTTCTTGGTAAAGGCTTCGGTCTTGTCAGCCGTCGTCGCGAGCGGGCTGGTGAATGCCAGCGTGTAAGTGGCCGTGAAGGCATGTTCCGCGGCTGCCCGGAGCTGTGGGTCAAGGAACGATTTTATTGCGTTGGCCCGGTCCATGCGGCCATCAAACTCCACCACGAACGCGTTCACCCCATCCAACTTGATGTCGGCCTCGAAGCGGCAGTTGACGCTGGCTTCCTTGAGCATGGCCATCGCCTGGTGGACCTTCCAGGTGGCCGAAGCCTCGAAAAAGCGGATCACGAGCTTTTCGATGGCCTGGACCTTGGCCTTGCGGGCCTTCTCCCAGAGCTCGGTGAGAGACTGGGCCAGCGGCCCTTCCGCGTTCAGCTCGGGCCTGGGTGGCGGCGCCGGCTTGGTGGGAACGACGGGCAGATCGGGCTTCTTGGGTGGCGATGGCTTCTCGCCCGGCTTCGCCACCAGAACCTCGGCTGTCTCCTCTTTACGCTGGCCCCGACTGTCGGTCACCTCGACCCGGTAGGCGAGGGAGGCCTCCGGGGAAACATCGCACCGGATGACGGTCTGCGTCGTGCTGGCCATCGATAGATCGGCGTGCGTGCCGGTGTACGTGTAGGGCGGGACGCCACCCGTCACCGTGACCTTCAGTTCCGCCTTGCCCTGTGGCCCGATTTCTCTAGGGGCGGCTGAGAAGGTGACGACCAAGGGCTCGGCCCGGGGCCAAAGGTGCTTCTTGCGGGCGTCGGCGACGGTGTGGACAAAAGCGTCGTCGGTGACATTGATCACTGGTGCCGGGTCACCTTTCCCCCAGATCTGATTGCCCTCGCGGTAGATGAAGACCTCGGACTCGATCCCCTGGCGGATGCAGTGAACGAGCGGGCCGTTCGAGACCAGCATGGAAAGCTTCGGTGCCCGCCGGTATTCGTTGCGCAGCTCCAGGGTCGAAAGTTCCCCCTTGAGCTTGAGCGGGGTCTGGTCCCGGACGAAGGTTGGGGCCTCGGGAGTATCGCCGTCGCTCAGCAGCTTGTGGTTCTCCCTCAATACCCGAGCGACGTGCAACTGGCCGTTCCCGGGTAAGTCGCTGGCATGGGGGACTTCGATCGCCGCGTGGGCGATGGGCTCGGAGGAACCGGGCATCGGCAAGTTGGACGGGAAAAACAGGTGCCGATAGCAATGCAGGATCGCTTCGGCGACCTGAAGGGAGGATTTCTGGAACTCCTCTTCGACCTTGTCTTGCTGATGCGCGGCCAGCACACGCTTGCGGTCAGGCTTCCGCAACTCCCGGAGCGCGAGCCGGCGGCGGACCCGGTCCTTCATGTTCTTGACTTGCCGTTCGTCGGCGACCACGAAGACCAGGTTATTTCGGAATTCTCGGAGGCGTTGGTCGGCCCCCTTGTATTTGAAGATCTCATCGATGAGCGGAGGGAGCCCCTGGGGGTCGGCGTTGATCGCGAAGGCGTCATGATGCAGCAAGACGAGGTTGGGTCGGCCATCGCCCACGAGGTCGTCGACCTCGTACCCTCCCGCAGGGAACGGTTGCAGGTTGAACGATCCGCCCGAGGCACCGAAGAGGTTTCGGATCCGCTCGTCGAGTTCGGTGCGGAGACTCGTGGCCTCCACCTCGTCCATCTGGCGCCGGATGACCTGCGTGAGGTTCGGTTCGACCATGAACCGCAGAAGCGCACCGGGACGGTCGTCAAGGAAAAGAGATTCCGTGATGAACCGGGCGCGAGCTTGCTCCACGAAGCTGGGTTCCACCAAGGGTGAGCAGACGCTCAGCTTGAGGTGGTCGGTGGCAATCCCCTTGGCCGCGTCGCCGAAGGCCAGCGTGTGGAGAAAGACCGTCCGAGCAACGTAAGAGTGGATCGGAAGCTGGCCGGGGAAGAACTTGAGGTCAAGCTCCTGGGCGATGCTCGGGTTATCCCCGCTCACGGCGGCGACGTCGGACTTGAGAGCGGGGGTATATTCGCCCTGACCCAGGCGGGTGGTGATCTCATCGCGGATCGGGCCGAACCCGGGGTCGATGTGGTGCGGATGGATCGCGAGGGCGTCGGCCGGTTTGTCTCGCCAAAGGACATGGACCGTTCGGGCCAGAAGCCGCAGCATGCCCCGGGTCCGCTGAAACGTGCTGAGCGACGACAGCTTTTCCGTGAGGACGGAGAGCGTCTCCGGATGCAGCGGGTAACCGCGCCGGAATTGGTCTCGTGTCTCGTGTCTCAAGGCCGACGACGGCAGATCGTTCTGGTTTCGGGTCCAGACGTCGGCGTACGCAGCAACGACGGCATCGGCGGCGGACCGGTCCACCTTGTCGAAGAGCCGCCGCCGGAGGACGTCGGCCGTCTCGTCCTCTTCCGTGGGGTTGAGCTGCGTGGCCTTCCGGGAGGCGACCATCTCGGCTTCGGCCAGCGAGGACAGGGCCCGCTCGTGTTCCTCGCGATAGGCGTCTTTGGCCTCGGAGTCCTTGCCCACGGCGAGAGTGAAGACGACGGAAACGTTCGGTGCCGAATCAACCGCCTTGAACAGGGCCTGGAGGAAGGCCGTGAACTGGCCGCTCGCCCCGGGGTGAACCCGTTCCACCTTTCGCAGGTAGACCGAGACCTCGTCGATCATGATGAGGGTGGGTTGGCCGCCGAACAGCTCCACGAGTGTTGTTGCTCCGGGAGCACTGTGCTTTTCATCACCCTTCTGGACGCGGCGATCGCCCTCGGCACCGGCCAGGCGGTAGGCCAGCTCACCCCAGAGGGTCTTGGCCCGCAGCCCTGGCTCGAGAGTCAGCCCGTCCGCGGGGTCGCTGTTCTCGCCATCCAGGGCCGCGACTCGTACCGGCCCCTTGGGTAACAGGGCCGGGTCGACGAATTCCTCGACCCCTTTGACCCTCTTCATTCCCCGGACAGCATGGACCAGGGCGATGAGGCTGTGAGTCTTGCCGCCTCCGTACTGGGTGTCCAGGCGGATGATGGACGCGATCTCACCACCCTTTCCGGATAGCCGGGTCAGGACAGCCTTGAGCAGTTCCTTCATCCCGCGCGTCGGGTAGCTATGCCGGAAGAAAACCGCCGGGTCTGTGTATTCTTTCGGAGCCGTCTGGTTAACGACCTGAGCCAAGTCGGCGGCGAACTGCTCATCCTTGGTCGTACCGGCTTCGACGTCGGCCCTGGGACGGCAGGTCTCGTAAATACTTCGTAAAGCGGACATTCGGGTGATCCACTCGGCGGTGACCTCCGCCAGATTGGGCGAATCCGGTCTTGGATCCACCGCTACTTCCGGTTAAAGGGCAAAGGTCACCATGCTCTCCCCAAGAGCGAGAACCCCGGATCGTTCAGACTACCCGATCTCACGCGCGGTACAAGGCGCGGGCGAATTCAATTGATTGTTTGCAGGCAGAGCGTGAAGGCGGCGGCATGGCCACGCCAGAGGAGAAGAACGCCTTCAGCCTCAGTGCCGCATTGGGGCAGCGACATCAACGTACTTCATAAGTGATGATCTCAAAACGGTGCCGGTGGTCGCACTCATCAGACTTTCACGAGTCTGCCGGCGCGGGCCCGCAGCGTCAAGCAGGCCGGGCAGGTGCAGCTCTCGATGTTGGCCTCCATGTGGCGGAGGCCCTGGAACGTACACCCGTCCGACTGGAAACGATTGAGCACGACGCTCAGGTAATTATTATCCTGCACATGGTAGTGGCGGAACACGGCATAGGCCACGTGATCGGCGATCTGGACGCAGCGAGTGGTATTCGACTTCACGAAATGCGGGCCGTCGACGATATGGCGGCCGTCATCTGTGGTGAGGCCCTTCCGTCGGAAATCGCGCGCGATCTGGCGAAGCGACGTCTCACAGGTGCTCTCGTCGAGGAAGATGATCCCTTTCTCGTCGTGCTGTCCCGAGTGAGGGCGTCTTTTCAGGAAATCATCGAACCACAAGCACAGCTCGGTGAATGCCATTTCCATGGGATCGCGCCCTGGATACGACTTCTTGTGCACGGCACATGCCAAGGCGCAGGCCGGAAGATCGGTCGCGTTGAAGACCCGCAACACGTCCTTTAGAATTGCCCTGCGCTCCTCGCGCTGCCGGACGCTATTCCATGGCTTTTCCCGGCCGCTGAAGATCTCGGAGGCGTGGAACTCGACGGAATCCGGATCCGTGGGGTCGAACCGGAAGGCGAGCTGGTCCATCGCGTTGGTCAGGTCGTTTACCTGGTGCTCCGAGACGCAGATCCCGCCCAGCACTAAATACTCTTCGTCTTGGTTATCGACGGATCCGGAGTCATCGAGATAGAGGAGGAACATCCAAGGTTTCCCGTATCAATAGGGACCCGAAAGACTTAAACACCCGGAACCACAGGATTGCTCAGGGTTATCTATGTATCATAAGGACTTACGATGATTCCGATTTGACAATCACCGCGGATGCAGTATAATTATGACGCGGTTGGGAGGGCTGAATAATCGGTCCGCTGGCGGTAACGCTGCCCGGCTGCATGCATCTTGCGAACTACGAACCGGCGGCGGCTTCATCCGAGGCTGCCGCCGGTTTTGCTTTGGGAATTCGTCCTCCTTGCGCGACGACGGAATCCGCTGCCGCATAATGCTGGTGCTCCTGCCCGCTGAAGAGGAATTCCCGCGCCTTGCCAGTGTGGTACTTGCCGTCGACAAATCGGAGCAGCCCCGCCTCCACTAGCCTTATGACTACCCCCGATACCACGACCTTCCTCTGGCCAAACATCTCTCGAAGCGGATCGATCGGCAGCAGGATGGGCTTTTCCTTCTGAAGCTGCTGCAACTGCAGTGCGATGCCCGCGATCTCCGTCGCTAGCCGCGAATGGGCCAGCCCCGCGTCCAGCAGCCGGATGGGCTGCTTGTGGGCCCGGAATCGCGCCAGGTCCAGGGCAGTCCAGCCGAACGGAAGCCGCACCCTTTTCCTGATCGCCAGCAGGGTAGATTCGAAATCATCCAGGTCGTATCCACGGTGGCGGCAAATTTCGGCCTTAATCTGGCGTGCCAGCTTGTCATCGAAAACCCCGACGCCCCATTCCTCCGTGCACCGCCACGCGACACGTTGGAAGTTGGAAGCGAAGAAGCGGGACAGGTCCGATTTTGAGAAGATCCGTCCCTCTTCTGTCCCCTGTGTCCCCAGCGCTTCGAGGCCGGTCCCCTACGGCTTGCTCCCGGGCTCGATCGGGATTCTCGAATCGCTCGAGAAGACGATGCCGATCGGGATCGTGTCCGCGATCCGTCGGACCGAGGGTCACCTGGCTGTGTGAACACGGCACGTCCACGGTGCCGACGTCCCGCGCCGATCGGTCATCATCGACCGTCGGTCTGGGCTGATGAAAATGTCAGGGCAGTCTTCACCCCTGTTTTGTTGCGCGGCCCGCGAAGGCCTGTCGGCGTCGACCGACGAAGGGAGGAACCGAGCCCCCAGCGGTGAATCGATCCGCGCAATGGTCGCCAAAACCAAAATAAGAACGTCACAACTTACTACTCAACATAATGTTCTGATCGGATGTACC
>JBIOJM010000157.1:0-21558 GCA_044450785.1 Isosphaerales bacterium
CCAGACCATCATTGGCACCGCCTTTGCCGGCAATGGCGGCGTTGGCGGCCTGCCGGTGGCGCCGATCCACAGCGGAATCTGGGTGCCGGCCGTCCCGGTCGGCGGCAGCCCCATTTTCTCGACACCGACCAGCCCGTCCAATGGCGGCGATCCCCCGGCCGCCCACCATGTGGCCAAGAAAGTCAAGGGCCAGATCGTGATCAAGACCAAGCACGCCGGCAGCTCGCTGCTCTCGACCAGCACCGGCAAGGCCAAGCACACGCCGCTCCTGGTCAGCAAAAACCACCCCAAGGGACCGAAGCACAAATGAGCCAGGCCCGGAGGAACAGGTCGGAAATAACTTCCCGATTAAGCTCCTCTGGTTTTCCGTGTGCCACTGGCTCTGCCAGTGCCCGCCCAAGCATGGGGACACTGGCATAGCCAGTGGCACACAGATACGAAGTCGGGAAGTTATTTCGGGCCCGCTCCTGAGCCGGGCTTCGAGACCGAAACCCACGCGCTGGGCGCGGGTCTCCGGGCACCCGAAGGGTCGCCGCCCAACACAGATCGGGGCCGGAGCTCGCTTCCGGCCCCGATTCTCTTTTGTCCCACCGGTCGCTTCAGATTCGCCCGAACTGCTTTTCCAGGTCGGCCTTGGTAAACACCAGCGCGGTGGGCCGGCCGTGCGGGCAGTGATGCGAGTTGGCCACGAGGTTCCCGCGGTCCAGCAGCGCCGCGATCTCTCCGGGCGACAGGGGCTGCCCTGCCTTCACGGCCGCCTTGCACGCCACCATGTGTAAAAGCTCGCCCAGCAGACCCTCGCGGGTCGGAGGCAAGGGCGATGTCCGCAGGTGCTCGGCCAGGTCGCGGACCAGGCGAGCGGGAACCACGTGGCGCAGCATCGCGGGGATGCCCTGCACCAGCACGGTGTCGCCGCCGAACGGCTCGATCTCCAGGCCAAGCTGGGCCAGCAGCTCGCTTTGTTCGACCAGCGCGGCCGCCTCGGCAGCCGTCAGGTCCACGGGCTCGGGAACCAGTAGCCGTTGCGACTCGACGTTTCCTCGAGCCACCCGGCTGCGCAACTCTTCGTACAAGATCCGCTCGTGGAGCGCATGCTGGTCGATGACCACCATGCCGTCGCCGGTCTCGGCGATCAAATAGCTGTCATGCACCTGGATCGCCTTCAGCAGGGGCTCCACTGAGTCGCGAGACGGCGAGCGCGAGCCGGTGCCCTCGCGGAACACGGGCTGCTCTCCGGCCTCTGACGGCTGGGTCAATGCGGTTGCCGGCGCCGCTCTACTCTCTCGGTCCGGCAGCGCGCGGCCGGCCGTGGAGGAGCGCTCTTCCATCATCCCGGCGGGCAGACCAAGCGAGGGTTGGCCCTGTACCGGCGACCCGGTTGCGGGCGTCCCGACCGCGGAAAACTCGTCGAATGCCTCGCCGGGCCCGACCGCCGGTCCGAGAGGCAGCGATAAAGCCCAGGGAGGCGGCACCGGTTGCCCCAGCGATTCGGGCAGCCGCGGCTTCGAGCCACTCGGCTCGAACCAGGAGCCAACCGTCTGCCGGTCGCTCGGCCCGCCCGCCAGCTCGAGCCGCCCCAAACTCGAGCCATGGCCGGAGTCGAAGTCGACTCCCGGCATCTTCCCTGGCTGCGCTGCGGTCATGGGGCCCGGTGCCAC
Organism: Isosphaerales bacterium; assembly: GCA_044450785.1. Classification (GTDB taxonomy): domain Bacteria; phylum Planctomycetota; class Planctomycetia; order Isosphaerales; family Isosphaeraceae; genus JBIOJM01. The sequence continues at coordinate 1,659 of JBIOJM010000157.1, forward strand.
GCCGGTCGATGCCGCGGCGCCCGACGCGACCGGATCCTGAGTCGGTTGCAGCCGCGCGTGCAGGTCGCTCTTCAAAAACGTCTGCCGCAGCGTTGACAGCAGATGGCTGTACACCCGTTGTGAGTCCCGAAATCGGACCTCGATCTTGGTCGGATGGACGTTGACGTCGACCTGCTCCGGCGGGATCTCCAGGTGGAGGAATGCCACGGGCATCCGCCCGACCATCAGCAAACCCCGGTAAGCTTCGTTGAGCGCGTGACTCAGCGAGCGGTCCCGGACGTAGCGGCCACCCAGGAACAGAAACTGTCCCTTGGCGGTCGAGCGGCTCTGCGACGGGTGGGCGACATAGCCCCAAAGGTGCATATCGTCAAGCTGGCCCTCGATCCAGAGCAACGACTCGGCCAGCTCACGTCCAAAGAAGATCGCGATCCGATCGCGGGTCCCGGCGACCGGCGGCAGGTCGTGAACGACCTTGCCACCCGAGCGATAGGTCAAATGCAGCTCCGGGTGAGCCAGCGCGATCCGCGAGAACATGTCGACGACGTGGCCGGTCTCCGTGATGTCCGACTTGAGAAACGTGCGGCGCACCGGGGTGTTGTAAAACAGATTTCGGACCTCGATCACCGTGCCTGGGGGGCAACCGCAATCCTTGACCGCGCCCGAGATGCCCGCCTCGATCGTCAACTCGGAACCGAGGGCGGTCCCGGCTTGCCTCGTCTGGCAGCGAACCTTGGCGACCTCGGCGATCGCCGCCAGGGCCTCGCCGCGAAAGCCGAGCGTACTGATCCGAAAAAGATCGTCCGCATTGGCGAGCTTGCTGGTGGCGTGCGGCTGAAACGCCATGAGCAGATCGTCGGGAGCCATGCCCAGCCCGTCATCGGCCACTCGCACCAGGTCCTTGCCACCTCGCTCGACCGCCAGGTCGATCCGCGTGGCCTGGGCGTCGATCGCGTTTTCCAGCAGCTCCTTGACCGCGCTCGCCGGCCGCTCCACGACCTCGCCCGCGGCGATCTGATTGATGACCGCCGGCGGCAACTGGCGGATGATTCCCATCGCGAAAGTCTCCCGTCAACCGATCCCGTACTCCTTGAGCTTACGATAAAGAGTCCGCTCGCCGATACCGAGCAGCCGCGCCGCCTCCTCGCGGTTGCCGCTGGTGAGCTTGAGGGTCTCGCCGATGTAGTGCCCCTCGATCTCCTCCATCGACTTGCCGATCAGGGAATCGACGCCGGCGTGTCCGTTGCTCTTCCCGCCGGCGGTGGCCGACTGGAGGTCTTCGGTCAAGTCGTCGAGATCGAGCAGGCCGTCGACGTCGATCACCACCATGCTCTCGATGGTGTTCTTCAGCTCGCGGACGTTGCCCGGCCAGGAATAGGCCATCAACACCTTGCGCACCCCCGGGGTGATGGCCGTGATGGTCTTGGCGTGCGAGGACGTGAACTCCTTGAGGAAGTGTTCGATCAAGAGGGGTATGTCGTCCCGCCGCTCGCGCAGCGCGGGCAGCTTGATGCTGACGACCTTGAGGCGGTGATAAAGGTCCTGGCGGAACTTGCCGTCGGCCAGGGCGTCGGCCAGGTCGCGGTTGGTCGCCGAGATCAACCGGACATTGACCTTGATCGGCTCGTTGGTGCCGACGCGGACGATCTCGCCGGTCTCGAGCACGCGGAGGAGCTTGATCTGGATCGAGGTGGGCGTATCACCGATCTCGTCCAGGAAAAGCGTGCCGCCGTTGGCGTACTGGAACCGGCCGACCCGATCCCGGTCGGCACCCGTGAAGGCCCCCTTGACGTGGCCGAAGAGCTCGCTTTCCAGCAAGTTCTCAGACAGCTCGGCGCAGTTGAGCGGCACAAACGGTTTGTTCTTGCGGGGGCTGTTGATATGAAGGGCCTTGGCCGCCAGCTCCTTGCCCGTGCCGCTCTCGCCGGTGATCAAGACCGAGGCTGACGTCGGCGCGATCTGGCGGAGCTTGGCGACCACCGCGTGCATGGCCAGTGAGTTGCCGATGACTCCCTCAAAACCGAACTTCTCGTTGAGCTGCTTCTGCAGCTCGATGTTCGAGCGATGGAGCCGTTGCGCCTGTGACGCTTTATCGGCGACGGTTCGCAGCTCGTTGATGTCCAGTGGCTTGGTCAAATAAGTGGACGCCCCGGCCTGCATCGCCGTGACCGCCGTCTTGATCGTGCTGTGCCCCGTGAGGATCACGACCTCGGCATCGGGCAGCTCGCGTTTCGCCTTGGCGAGCACCTCGAGGCCGCCGACCCCCTCCATGATCAGGTCGGTGATGATGATGTCGAAGACTTGCTCCTCGATCAGCCTGAGCCCCTCGCTCCCGCTGGTGGCCACCACGCAATCGTAGCCGACGCGCTCGAGACTCTCGGCCACGGCCGCCGCATGAGGTTCGTCGTCGTCGACCACCAAGACGCGAATCTGCTGGTCCATCGGCCCTTGCTCGCGCTCGCGCTCGCTTCGAGGAGCTGGATCTCAGGATTGAAGGGAAAGTTGCGCGTGTGAGGATTCGTCATCGGAAACAGGAGGGTCGACCCGCGGTCCTCCCTCGCACACCGGCAGACGGATGGTGAACTGCGAACCTTTCCCCGGCTCGCTTTGCACCTGGATCGTGCCGCCGTGGGCCTCGACGATCTTTCGAGTCGTCGGCAAGCCCAGGCCGCTCCCACCCGAGCGGGTCGAAAAGAAGGCGTCGAAGATCCGGGCGCGAACCTCCTCCGGCATGCCCATGCCGGTGTCGATCACGTCGAGCACGATCCAGGGCCCCTCGCGCCGGGTCGTCAGGATGAGCTCCCCTCCCGATGGCATGGCGTGTTGTGCGTTCAACACCAGGTTCAACAGGGCCTGCTTGAACAGGTCTCGATCGATCTGGATCGACGGTAAATCCGGCGCGAAGCGGGTGCGAATCACGATTTCCTTGGTTGCCGCGTGCGGCTCGGAGAAGTCTCTGAGCTCGTCGATGATTGCATTCAAGTCCGTCGGCTCGAGCTTCAGGTCCTGCACCCGGGCGAACCGGAGGAAGTTCTCGAGGATGGCGAAGAGCCGTTGGACCTCGTGCCGCAGGCGTTCGACCCGCTGGAGCACGCGGCGGTCGCGCAGGGTCTCGGGGTCCTGAAAATCCTCGAGCAACAGATCGAGGTTCAGCGAGAGCGTGGAGAGCGGGTTGCGGACCTCATGCGCCAGACCGCCGGCAAGCTGGGAAATCTCAGCATATTGAGCGCGGAGTCGCTGCGTGATTGCCGGCTCCAGGTCGGCTGCGCGGGAGGGGGTTTGCCCCGGTGTTCGTCCACCGGGAGGAGGCCCCGCGGGCCCGGCTCTTGAGGGAGCCGGGCCATCGGCCGAATCCAGTGGGACGCGAGTATCCCTCGGGGATTCGATCGGGGTCTCCGAGACCGTGCTAGGCAAGAGATTTGCCATGAGGGATCTCGCCGGTTTCCGAAGGTCTGGTCTGGGGGATTCGATCGCCCGATCGGTCAGGATCGCGCGGGGCCGCGGGGGCCGCCTCGATCGCCGCCATAGCCCCGATCCCGATCCCGATCGCGGTCGCGGTCACCCCCGCTGGGACGGCGTGGCGGTGGTCCTGGGCCAGGGCCGCGCAGGTCGCGCGGGTCGCCGCCACCTGTTGGTGCGGGTCGGGTCCGGCCGGCAAGCTCGTCAACCTGACCCCGCTCGGCCAGGGCCGCCTTGCGCGATAACTTGACTCGGTCCTGGTCGTCGATCGCGATGGCCTTGACCAGCATGGGATCGCCCACCCGGCACACCTCGGACACGCTCGAGACGTATCCCTCGGATAGCTCGCTGATGTGCACCAGGCCGTCCTTGCCGGGAAGGATTTCCACGAACGCGCCGAACTCCTTGATCGAAGTCACGCGGCCTTCGTAGATCCGGCCGAGCTGAACCCCTTCCGTCATGGCCACGATCTTGTCGCGCGCGGCCTCGGCGCCGGCAGCCTCGAGGCTCGAGAGCGTGACGATGCCGCTGTCGTCGATGTCGATCTTGGCGCCGGTCTCTTCCTGGAGCCTGCGGATCGTCTTGCCGCCCGGGCCGATGACCATGCCGATCTTTTCGGGGTTGATCTGGATCTGGATCAGTCGTGGGGCGTTGGCGGAGATCTCGTCGCGCGGCCGCTTGATCGACCGCAGCATGGCGCGGAGAATCTCCAGCCGCGCCTCGCGGGCTTGCTCGAGGGTCTCGCGGATGATCGGCTCGGTGATCCCGTGGTTCTTGAGATCGAGCTGAATACCGGTCACGCCCCGCTGCGTCCCCGCGACCTTGAAGTCCATGTCGCCGAAGTGGTCTTCATCACCGACGATGTCCGTCAGCAGGACATGACGGCCGGCCGTCTCGTCCTGCACGAGGCCGATCGAGATCCCGCCGACCGGGTCGCTGATCGGTACGCCCGCATCCATCAGGGAGAGCGTTGCGCCGCAGACCGAAGCCATCGAGCTCGAGCCATTCGACTCGAGGATGTCGGAGATCACGCGGATCGTGTACGGGAAGCGGGTGGGATCGGGCAGGATGGGCGCAACCGAACGCTCGGCCAAGGCACCGTGCCCAATCTCGCGGCGGCCCGGGCCGCGGATCGGTCGCACCTCGCCAACGGCGAACGGGGGCATGTTGTAGTCGAGCATGAACTTCTTGCTGAACTCGTCCATGATGCCGTCGACCCGCTGCTCGTCGGCTCCCGTCCCCAGTACGGTCGTCACCAGCGCCTGGGTCTCACCCCGCTGGAACACCGCCGAGCCGTGCGCGCGGGGCAAAAGGCCGACCTCGCACTTGATCGACCGCAGGTCCTTGGGGCCTCGGCCATCGGGACGCTTGCCATCCAGGATCAGCTCGCGGACGACCCGCTCCTCGACCGAGCTGAACGCAGCCTTGACCCGGGCCGCGTTCACTGGTGTGTCCGCGGGCACCGGGCTCGGGGCCGCATGCTCGTGCAATCCTTCCTCCTGGTCGGGACGGGGAGCGACGGAGGCCGCGGGGACACCCGAATCCGCCGGGACCAGCTCCTTGATGATCGTGTCCCGCAGCGTACGGGTCGCGCTGTTTCGCTCTGCCTTCATCACCGTCTGCTTGACTTCGCGGAGGGCCTCCGCGTACCGATCGTAAATCGTCTGGCGCAGCAGGTCGACAGTCACCTCCGGGTGAGTAAACGGTGGCAAGCCCAAAGCCTCGATCAGCTCCTTTTGCAAAGCGATGACTTCTTGGTTCAGACGATGCGCCTCCATGATGGCGTCACCCATCTCGGACTCGGGCAATTCCTGGCCGAACCCTTCGATCATGACCACCGCCTGCTCGGTGCTGGAGACGATCAGGTCGAGATCGCTGTCCTCGAGCTCCTCGGCTGTCGGGAACGCGATGAACTGGCCATCGACGAGCCCCAGCCGGATCGCGCCGACCGGGCCGAAAAAGGGCACCCGGGCCAGCAACAGCGCCGCCGATGAGCCGATCATCGACAGAATGTCCGGATCGTTCTGCCGGTCAGCCGAGATCGGCCCCGCCTGGATCTGCACCTCGTCGCGATACCACTCCGGAAAGAGCGGACGAATCGGCCGGTCGATCATCCGCGACGTGAGGATTTCCTTGGTGGTCGGCCGCCCTTCTCGCTTGATGAAGCCACCCGGGAACTTGCCGGCGGCATACGTCTTCTCCCGGTAGTCGACGGTCAAGGGAAAGAAATCGAGACCTTCGCGGCCAGGGGCGGCCACAACGGCCACCAGCGTCATGGTGTCGCCCAGCCGGACGACGACGGCACCGCTGGCTTGTTTGGCGAGATAACCCGTCTCAATGCTCAGCAGCTTGCCGCCGATGGTCCGTTCGACAAGCTTGCGCGATAACAAAGTACTGGACATTGACTCTTACCTGCGTGGCCGCGCGGGTGCGGCGCGTGTTGAAGGCAATGGGACAAGCCCGGTCTGGCGGCGCCGCGTACCTTTTCTCGTTCGTCCGCGGTTCCACGTCGACTCAAAGCTAGATCGTTTTCAGAAGATTCGACCGACTCCGTTCCGTTCGATCGAAGCGGACGTCAAACGACCATAATACAACGCATGAGTGAGTGGATACCAGAAGGGGCTGAGGAGATCACGAACCAGCCAGAGAGATCGGCAACACCGAACTGGAACCGAGGAACCGCACGGCCACACGCCGGTTTTCGAACCGTTCCACGGGCAAAACCCAGAATTGAACACCGTATGTGGCATGCACGTTGGCGGGGCGCTGGCCCTGGGCCAAAGCCTGACGCCAGCCGTTACTTGCGGATTCCCAGGCGGTTGATCACTTCGAGGTACTTCTTCCGACTGTGGAGCCGCAGATACTTGAGCAGGCTCGACCTCTTCGAGACCATCATCAGCAGCCCGCGGCGGCTGGCATGGTCCTTGGCGTGAGTCTTGAAGTGATCGGTCAGATCGTTGATCCGTGCCGTCAGCAACGCGACTTGCACCTCGGGAGACCCTGTATCCACCTCGCCCCGGCCGAAGGTGCCGATGATCTCTTGCTTTTTCTCCTTCGTGATCGCCATCTCAGGCCCCAATACCACCGGCCCTTCTCAAAGCCGTTTCTGAATGATCCACCTACACTTTAAGCGTTTTAGCATAGGCAAAGACGCCGCCGATTGCAATCCCCCTGCCGGGCGCTTCGGCCTGGCTGTTCTTCCGGCGGCGACTCGGATAGTCTGGGTGCAGGCCAACTGCGATGAGCGTGCGCTTCGGGACCGGCATGAGCGTAGTATTGAGGTTGGTTCCGGTAGCTTTCCTCACGGCCTTCTTCGGCCCATTCGCATCGGAGTCGTTCTGATGTCCACTGACGCGATTTCCTCAACGATGATGGATTGGCTGCCGCCGCCCGAGTCGGTCTACCGCCTGAGCGTGGCGAAGTATGAGGCAATGGTTGCCTCGGGCGTGTTCACGAAGACCGATCGGTTTCATCTCATCAATGGGATCCTGGTGGCGAAGATGACCGAATATCCTCCGCACGCAGCGTCTTCCGACGCAACGCAACTAGCCCTGCAGTCTTTTCTCCCGGGCGGCTGGTACATCCGTGTCGACAAGCCCCTGCGCATTCCCAGCCGTTCCAGCGTCCCCGAGCCTGACCTGGTCATCACGCGCGGTTTGCCCCGCGCCTACTTCCATCGCCACCCCGAGCCGGCCGATGTCGCCTTGGTCGTCGAGGTTGCCGATTCGCGTTTGAACGAGGCGCGCGACCTGGTGGCTGTGTATGGCGGCGGCGGCGTCCCGGTGTACTGGATCGTCAACCTGGTCGACCGCCAGGTCGAAGTTTACACCGGCCCACGTCCCGACGGCTACCAATCTCGCCAGGACTTCACGGAGGGGAAGGACGTCCCCGTCGTCATCGAGGGACGCGAAGTGGGGCGAATCACCGTGGCTGAGCTCTTGCCGTAACGGAAAACGGGGACGGGAAACGGGGACGCGATTAGTTTTCAGCGCGGATAACGCGCCGCGCCGGCTGCTTGCACTCAGGAATGCACCTGGTATCTTGAAAGTCGCCTGGGTCTTGGACTGGGTCGAGGAGCGCCTTAAGGAGGAAGGAGCAACCTTTCGCGAGCCTCGGGTCCAACAGCACCGTCTGCCACGGGGGACCCATGGACGTCTTCGACCTTCGCCGCAACCTCGTCAACTCCTACGCCAATTACATCCGCAGCTTCATCCAGATCAGGGACGCGCGGATCGACGCACGGGTCAAGGAAGAACTCGATTCGGGATTGCTCTGGCCCGAGCCGCTCATTCAGCTTAACCCCTCGTTCGAACCAGGCCATACCGTCGACGAACTGGTCGATGAAGGCGTCTTGCACCAAACCTGTCGCCAGGTCTTCCGCATCAAGAAGTCCGAGATAGACAGTCGAGGCCTGCCACTCCGGCTGCATCGCCACCAGGAAGAGGCTGTCCGTGTTGCCCGCACCGGGGGCAATTACGTCCTGACGACCGGGACCGGGTCGGGAAAGAGCCTCGCTTACATCGTCCCGATTGTCGACCACGTCTTGCGAAAGGACTCAGGGGGCGGGGTTTCGGCGATCGTCGTTTATCCGATGAATGCGCTGGCCAATAGCCAGTACGGCGAGCTGGAGAAATTCATCCGAAGGGGCATCCCCGAAGGCCAGAGTCCGATTCGATTCGCCACGTATACGGGACAGGAGAGCCCTGAGCAGAAGCAAGCAATTGTGGCGAATCCGCCCGACATCCTGTTAACAAATTACGTGATGCTCGAACTGGTACTGACCCGGCCCGCGGAGCTCAATCTCATCCAGACGGCCAAGGGGTTGCGGTTCCTCGTGCTCGACGAGATGCACACCTACCGAGGCCGTCAGGGCAGCGATGTGGCCATGCTGGTGCGCCGGGTCCGTGACCGCTTCGAGGCCGATCAGCTCCAATGTGTCGGAACGTCCGCCACCCTGGCGAGCGCAGGGACGTTCGAGGAGCAGAGGGCCGAGATCGCTCGGGTTGCATCGAACCTGTTCGGCTCCGAGGTCCGACCGGAGAACGTGATCGGAGAAACGCTCCGCCGGGCCACACCGAATCGCGATCGGGATGATCCCGAATTCCGAGGTGAGCTGATCCGTCGGCTTTCGGATCCCGATCGGCACCCACCGACGGACTATCCGGGTTTCGTTTCCGACCCCCTCTCGATCTGGATCGAATCCACCGTTGGTCTCCGGACCGAGGACGGAACCGGCCGGCTGGTCCGCGCTCGCCCGCGGAGCATCACGGGCAAGGGAGGCGCTGCCGCGGATCTGTCGGCATTGACCGGCGTCACCGAAGAGCAGTGCTCGACGGCCATCCAGGAGGGCTTGCTCGCCGGCTACCTTTGCCCGAACCCGGACACAGGGTTCCCAGCCTTCGCCTTCCGGATCCACCAGTTTGTCAGCCGTGGCGACACGGCCTACGCGACGATCGAGCCGGAAACCAGTCGATACGTCACCGTCCAGGGCCAGCAGTTCGTCCCGGGCGATCGCACCCGGGTGCTGCTCCCGCTCGTCTTCTGCCGCGAGTGCGGCCAGGAGTACTACTCGGTTCGAATGACGGTCGATGCCGAAAAAGGCCGCCGGGTCTTCACGCCGAGAGCCTCCTCGGATCTCCAGACCGACGGAGACGAAGAGGCGGGTTTTCTTCATGTCAGCACGGCCGAAGCTTGGCCCACTGATCCGGATGCAATCTTGATCAGAGCTCCAGATGATTGGATCGAGGAGCACCGAGGCACGCTGCGAATCCGCCCGATCCGCCGCAAAGAACTGCCTCGTCCGATCCGGATCGGCCCCGACGCAACCGAATCGGAGGACGGCTCCGACTGCCATTTCCTGCCGGCGCCATTTCGTTTCTGTTTGCATTGCGGCGTATCGTACGGGTTCCGGCTGCACTCCGACTTCGGCAAGCTGGCGACGCTCAGCTCGGAGGGCAGGAGCACGGCGACAACGATCCTCTCCCTCACGATCATCCGGGAACTGCGGCGGAAGAATGACCTGCCCGAGCGGGCGCGGAAGCTCCTGAGTTTCACCGACAACCGGCAAGACGCCAGCCTGCAGGCAGGCCACTTCAACGACTTTGTCGAGATCGGCCAGCTCCGCTCGGCGCTCCACAGAGCCGCCGAACATGCCGGACCCGAGGGTATCACCCACGAGGTCTTGCCCCAGAGGGTCTTCGATGCGCTTGACCTGCCGGTCGAGCTTTACGCCAGTGATCCCGACGTGCGCTTCGCAGCGGCCGCCGAGACCAGGCGGGCCCTGAGAGATGTGCTGGCCTACCGGCTCTACCGCGACCTGCGCCGTGGCTGGCGCGTCACCGCGCCCAACCTCGAACAATGCGGCCTGCTGGAGATCCGCTATCAATCGCTCGATGATGTCTGCGCGGCCGATGATGTCTGGGCGGACAAGCATGCCGCACTGGCCGGGGCCAGCCCCACCACGCGGCGCGAGGTTTCAAAGGTCCTGCTCGACTTCATGCGGCGGTCACTGGCGATCAAGGTCGATTACCTGGAACGGACCGCCCAGGAGCGGATGCAACAATTGAGCAGCCAGAAGCTCAGACCTCCTTGGGGCCTGGACGAGAACGAGACGCTGGACTACGCAGCCATCCTCTATCCCCGCCCGCAGGGAGGAAACCAGGACGACCGCGAGAACATCTACCTCTCTCCGCGCGGCGGTTTTGGCCAGTACCTGGGCCGCCGGACGACATTCCCGAGCATGTTCGGGCAACTTGACCTGGATAATCGCCTGCTGGTCATCCGCGACTTGCTCGAAGCCCTCCGGATCGCCGGCCTGGTCGAAATCGTCGATCGGCCCAAGACCCCCGACGAAGTGCCTGGCTACCAGGTCCCCGCCTCGGCGATGGTCTGGATCGCGGGTGACGGGACCAAGGCCTTCCACGACCCGATCTCCGTCCCCAGCCTGCCCGATCAAGGGGGACGGACCAATCCCTACTTCATCGACTTCTACCGGACCGTCGCCGCCGAGTTACTCGGCCTTGAGGCCCGCGAGCACACGGCCCAGGTTCCCTACGAACACCGGCTCGACCGCGAAGAGCGTTTTCGCTCCGGCAAGCTTCCCGTGCTGTTCTGTTCGCCGACGATGGAGCTGGGCGTCGATATCGCCGAGTTGAACGTCGTCAATCTGCGCAACATACCCCCGACGCCGGCCAACTACGCCCAGCGGAGTGGGCGCGCGGGTCGGAGCGGCCAGCCCGCGCTCGTCTTTGCGTACTGCGCCACCGGCAGCCCGCACGACCAGTACTTCTTCAAGCGCCCGGCCCTGATGGTCGCGGGCGCCGTCACCCCGCCCCGTATGGACCTGGCCAACGAAGACCTCGTCCGCGCCCACGTCCACGCGATCTGGTTGGCCGAGACCGGCTTGGGGCTGGGGAGCACGCTCAAGGATATCCTCGACCTGAGCAAGCACCCCGAGCTGCCGTTGCTCGACCGCGTTCGCGACAGCCTCACCGCCCTCGCACCACGTCAGACGGCGATGGCACGGTCCTCCCGAGTCTTGACGACGCTCGAGGACGAGCTGCGCGGCTCGGACTGGTATACCGACACCTGGCTCGATGATTCACTCAACCAGGCATTGCAACGCTTCGACACGGCCTGCGACCGCTGGCGAGGGCTCTACCGTTCGGCCATGGCTCAGCGTGAATTGCAGAACCGGATCATCGGCGACGCCTCGCGCAAGGCCGCTGACAAGGATCGCGCCCGGATGCTGAGGCAGGAGGCCGAGTCGCAGATCGACCTGCTCACCGAGGCGACCAACTTCGCCCAAGCCGACTTCTTCAGCTACCGCTATTTCGCCAGCGAGGGCTTCCTGCCCGGCTACAACTTCCCCCGCCTTCCGCTCTCGGCCTACATCCCCGCTCGCCGGGCGCGGCAGACCCGCGATGAGTTTGTTTCCAGGCCAAGGTTCCTCGCAATCTCCGAGTTCGGTCCCCGGTCGATCCTCTATCACGAAGGCTCGCGCTACCAGATCAACCGGGTCATCCTGCCGGTCGAGGAAAGTGAGCGCTTGCCTACCGAACAAATCAAGCTCTGCCCGGAGTGCGGCTATCTCCACCCGGTGCCTGATGGCGCGGGGCCGGATTGCTGCGACCGGTGCCAGGCGCAGCTCGGCCCCGCGATGCCTTCCTTGTTCCGACTCCAGAACGTTTCGACCAAACGGCGCGAGAAGATCAACTGCGATGAGGAAGAACGGCTCCGGATGGGTTATCAGATTCAGACCGCCTTGCGATTCGCCGAGCAAGGCGGTCGTCCGTCCTATCGAACTGCCGCCATCGAGCACGACGGGGCCGAGGTTGCGACCATGGCCTATGGCCAGGCGGCGACGCTCTGGCGGATCAACCTGGGCGAGAACCGTCGCAGGATCAAGGAACGGCTCGGCTTCGTCCTCGACGTCGAACGAGGCTACTGGGCACGGAGCGAGCAAGTCGCCGACGAGGGCGACGAGCCCGACCCGATGACACCCCGGACCGCCCTCGTCATCCCTTATGTCGAAGATCGGCGGAACGCCCTGCTCTTAGAGTTCAACGAAAGGCACGACGCCGGAATCATCGCCTCCCTCCAGGCGGCGCTCAAAAACGCAATCCAGGTGCGGTACCAGCTCGAGGACGGCGAGCTCGCGATCGAGCCCTTGCCGACGCGCGACAAGCGCCGGCTGATCTTGATCTACGAGTCGGCCGAAGGTGGCGCAGGAGTACTCCGCCGGCTGGTCGAGGATCCGCAGGCTCTGCGCGGGGTCGCCAGGGAAGCCCTGCGGATTTGTCATTACGACCCCGATTCCGGTGCTGATCTGAGACGCGGTCCCGGCGCCCGCGAGGACTGCGAGGCGGCCTGCTATGACTGCCTGATGAGCTACACCAACCAGCCCGACCATGGCATGCTCGATCGCCAGTTGATCCAGCCGATACTGAGCCAGTTGGCCAATGCCCACGTGGCCTCTGGCCCAGTTGCCTCGTCCCGGTCCGAGCACCTGGAAAGGCTGCTTCGCCTGGCCGGCTCCGAGCTGGAGCGGGCCTGGCTTCGCTTCCTCGACGCACGCGAACATCGCTTGCCGACAGGTGCCCAGGAGCTCATCGCCCAGGCGAGGACCCGGCCCGATTTCGTCTACACCGGCCATTGCACCGCCGTCTACATCGACGGCCCCGTGCACGCTTACGCCGACCGGCATCGCCGCGACGTCGAAATCACCGAGCGGCTGGAGGACTTGAGCTATACCGTCATCCGCTTCGGCCACCAGGATGATTGGGCAGCAATCGTTGCCCGCTACCCGAGCATCTTCGGCACCGGGAGGCAAGCATGAGCTTCGCCGTTGGCTCGCTGGTCAAGGCGCGGGAGCGCGAATGGGTGGTGCTGCCCGACTCGACCGGCGACCTCCTGGTGCTTCGCCCCTTGGGCGGCACCGAGGACGAGGTAACCGGGATCTACTTGCCATTGGAACGGGTCGAGCCGGCCCGGTTCGAACTTCCCGATCCGACCCAGGTCGGCGATTTCACGTCGTGCCGGCTGCTGCGCGACGCCGTGCGACTTGGGTTCCGCTCCAGCGCCGGCCCGTTTCGTTCCTTCGCCCAGCTCGCCGTCGAACCCAGGCCGTACCAGTTGGTGCCGCTCCTGATGGCTCTGAAGCTGGATCCCGTGCGACTCTTGATCGCCGACGACGTCGGCATCGGCAAGACCGTCGAGGCGTGCTTGATCGCCCGCGAACTGCTCGACCGGGGGGAGGCGCGAAAACTGGCCGTACTCTGCCCGCCCCACCTCGCCGAGCAGTGGCAGGCCGAGCTGAAGGGCAAGTTCAACATCCAGGCCGAGCTGTTACTGCCCAGCACCGTCACGAGGTTGGAGCGCGATTTGAGCGTGGGCCAGTCGCTGTTCGAGTATTACCCCTACCTCATCCTCTCGACCGACCTCATCAAGTCAGACCGGCGCCGCAACGACTTCCTGCGCACGTGCCCGGAGCTGGTCATCGTCGACGAGGCACACACCTGCGCATCGCAGGGAGGAACGTGGACCGGCCGCCACTTGCGGAACCAACTGCTCAAGGGACTCGCAAACGACCAGAATCGCCACTTGATCCTGGTCACGGCCACGCCCCACAGCGGCAAGGAAGAGGCGTTCCGATCGCTGCTCGCCCTGCTCAAGCCAGAGTTCGCCGACCTGCCGGACGACCTGAGCGGCCCGGACCGCGAGACGGACCGTCGCAAGCTCGCACAACATTTCGTCCAGCGCCGGCGCGGGGATATCCGCCATTACCTCGACTCCGATACACCCTTTCCCGATCGAACGGAATCCGAGGCGACCTACAAGCTCTCGCCCGAGTACAAGCGTCTTTTCGACCGCGTGCTTGCCTTTGCCCGCGAGATCGTCCAGGACGACGAAGGTGGCATTCGCTACCGCCAGCGCGTGCGGTGGTGGTCAGCACTGGCTCTGCTGCGATCGATGGCTTCCAGCCCGGCCGCCGCAGCATCCACCCTGCGGAGCCGGGCCGCGGTGGCCAATGCCGAGACCCCCGAGGATGCCGACGAGATCGGCCGGCGCACGGTGCTCGACCAGGAAGAAGATGAAGGAGCCGAGCGCCTCGACGTCACCCCAGGCGCCGATCCAACCGAGCCGGACGCGCAGGGAGAGGATGAAAGCCTGCACCGCCGCCTGCTCGCCCTGGCCCGCGACGCCGAAGCCTTGTGCGGTGACCAGGACGAGAAGCTCAAGAAAGCCGCCAAACTCATCAAGGAACTTCTCAACGAAAGCTATCGCCCGATCATCTTCTGCCGGTTCATCCCGACGGCCGAGTACCTCGCGACGGAGCTGAGAAACCGCCTGCCCAAGGGTGTCGAGATCGTCGCCGTCACGGGCACACTGCCACCCGCCGAGCGCAAGGATCGCGTCCTGCAACTGGCCCAATCCCCGAAACGCGTCCTGGTATGCACCGACTGCCTGAGCGAAGGGATCAATCTTCAGGAGCACTTTGACGCCGTCCTCCACTACGACCTCTCCTGGAACCCCACCCGGCACGAGCAGCGCGAAGGGCGGGTCGATCGCTACGCTCAACCGACGAAGGTCGTCCGCGTGGTGACCTATTACGGCGTGGACAACCAGATCGATGGACTGGTTCTCGATGTCTTGATCCGCAGGCACAAGGCGATCCGCAGCTCATTGGGTGTTTCGGTGCCGGTCCCCGCCAACACCAACCAGGTGATCGAGGCCGTCATCGAGGGATTGCTCCTGCGAGGCCGAAAGGTCGCCTCTGAGCACCAGGCATTCCTGCCCATCGCCGACTTCGAGACTCAGAAGGAGTCGCTGTTCAGCGAATGGGAGGCGGCCGCCGACCGCGAGAAGCGATCGCGCACCATGTTTGCCCAGGAGACGATCAAGCCCCAGGAAGTCCTCCCGGAACTCCAAGCTGTCCGCTCGGCGATCGGCTCGGGAGTCGATGTAGCCCGCTTCGTGCGCGAGGCGCTCCGCCTCCACCGAGGCGTCATTACCGAGAAAGGCGAGGGACAGATCCGAGTCGACCTCACCGAAGTGCCCCGCGCTCTGCGCGAGCGGATTGATGCCCCCGACAACGTCATCCTGGCCCGATTCGAGCTGCCCGTGAGCGAGGGAGTGGAGTACCTGAATCGCACCCATACGATCGTCGAGGCGATCGCGACCCACGTGATGGATACCGCCCTCGACTCCCGTGCCGGGGGCCTTGCACGGCGCGCCGGCGTGATTCGCACGGGCCGGGTCCAGCGGCGCACGACCCTGCTGCTCGTGCGGTTCCGCTACCACATCATCACCCGCAAGGGGGACGACGAGACCCCCTTGCTGGCCGAGGATTGCCAGCTCCTCGCCTTCGCCGGCTCGCCCCAGAACGCCGAGTGGCTCGACGACGACCAGGCCGTGGCGTTGCTCGATGCCGATCCCGAGGCGAACGTACCGTCCGAACAGGCCGTCGACTTCGTTCGCAAAGTGGTCGAAGGTTACGACCTGATCTCCCCCCACCTGAACGACGTGGCAAAGCGGCGCGGCGAAGAGCTACTCAAAGCCCACCGCCGCGTCCGCCAGGCGTCACGCGTCAAGGGAGTAAGCCAGAGGGTCGAGCCCAAACTACCGCCCGACGTGCTGGGCATCTACGTCTTCCTGCCAAGGCTGAGAGAGGATGGATGAGCAATGTTTTGAGCCCAAGAAGCACTGGATCGTAAAGCCCGGTGTGCTAACCCTCGGTGAGATTTCCCCAGCACCCTCATAGCCCCGTCAGGGGCGGCATCGTAAAGCCCGGGGTGCAAACCCCGGGGGAGATTTTCCCAGCACCCTCTCAGCCCCGTCAGGGGCGGCATCATAAAGCCCGGGGTGTCAACCCCGGGAGGAGATCGCGTCGCATGACCATGCCTCGCATTCCAGCGCCTTCATAGCCCCGTCAGGGGCGGCATCATAAAGCCCGGGGTGTCAACCCTGGGAGGAGATCGCGTCGCATGACCATGCCTTGCATTCCAGCGCCCTCATAGCCCCGTCAGGGGCGGCATCGTAAAGCCCGGGGTGTCAACCCCGGGAGGAGATCGCGTCGCATGACCATGCCTCGCATTCCAGCGCCCTCATAGCCCCGTCAGGGGCGGCATCATAAAGCCCGGGGTGTCAACCCCGGGAGGAGATCGCGTCGCATGACCATGCCTCGCATTCCAGCGCCCTCATAGCCCCGTCAGGGGTGGGATCGTAAAGCCCGGGGTGCAAACCCCGGGGGAGATTCAGCCCCGTCAGGGGCGGCATCGTATAGCCCGGGGTGCAAACCCCGGGAATAATGCACCGATCGGTACCACATCACCCACCGGGGCGCGAGCCCCGCAACCAATCACCGAGGAGCACCCAGCACCATGGCCGCCACCTTGACCAATTTGCTCTACCACATCATCTTCAGCACCAAAGATCGACAACCGCTCATCCGAGACGCCTTCCGTGACGAGCTCGAGAAGTACATCGCGGGAATCGTCCGCAATGAAGGTGGCATCCTGCTCGGCATTGGCGGTATGCCGGACCACATTCACATCATCGCAAAATTCAAACCCGATCGATCGGTCGCCGAGATGGTCCGTCTCATCAAGGCGAATTCTTCCAAATGGGTCAACGAGCAACATGGCGAGCCGGGCCGGTTCGCGTGGCAGTCGGGGTATGGTGCCTTCTCGGTGAGCCAATCGCAACTCGACGCACTCCGGGCATACGTGGCCAATCAGGAGGCGCATCACCGCACTCGGTCGTTTCAGGATGAGTATCGCGATTTCTTGACCAAACACGGCGTCGAATTTGATGAACGCTATCTCTGGGGATAATCGTCGTGTCTGGGCGGCGCACGCCGTGTATGACGATGTCGCCCCTCATCTCGGGGCTCACGCCCCGAGCTATACGATCTCGCCCCGTCGGGGCTTCTCGGATAATAGCGCCGTTGACGTGAAATCCTCTTCTCGGGGCTCACGCCTCGAGCGATACGATCTCGCCCCCTTGGGGCTGATCGGACTCCCTCCAGGGTTCTCATCATGCAATCCCGGCGGCGCGACCTGTTCACGACCGTGCGCACCGAGGGGTCGATCCTCCCCGCCGACCTGCTCCAGCGCGTCGTCGCCAGGGAATCCGGCCTGGACGGCCTGACTCCGGCTTCCTACCATCTGGCCGAGGGGGAAAAGCTCAACGAAGCGATCAACCGCTCATGGAACCGGCTGGTCGGTGTTTGGCCGGGTTTCCAGTCCTTGCTCGCGAAGCTGCCCGGGAATGACCCGGCGACCAGCACGACCCGCGAAAAATGGCTGCTTCCTCTGTTTCAGGAGCTCGGCTACGGACGCCTCCTTTCGGCCAAGCCCGTCGAAATCGACGGCAAGTCGTACGCCGTGTCGCACAACTGGCAGCACGCACTGATTCATCTGGTCGGCTTCAACGTCGACCTCGATCGACGTTGGCACGGTACCACCGGGCCCAACCGAACCAGCCCCCACAGCCTGGTCCGGGAATTCCTGAACCAGTCGGACGACCACCTCTGGGGCTTCCTGTCCAATGGCCGCGGGCTGAGGGTTCTCCGCGACAACGCCAGCCTGACCCGCCAGGCGTATGTCGATTTCGACCTGGAAGCGATGATGGCCGGCGAGGTCTACGCCGACTTCGCGCTGCTCTGGCTCCTGTGCCACCAGTCGCGGGTCGAAGCCGAACGCCCCGCCGAGTGCTGGCTGGAGCAGTGGTCAAAAGCCGCCCAGGAGCAAGGGACGCGCGCCCTCGATCATCTCCGAGCCGGCGTCGAGGCGGCGATCGCGGCGCTGGGCCGCGGCTTCTTGTCATACGGCGGCAACACCAACCTGCGGGACAAGCTGCGAGCCGGTGCCTTGAACGCCCAGGACTACTACCGCCAGCTCCTCCGGCTGGTTTATCGGTTGCTCTTCCTGTTCGTGGCCGAGGATCGGTACCTGCTGCTCGACCCAGGCGCCGAGCCGGTGGCACGTGGGCGTTACGAGAAATACTACGCGACTGACCGGCTGCGCCGGCTGGCCGAGCGCCGGCGGGGAACGCGGCACGTCGACCTCTACCGCGGTTTGTGGCTGGTGATGGAGAAGCTCGGCAGCGACCGGGGTTGCCCCGAGTTGAGCCTGCCCGCGCTGGGGAGCTTCCTCTGGTCTCGGGAGGCCCTGCCTGACCTGGCCGGCTGCGACCTGGCCAACGCCGACCTGCTCGACGCGATCCGCGCTTTGGCGTTCACGATCGAGGGCAAGACGCGCCGCGCGGTCGACTACAAGAACCTGGGCTCGGAGGAGCTGGGGAGCATTTACGAGTCGCTCCTGGAGTTGCACCCGGAGCTGAACACCGCGGCGGGGACCTTCGAGCTGAAAACGGCCGCCGGTCACGAACGAAAGACGACGGGGAGCTATTACACGCCGGCGAGCCTGGTCTCGTGCCTGCTCGACTCGGCGCTCGACCCAGTCCTCGCCGAGGCCGCCAGGCAGCCCGACCCCGAGGCGGCGATCCTCAAGCTGAAGGTCTGCGACCCGGCCGCCGGCAGCGGCCACTTCCTGATCGCCGCGGCCCACCGGATCGCCAAGAAGCTGGCGGCCGCCAGGACTGGCGATACCGATCCGTCGCCGGATGCGGTTCGCAAGGCGATTCGCGACGTCATCGGCCACTGCATCTACGGCGTCGACATCAACCCAATGGCCGTCGAGCTGTGCAAGGTCAGCCTCTGGATGGAGGCTCTGGAGCCGGGCAAACCCCTGTCGTTCCTCGACCATCACATCCAGTGCGGCAACAGTCTGCTTGGCGCGACCCCGGCTCTCCTCAAGCGGGGCATCCCCGACGCGGCTTTCGAGCCGATCGAGGGAGACGACAAGGCCGCCTGCCGCGACTATCGCAAACAGAATCGGGACGAGCGAAGCCGGCAGACGACGATGTTCGACCTGTTTGCGAAGTCGGAGTTCATCCGGCTTGCGAACGTCGCCCCCGCTCTGGAACGGATCGAAACCATGGGCGATGATTCGATCGAAACCCTCCACGCCAAGGAACTGGCTTACCGGGAGTTCACGGAGTCGACTCCCTATGAGTTCGCGCGGTTGCTCGCGAATGCCTGGTGCGCCGCCTTTGTGATTCCCAAGGTCATCGTGCCTCCGCTCCAGCCCAGGGTCACACTGACCGAGTCGACCTTCCGCAAGCTGGAGAACAACCCCAACGTGGTCCCTCGTGAGGTCAAGGATGAGATCGCCAGGCTGGCGGCCCGTTACCATTTCTTCCACTGGCACCTGGCGTTCCTGAACGTGTTTCAGCCCCGGCCGAGCGAAGAGATCGGCGACGACGAAATCTTGGGCTGGAACGGGGGATTTGACGTCGTGCTGGGCAACCCGCCGTGGGAAAGGATCAAAATCCAGGAGCAGGAGTGGTTCGCCCAGCGACGGCCGGATATCGCCAAAGCCGCCAACGCCTCAGCGCGACGCAAGATGATCCAGCAGCTCGCCGAGGAAGATCCGGCCCTTTATGCGGTGTTTCAGCAGGACCGGCGCGCGGCTGAAGGGGAAAGCCACATCGCCCGTGACTCGGGTCGATTTCCTTTTTGCGGGCGGGGTGATGTGAACACGTACACGCTCTTCGCCGAGCTGGACCGGCAAATCATCGGGGCCTTCGGGCGCGTGGGGATAGTCGTTCCGCCAGGTATCGTCTACGACGACACGACCAAGCATTTCTTCCGCGACCTCGTGGAGCGGCGATCGCTCGTCAGCTTCTATCACTTCGAGAACGAAGAGTTCCTCTTCCTAGCGATCGATCATCGGGTCGTCTTCAGTTTGCTTACACTGACCGGCACCGATCGGTCTCATGCGAGCACAGACTTCGCCTTTTTCTGCCGCCGCGTCGAGCAACTCCAGGAACCCGACCGCCATTTCAGCCTCTCGGCCGATGAGATCCGGCTGATGAACCC
>JBIOJM010000158.1:0-21464 GCA_044450785.1 Isosphaerales bacterium
GATATACATGCGCTGGAAAAATGTCGAAATAGTCCCACTTAGTCCCACTTTTAGTGCCACGCCTTGAATGCCTTTCAGGCTGGCCAACGCGATCCATACCATTTCGGCGCAGTGAGATCGGATCAGGCCGGTAGATTCTCGCGAGAACGCGAAGCGGAGTGGGACGACTTCGCCGTTTGTCCCATGACGATTTCACAGCGATGTTCACTACCTCCTTGAACCGACCACGCTCCCCGCACCGAACGGGACAGAACGTGCGCAACAACCCTTTCTCGGAATTGCGATCCACATGGACATTCACGCAGCCCGAAGCAACCGGTCTCGTCGGACGTGCTTTGGCGTCACGGTTGAAATCGACGAAAACGACGCCGGCTCTCAAAAAGTTGCCGAGGCGTTCGACAAGCTGAACGACCATTTCGCCTTCGCAATCCAGGGCGCCCGCCAGACGCTCTTGACCGACCGAGGCCGGCGCGCCGCCTACCCCGCCGCGACGTCACCGTTGTTGAAAGCCTCGAAGGCACCTGCGCCGGCGACCGCTCAGGCCGTTTCCCTCCTGGACGACTGCGGGCTGCCCGTCGTGAGTCGATTCGGGGATTTCCTGAGCGGTTTTCTCGATAACGAAGTCTCGCAGGCGAACCTGCCGTTCGTGGGCTTCGGCAGGGGCTCGTTAAGCCCGCTCTGGGCTCCCCCCGTCCTCTTGCAAATCATCGGTATCAATTTCGGCGGCCTGTCTGACTATTACGACAGCCTCCACTACGTGATGAGGATCAACTCGAACGACCCGGTCTGGCACGGGCCACAACAGCAGGCGTGGTTCAGCGCGTTCGGATCGGGGCTGACAGGCTACATGACGGACCTGTTCTCCGGCCGGTTTGTCGACCGCAACGGCACCGGTGTCGGCTTCGACCGGAAGGGCGGTCTCGCCGGCCCGGCCACGACCGACCCGAAACAGGTCGCCCCCCAGCTTGCGGGCGCCATCGTCTCCACCCTCTGCGAATTCGTCGGGGATCAGCTTTATCATGTGCCCTTCTCCTCGACCGACATCCTGAAATCCTATCGCGACTATCGTGACCAGACGGCTTCCGGAGGCGGCACCATCGCAAAGCTGAAAACGCTGACCGACGCCGTACAGAATGGAACCATTGCCGAAGCCGATGCGAACGCGCTTCTCGGCATTCCGAAGGGAGGCGGCAACCTTGCCGTCGTCTTCGACAAGCTCTCGCAGGGCGCCAAGGAATCACCAGTCGTCGCGTCCGGCGTGGCCCGGATGGTCCTCCGGAAAATCGATGAGCTCGACTCCGAATACGTGGCGGGGCTCTTGGGCATCGCCCCCATGAGCATTCTGCTCGACTCGATCGAGGGCGATCAGAGCGACCTCCAGAACAACTTCACCTGCTTCAAAACAGGGGTGATCCGAAACAACATGGTCAATCGATTCATCGCGGACCCGCGCCCCGGGAAACAGGGAGCGGCCGGGCGTGATCGAGACACGGGGCGGCTTTCCGGCGACACGACCGATTACAGCGACCTGCTCGGAAGATTGGTGGCCTTCGGGGGGACGACCGCGGAGAAGAGCGTCAGGAGTCTGGTCGGCGCCTTGATCCGTGGCGTCGCGATCGCGTCGCTCCAGAACGAGGTCATCGCCGAGGTCGTCGCTTCGCTCGCGGGGACGCTGGCGAAAAAGCTGGTCGAAAGCCTCACGTACCAAGCCTACCAGCAATTCATCGACGAACCCGGAACGGACCCCGACGCGAAACGAGTGGTCTTGAACGCGCTCGCGCAATTCCACGGCTTGTTGCCCGCCTAGAGCGGTTTGCGCTCGGGTCGCGCAAGCGAGTGCGCACCGTCATACCAACCCGACGCGCAAGCGAGGGACGCTGGCTGGGGATCCCTCGCTTGCGCGTCGGGTTAGTGTTACCCGCCATCGACTTGCCAGGTGCGGAATCCATGAGTAAACCGCTGTAGCCGCACCGCATCGCGGCTGGGGACGAAAAACGATCCCGACTCACGGCGATCGCCGGCTCAATGCCTGGAGGATCTCCGGCTTGGTCTTGTGGGCATTGCAGGCGTCACGGAATTCCTTCCGTGTCAGGGGCTGCAGGCCGGGAATCTCGACCTCGGCGAACTCGTCGACCGCGATGACGTACGCGGCGGATCCGAGCTGATACGGCTTGACTTCCTCCCAGCCACCTGTTCCCTCGGTCGGTTTGATCTTCGGCGGCTTGGCGAAAGAGACGTCGAGTTTCGCCAGCCTCACGCCGATCGTCGCCCAGAGCCGTGTTCGCCGGCGGGGGATGTCGAAGTAGAGGGGGACCGCAACTCGGGTATCGACCCTCAGGTCGACGTCGTTGCCGCAGGAAGCCAGCCATTTCGTGGCCTTGGCCTCGCAAGCGGCTCGATCGACCGGCTCGTCCGGCCGCAATCCGGGGGCCATGCCGACGTCCTCCGCGCTCAACAGATGGAGTCCGTAGAACAGCTCCCGCATCCAGCGGAGCTCCTCGAGCAAGGTCTTGCTCCGTTCGCCCCCTTCTTTCAGCCCGTGCAGCGACGCGAGTCCGTCCTCGCCGACGGCGGCTAGCAGGAAGTTCAACAGAAAGTCGTACGAGCGGGCCGTCCTCAGGTGGTAGCTCGGGCAAGGTTCCACGCGGAGCCTGGGCTTCACCTTAGCCGCCGGGGGAGGAGGCGCCATCGATGTCGGTGCAACGGATTTGGCGTCCCGGGCGTGCGTTTCCCTGCGCTTGGTGATCAACGCCTGAAAGGCCTCGAGCATCCGCTTCTTGTAGGCCTTGGTGAGCAGGAGTTTCGGGTTCTCCTGCCCCTTCTGCGGCAGCAGAAACGTCTCCAGTGCGTAGATCTGATACTCATACCAGCCGCTGCTGGGTTTCGGAGCCAGGTCGACCTTTCCCTTGCGGATGGCCTGGATCAACTCCGTCATCAAGTCGGCGCTGGGCGGAAGTCCCTCGGGGAACAACTGGCGGAACAGATCCGTTTCCTTGGATCGCGAACTCGGGAACACCGCGATCGCCTGGGGACCTCCGAACTTTCCCCCCCTCTCGTGCACGTCGGCCAGAGTCAGGTTGTCGAGCGGGTTGGTGAGCCTGGCGTAAAAGGCATTCACCCGTTTGTAGTCCTCGAGCAGCTTCGGGTCGGAGCCGACGGCCTTGGCCAGATCCGAGATCAGCCCTGGCTTGTCCGGGGACAGAGGCTGCTGGAAGAACCGCATGAAGCGGAAGACCCGCGTCAGCTCCTCGCTCCAGGTGTAGAAACTCAGGGGCTTCGAGTACATCGCGTCCGATTCGAAGCGGCTGAGCCAGGACGCCGCTTGATCCGGCTGGCCCGTCTTCACTTCGACGCCGGCGATCTTCAAACCGGCCGCAAGATAAGCCGATGCGAGGCTCTCGGGAGCGACGCGCTCGTGGAGCCGCTCTATCAAGGCCACGTGGCTCTCCAGCCGAGACTTCAACCCATTGTAATAGGCGAGGTCGATCGCCGCGAACAGGCCGTCGTCGAACTGCTTCGCCTTGCCATCGATGACGTTGATCGAGGGGAGAACCTTCATCCCGGCGGGCGCCTTCGCCACCGCGTCGGCGTAGGAAGGTCGCAGTTCAAGAAGCGCGGCGTCGGCGTCCGGCTTGAGCATCGGTGCGTCGAGCCGCAGCACGGCCGAGCTGGCGTTGATCCGCCAGGTACCCTCGGGCCTGCGGTCGATCAAGTCGGGGATGAACGTCGGGTTCTTCTCGCTGAGCTGGTCGTCGACCACCTCCTCCTCCGGCTTCGGCTGGGGAGGCTGATAGTCGGTCACCTCGACCTCGTAGGTCTCCGCCGGGCTGGAGAGTATCCCGGGCCAGGGAATCCCGCCGAGCCGAGGCTTCGCGAGATAGAGCACCGCGAGGCTCGACACGAGGAGCACCAGCAACAAAGCGGCCGCCAAACGCACGCGCATGATCGATCCTTTCCAGCGGTCTGAGGGGGCGCGGGTCGCCCGCGCGGGCGAACCATCGAAGAAAACACGCACGCGGGGCTTGACACGACCAACCAAGCACATCAGGGTAAGCCGAGTCTTCGTGGCCCACCCGGCACAATCTTATAGAGGCTGGGCTTGAGTGTGCGAGACCAACCGCGGCACAAGCCACCGGCCTCCGTGGAGTGATCAACCCAAGGTACGTCACGCACCCGCGAAACCACCCGTGCGCGGTTCGTAACCGTCAATCGACCCGAAGACGGGACGCGTGAATGGGAGTGCATCGATGCTTCATCAACTCGCTCTGCTTCTGTTCTCGTTGTCGCTCCCGATCGCAATGGCGCTGGAACCGATCCCCGACAAGCTGGTGGTGCTCACGTTCGACGATGCCGTGAAGTCGCACCATTCGGTCGTTCGTCCGATCCTCAAAAAGTACGGCTTCGGAGCCACGTTCTTCGTGACCGAGGGGTTCGACTTCCCCACGAACAAGAACGACTACATGACGTGGGCAGAGATCGCCGAGCTGCATGCCGACGGGTTCGAGATCGGCAATCACACGCGAGACCATTTCGGTGTCAAGCCGGGTAACGTCGACAAACTTGCCGAACAGGTACGGGCCATCGCGGACCGGTGCCTCGAGCACAAGATTCCGGCGCCGGTCTCTTTCGCGTGGCCGGGCAACGCCATCGACCCGGCGGCGCTCGGGGTCCTCAAGGAAAACGGAATTGTTTTTGCCCGCCGGGGCGGATCGCCGGAATACGCGTACAAGGAGGGGCGAGGCTTCGCCTACGAGCCCGGCCTGGACCACCCGCTGCTGATCCCGTCGGCCGGTGACGCCCGGCCCGATTGGACGATCGACAACTTCATCGCCGCCGTCGATCAAGCGCGAAGGGGCCGCGTCGCCGTGCTCCAGTTCCACGGCGTGCCCGACCATGCGCACCCCTGGGTCCACACGCCGCCCGAACGATTCGAGGCGTACATGAAACACCTGTCGCAAAACGGCTATCACGTCATCGCCATGCGCGACCTTGAGAAATATGTCGATCCCAAGGTTGTTCCGACCGATCCTCTCGGCGTGGTGAAAGACCGCAAGAAGCTGATCGTCGCGGGCAAAACGCCCGACGACTTCCGCCGGCCGGTGAACGACGAGGACTTGCGGTACTGGCTCGAAAACATGGCGGTTTACCACCGTTATGTCCCGGCCGAGATCGGAGCGGCCACCGGTCTCTCGTCCGATGAGGTCACGGCGGCCATCAAGCGGCTCGGCCTCGATGGCAGGTCCCCTCCGCGACGAAGGAAGGACGATCCGCTCGTCGTGCGCCCCTATCCGGGCGGCCGTCACCCTCGGACCGGCTTTCTCGACGGGGCCATCCGGCCGCGACGGGAGTCCAAGGTCAGCATCTTCACTCCTTGGGAGAACGGAGGCTATGTGGTCGTCGACGTGCCCGAGGCGATCTGGTCGGGGCAAGGAAAGACGCGAGAGCTCCTCTACCTGGCCCACACGCACGTCCCCACGATGTGGGATAAGCAGGGAATCGAGCTGGAACGCCTCGAATGGACGCGCGAGCCCTCCGGAGTTCTCTCGGTGCACCGGAAGTTGCCGGGCGGCGTCTCCTTCGGCGCCAGGATCACGCCGACCGAGAATGAAGCCCGCATGGACCTATGGATCACGAACGGCACGAAAAATCCCCTCTCGGGCCTGGTGGTGCAGAACTGCGTGATGCTCAAGGCCGCCGCCGGCTTCGAGCGGCAAACCAACGACAACAAGGTCTTCGACAAGCCGTACGTGGCCTGCCGCAGCGGCGACGGCAACCGCTGGATCATCACAGCCTGGAAGCCGTGCGTTCGCGCCTGGGCCAACGCGCCTTGTCCGTGTCTGCACAGCGACCCACAATTCCCCGACTGCGCTCCGGGCGAAACGAAGCGCATCCGAGGCTGGCTCTCGTTCTACGAGGGGACCGACGTGAGGTCCGAGTTCCGCCGCATCGACGCGTCCCCATGGTGGAAGGGAGAGTAGTCGGCTTCCGTGCGAGACTCAACATCTACGGTTCGGTGCCCTCTGAACAGGCTGCAATTGTATCTCCATGTACGAGCCGGCCCGCGATACAATAAGAAGGCCATCAGCCCCAGCGCGCAGACCGAGCGCCGGGGCGATGTCGGGCCGGCGAGGGAGTGGCTTGGCGGCAAGGCCTCACCCGCCGCTTTTCTGAGGGAATTTGAGTGAGAATCGTGTCAGACTGACCGCCTCTCCTTCTGGAGAAAAGCACATGGTTCACGAACGAATCACGATCGATCCTGAGATCATGTTTGGTAAACCGGTCATCAAAGGAACGCGCGTTCCCGTGGAGCTGGTACTGAGGAAAATTGCGGCCGGAATGAGCGACCAGCAGATTCTCGAGCACCATCCTCATCTGACCGTGGAAGACATTCGTGCGGCTGCCGCTTTTGCCGCAGACCATTTGGCGGCTGAGGAAATTGTGCTTGCTTCGGGAAGCATTTTGTGAACTTCGCCGCGGACGAATGTTGCGACGCCGTGCTGGTGGCTGGCCTGCGGGCCGATGGTCACGACGTGTGGTAAGCCGATGAACGAGTGAGAGCGACAACATGTTGACGCTGATGACCTCCATTCTCGCCACGGCACTGCTGGCTCAATCTCCGGATTCCATCTTCTTATCGGGAGTCGTGGTTGACGCTGCTGGAAAACCGTTGTCCGATGTTGAGGTTGTGCTCCCGGCACGGAGGCCCTCGGATGGAGCGCTTCCCACGCTGGCACATACGACGACCGATGAGAAAGGAGCATTCCGTCTCGAGGTCGCCCGGAAACGGTTCCAGGAAACTGCCCTTGTGCCGTTCATCTGGGCCTACCTTCCCGGCCGCTCCGTCGCCGTCCAGCAGACGGTAATGACGGAGAAAGGGGTGATACCGCCGGTTCGACTGACCCTGGCTGAGCCGTTGCGACGAACCGTGACGATACTCGGTCCCGACGACCGTCCGCTCGCGGGTGTTCGTCTTGCGCCCGTACTCTATGCATTCGACGGCTGGGCCTGGTTCCAAACTCCCGACGATCGGCTGGAACGTTTGACGATTGCGAGCGGTGTCGATGGGGTGGCCACGCTTCCTTATTTCCCGGCGAGGATCGATCCCCTCACGGTGCGGGTGACTGCCCCGGGGATCGCCCCCCATCACCTCGGGCTCCCTGATCGTCCCGACCGCGATCGGATCACCCTTCCAAGTGGGATTGCCTCCGCCTCTTGAGCAAGGTCGACCCCGGCCGGGCGCTCGAACTGCTCGAGCAGCACCCCGTCGGAAATCCCGGTGCCGACGCCAGCATCCGGAACACGCTCGCCGCGGAACTGCTTGCCACCGATCCCATGGAGGCCGAATCGATCGTCAACGCGATCGCGAGCCCGGAGCTGCGCGCACTGGCTTACGTGTGGTTGGCCGAGGCCCTACCGGCCCAGGAGCGAGATCGGAAGCGCGGGTTCCTGGAGCTCGCCACAGTTCAAGCCCACGCTCCCGCCGGTGGCGGGGACGGGGCCGACCGTCGAGGCCGGCTCTCCAAGTTGGGACGGATCGCCGGAGGTTGGCTGAACCTCGGCGAGGTCGAGAAGGCCCGCCCGCTGATCCGTGAAGGCTTGGAGCTGGTCGCGGTTCTACCAGAGACTGAGCTGAACCACACGGGTTTCCTGTCGACCGCGGCGCGAATCGAGCCCGATCGGGTGTTGTCCCTCATCCGAGACCTCAGCAACGCCACTCGCCGCCGGTCCTGCTACGCCGCGGTCGCTGAATCGCTGACGAACGAGCATCCGGCCGAAGCCGAGCGTGTGTTCCAGCTCATCGATGATTCGTCGCGGGTAGTCTTCCAAAACAGGACCCAAGTCGCCCTGCGGCTTTGCCTGCGCCTGGCGAAGACCGATCCGGAACGGGCGCGACAGATCATCGCCGGGCTGAAAATGCCCCGAGATCAGGCCTGCGCCTGGGCACTCCTGGCGCTCGGTCTGGCCGAACGGGACCAGCCGGCCGTGCGCACGGCCCTGACCGAGTCAATCCAGGTGATCGACTGTCTGCTCGATTCAGCGGGACCCGTGCAACCCGCGACCCCCGGGATCAGGGTTGCCGAGAACCCCGCCGCGTCGATTCTCCCGATCGTCGAAAAAGTGGCGCCGGAACGCCTGGAAGAGGTCTTCTGGCGGGCTGTCGCCCTCATGCCGAAAAACGGCATGGCCCGCCAGCTAGTAGGTGTGGTCGATTTCCGAGTCGCCGAGGCTGCGATTCTACTCGCTCGTTACGACCGCCAGGTGGCCGACGTGTTCGTCACGCAGGCCATGTCATCCCAGTCTCGCAGCCGTATTTTCTACTCCCCGGAGGTCATCCGGGCCAAGGCGGGTGTTGACCCGCGAGGCGCCGTGGCGATGATGGAAGCACTGCCTCAGGCCGGTCTGGATCCGCGACTTCCGATGACTGTTCTGACGAAGCAAGCCCGCGAAGCGCTGGTCATCTACCTGGTCGAACCCGGCGAAGATCACTGGAAGTTCGTCTGGAGCCGATCGGGCGTCCCTCTCGACGAACGAAGATCCCCCTGAAGCTCGACTCTACGTTCGGGCTACCTCTCGATCGACAACATCCCCGGGCAAGCCGGTCAGGCAACACTCCCAACAGACCCCCTGGAAAAAGCGGGGACCGCGAACGGGGAGAAACTTGGATAAAATCGTCCCCTTGGTTGCTTTATAGATGTGGAAGGCAACCAATCGCGGAGGGGGCGGGCTCATGAGGCGAGATGTTAGCGGGACTTCGCGGCTTTACCTCAAGGCGCTTTTCGAGGAGGGGGTGCCCGCCGGGCTGACGGACGGGCAGCTCCTGGAGCGGTTCGTTTCCTCGCGCGGCGAGGCCGCGGAGCTGGCCTTCGCGATCCTGGTCGAGCGACATGGCCCAATGGTTCTTCGCGCCTGCCGCGGCATCCTCCGCGATGACCACGAGGCGATGGACGCCTTCCAGGCGACGTTCCTGGTTCTGATAAAAAAGGGCCGCTCGCTGTGGGTCCGCGACTCGCTCGGACCCTGGCTGCATCGGGTCGCCTGTCGGGCCGCGGGTCGGGCCAGAGCCGAGGCGGGCCGGCGGCGCGCACTCGAGAAGCGCCTGGCCAAGGCGACGCTCGGACAGGCCGGTGGCCGCGATCGGGACGACCTGGCGGCGGCCGTGCACGAGGAGCTAGACCGCCTGCCGGACCGCTACCGTGTGCCGATCGTGCTCTGCGACCTGGAAGGCCGTACCTGCGAGGAGGCAGCCCGCCAACTGGGCTGCCCGATCGGGACCATCGGCAGTCGTCTGGCCAGGGGCCGGGAGCGATTGCGAGGCCGGTTGGCCCGCCGCGGCCTGGCCCCGGCAGTCGGGACGCTGGTCGCGATGCTGTCGACGGAGTCAAAGGGGGCGGGAATGCCAGCCGCGCTGGCGAAATCAACCACCCAGCTTGCGCTCGGCAGGGCAGCGGGCGATATTGGGGCCGGCGCGTTTTCGGCCGGCTCCGCGAAGTTAGCCGAGCACATCTCCAGGAGTTTGCTCATGATCAAGCTCATGTCGGTCGGGGCCGCGTCCGTGGCGGCCGTCGGTGTCTGTTTGACGGCGGGTTGGAGCCTTCGACCCGGTGTCGGGGCCCAGGTCCCGCCCGTGGCGGTCCAGGTCGCGCCCGAGAGCAAGCCGGTGCGCGCGCCACTGGACGAATTCCCCTTCATGAATGACAAAGAACGGCACAAGGACTTTCTCTACGCGGAAATCGGCAACATGCGTCCGCTGATCAAGAATGCGAGGGGAGTCCGCTTTCAGAGCCGGGAAGCGATCCGCTACAAGGACGGGACGGCGAAACTCTGGAGCCTGGAACGGAAAGACCCCATCGCTCCAACCTTGCGCCACAAGGGGCCGATCCGGGAACTCACGTTCTTCGACGAATCGAATCTCTTGATCACGCTCTCGGATGAGTCGGTCAAGGTCTGGGACGCCCTTACGGGTAAACCGCGAAAGGAGCTGAAACGTCAGACGATCGGTCCGATGTGGCTCTCGTTCGCCCCCAACGCCCAGCGATTCGTGACGTTCGATTCCGAACACAGGGTCGTGACCGTCTGGGACGCCGTCACCCTCGCGGCCGTCGCCACGCTTCGCGCGGCGGGTGGCGATCATGTCGTCGAGGCGGCGGGACTGTCCGCGGATGGCAAGACGGTGGTGATGTTCCGATTCAGGCCGGATCCGTCTGCCGAACTATGGGACGTCGCTTCCGGCCAGACCTTCGGCACTCTTCGGCTGCCGTCATCGGCCGTCGCGGAGGTTTTCGCCGAGGGGGGCAAATCGTTGAACAAGGACAAGCTACAGAAGTTCAAAAGTCAGCGCGACACTCGTTTCTGGGAGGTCGTCCGCTCCCTGGCGCCGACGGCAGGCGAACGAAAGAGCTGAAGGAACCGTGAAGCGATTTCGATCGGCGTTCACAACTTCCACCGCGGCTCCGCCCTGGTGTGGGACGTGCGGCGTGGGGAAGGGGTATCGGGCGGGGGTTCCGTGGACACCATACTCAATTATCGACGGGAGTTAATTACGGTGTCCCCGGAACGCTACTCAGCTCAGCCCTGTGGACTCGGCCCTTCGAGACCAGATGGACAAAACCAACGGTCTTCCCAACTTGTCTCTTGGCGATTCCTTGTGCTGCCCGGAACGGCGAACGCGTCCTTAAAGACTTGTTTATGGTTCGGCCGTTGCGACCCCATGGGGAGGCGGAGCGACTTGCGTCCCTTGGCTACTGCCCCTTGAACGTCGCCTTGAAGGTCGTCGGGTAGACGGCGGGGCCTCTCGCCGACTCGAGGCGCGGGCGCGGTCAGGTCAGAGACCCGCGCCCAGCGCCGGCTCGGCGACACCGGGACGTCCCACGTCGCCGGACCGGGCATGCGGCCCGCGACGCGCGGCTACTCGTCGGGGCGGTCGCCGCGCGCGGCGGGGACGCTCCGAGACGCGCCCCACGCAGCGGTCGAAGGTCGCGATCGTCGAGGCGAGCACGATCAGGGAAAACCCCAGCGTCGCCAGGAGCACGATGACCTGACCGATGTAGAACGCAACTCGGCTCTGCGAGGTCGGGAAGGATGCCGTCAGAGAGGTGACGAGCTGGCCCCCGATCGGGCAGGCGGTGGCGACGACCTCGGTGAAGAACGCCATCGAGGCCTGATCCCCCCGCGCGACTAACCCGAGTCCGATCAAGGCCTCCGGCATAATCTCGATGAGGATGGGAGAAATGAATGCGACGAAGGCGTAGGCCGTGACGCTCATGGCCACGGCGCGGCCGACGCGTCGCGACCAGGTCGCCAGCGCCAGCCCCATACTGATGACCGCCGCCCCCTGGGCCAGGAGCATCCCCATGGGGAGGAACACGTAAGCGATTCGGTCGATGACATCGAGTGGCGCGGGCGTAGGTTGGAATCGCCCCACGCGCGGGGAAACCTCCGGCGCCGACGCCGCGATGAACACGGCCCCGATCGCCGGGAGCAGCGCCAGCACGGGCACGGTCCGGTAGGCGGCCCACCACTTGGCCAGGACGATCCGTTCGGTCGACAGCGGGGTCGTCATCAGCACGTCGAGGCTGCCGCGCACCCGCTCCTCGGCCAGCACCGTGGGCGCGGCCAGGCTGACCAGGAGCAGGGCGAAGGTCGCCTCGAGTCCGCTCACGAAGAGGAGGAACTCGCGCCCACTATTGTGATCGTCCGCCGTCGTAACAATCCCCCAGCCCGTGCCGGCAAGCGAGAGGGCGATGAACACGCCCCAAACGACCTTGGCCAGCCGCGACGGCCAGCCGCGACGCGATTCGCGCCAGAGCACAGGGTCGCTGTCCAGGGAAGGGCCCGGCCGCCAAGCGGATAACCGCGCATGGATGCGACCCAGCCGCGTGGACATTCCCGAGGCGCGCGGGCCGGTCCCTCGGGCCACCTCGGCCCGGAGCCGGAGCACCGCGTAGACAGTCAGCCCGGCCGAGATCGCGAGCACGCCGCCCAAGACACCGGCGAACCACGCCACGCCCAGTGACCTCCACCGGGCGACGTACGGTGCCCACGCCAGCACAAATGGATTGATGTCCACGAACCAGGCCGGGGTCCCGGACACGACGTCAGTCTCCGCCAGGAGCGACCAGACGATCGGCCCCAGGACCCAGGCGGCCTCGATCGCGTAGACCGCCATCAGGACCTCGTGTGTCTTGGTGGCCCGGACCGAGATGGCCAGCGCCAGGGTGCAGCCGAAGATGGCCAGCGCCACGGTGACCAGCGTCAGGGTGAGGATGGCCTCCATGATGACCCCGCCGAGCAGACCGGCCAGCGCCAGCACGGGTATCGTGGCGGCAACCAGGCCGAGGACCGGCATGAGCCGCGCCGCCAGCTTCCCCAGCACGATCTCGGCATCGCCCAGGTCGGTGACGAGCATGTGCGTCAGATTACCGCGGGCACGGTCGAGGCAGATCGCGCCGGCGGTCGCGGCCGGGGCCACGATGAGCACCAGCATGAGCTGTGTCGTGGCGATTGAATGCCGAGAGTAGCAGACCGGGGCGGCGGTTGACAACCTTGCATCCGTCGAGCCGGCCCGCTCCCGCAGGACGGCTGCGATCAAACCTTCAGGGTCTTGAGATACGCGACACTCTTTTGCGTGAGTTCCCAGCTTTGCTCGACAAAGTAGTTCTTGACCCCACCTGCCTTCGCAGCGGTGAAGGTCTTCACCCAATCGATGGTGCCTTGGCCCACCGCAACCTGCGGGCGGCGCCCCCCGCGGCGGCGCCCCGCCGGTGCACCCTTTGGCGACGGAGCCGGAACCGGGGCGTTCATGTCCACGTCCTGCAGATGCATCGAGTTGAAGCGGCCAGGGTACTTCAGGAAATACGCGGCGCCGACCAAGCCGGCCGTGATCGTCGACATCTGGAACTGGAACTTGACCAGCTTCGGATCGAGCAGGTCGAACAACAGGTCGTAGGTCCGTTTGCCATCGACCATCGAGAGTTCGAAGCCCTCGTTGTGCAGGCCCTGCTGGATGTCGGCTTTCGCCGCCACGGCGGCGATCTTGTTGTATTCGTCCGCCGCCCTTTTCACCTGGTCAAGCGTCGGGTTGTTACCCCCGTTTCCTTCACCCAGGGTTGCGGTGATCATTTGCGTGATACCGACTTCTTTCGCCCACTCGATGCTCTTCTCCTGGCTGTTCCGCAGCTCACCCATGGTGAAGTGAGAACTCTCGGCTTTCATGCCATGATCGGCCAGGATCTTCCTGATCTTGTTCGCGCTCGCGAGCGCCGCGAAGTCGGGGCCGTAACCGATCGGCGAACACAGCTCGAGCCTTGTCACGCCGATCTCGGCCATCATCTTGGCGAACGCGGGAAAGTCCTTGAGCATCGAACGCAGGGGATAGACCTGGCTTCCAATCGGCAGGCCCAGCGGATTCGCTCTCAGCTCCGCCGCATTCGCGGCCAGGAACCCGGCCACGCCGGAACAGACCGCCGCCCTCTCCATGAACTCTCGTCTTGACGTCGCAGCCATGAGCATTTCTCCTTTTACAGTTCCCAGCCCGGGCGATATTCACGTGTGAGGAACCTGTTCGCCTCGGGGATATTCGTGATCTTCGCGCCGGCGGAATCCCAGAGAAGTCTCCGGCCACCGAGCCGCAGTGAGATCATGGCCAGGTTTACTGCATCGGAGATCGGGCGTGCCAGCAGGAAATCGCCGTAGCTCGCCGGGCCTCCCTTGAAGGCGTTGATCCATGCGGCATTGCGCGCTCCAGGGTCGCCGCCCTGCCGACCGCCGCCGCCGCGCTGTCGTGGGGCCGGCTCGGGCAAGTTGTTCGCCGTTCGATAAGCGCGCATTCTCGCCTGGGGAATCAACTGCGGGTTTTCGCTGCGGAAGCCGCCCAGGATCTTTCCGTTGTCGCCGACGAACATCATGCCTTCTTCCGGCATTTCTTTGTTCTCCGCCATGAGTTCTTCGGGCACGGGCGGTTTAATGCCACCGTCATACCAGAAGATGTCCATGGCCGCCCGCTCCCCCTTGGGTGCGAATCTCATGCGAATCGTGCATGCGGCAGGGAATGAGTAGTCGTTCTTGATCCGCACGCAGATTCCTTCCGAAACCGTGCAGACGTGGCTGGGTGTCGATTCGACGCTGATCGGGGATTCCAGGTCGAGGAGCTGGAAGATCGGCCAGAGGCTGTAATGACCCATATCGGCGATAGACCCGCCGCCGAACTCATACCAGCCGCGGAAATTGGTGTGAGTGTAGCTGGGGTGATACGGGCGATCCAGCGATGGGCCGAGCCAGAGCGTCCAGTCGAAACCTGCGGGGACGGGAGGTGTGTCGGTCGGCAGGGTCGGGAACTGGGGCCACATGGGCCGCATCGACCAGTTGTGGATCTCCCGAAGCGTTCCGATGGCGCCGTTCTTGATCATGTCCACGGCCTGTTTCTGACTGGCGCCTACACTGGCCGGCAGGAAGTGAGTGGCGATCTTCTTCGAGCGGGCAGTCTCGATGACGGCCCTGCCCTCCAGCAGACGATTCGCCAGAGGTTTGTGCACGATCACGTTCATTCCCTTCTTCAGGGCCGCGATCGATATGGTCGCGTGGGTGTGATCCGGCGTCATCACTTTGACCGCGGTCACATCCTTCTCTTTTTCCAGCAACTCGCGGAAGTCCGCGTAGGTGGCACATCCCTGATAATGCTCCCTGCCGCGCTGCTTCGCGTAGTAGGTTTCCACGATCTCCTTGCCGACATCGCGGCCGCCGGGCACGTGGTTCGAGCCTTCTCTCCAGGTCGGGTTCTGGATGAGTCGCCTGATTCCGTCCCGGATCTGGTTCTTGCCCCATTCCAGGTAATTGACCCCGTCCTTCTCGACGTCGCACACGGCGACGATCTGCACGTCCGGGCTGGCGAGGATTCCGCCGATTTCCCGGATCGCCTGAGTCCCGAAGCCGATGCAGGCCAGAGTAATCTTGTCGCTGGGCGCGACAAATCCCGCCCCGCCCAGCACGTGTCGCGGCACGATGGTGAACGCGGTGGCGGCCACGCCGCCAGCCAGCAATAACTGGCGCCGTGAAAGGCTTCGCGGATGAGAAGGGTTGCTCGATTCGTCTGTGTTCTTGGACACTGAATCGTTGGTTTTCATAAAAAGCTCGGACTTTCCTTTGGGCGTTATCGCAAAAAAAAGTGTGTCCGTCCGGTGAACAGCATCTTCAATGCCAGGCGGAGACTCGTCAAGATGGGGCCGGTTCCTGATTCCCCAGTGGTGGTGCAGAATGGCGTGATGCTCAGAGGAGTGATCCGTCAATGAAAGCGATCGTCATCCTTGGCTACGGGGGCAGCGACCAGCTCAATGCCCGTGAGCGGCCCGATCCCACGCCGGGTGCCGGTGAGATCTTGGTGCGCGTCCGTGCGGCGGGGGTCAATCCCGTGGACTGGAAGATCCGGCGCGGCGATCTCCGGCTGTTCCTCCGGGTCCGTTTCCCGTATGTCCCCGGCGGTGATGTAGCGGGCGAGGTCGTTGAGCTCGGGCCCGACGCACGGCGGTTCAAGCCAGGCGACGCGGTTTTTGCATTCGTTGATATGGCGCGGGGAGGGGGCTATGCCGAGCTCGCCGTCGTCAAGGAAGCGGCTGCGGCTCTGAAACCGCAGTCGCTCAGCTTCACCGAGGCGGCCTCGCTGCCGATCGC
Organism: Isosphaerales bacterium; assembly: GCA_044450785.1. GTDB lineage: Bacteria > Planctomycetota > Planctomycetia > Isosphaerales > Isosphaeraceae > JBIOJM01. The sequence continues at coordinate 15,664 of JBIOJM010000158.1, forward strand.
GGCCTGCACCGCCCTTCAGGGATTGCGTGACGTCGGCGGGCTTCGCCAGGGTGGCTCCACCCTCATCAATGGCGGAGCGGGCGGCGTGGGCCACTTCGCCGTCCAGATTGCCAAGGCGCTGGGAGCCACGACGGCTGCGACCTGCGGCCCTTTCAACGTCGCCTTCGTCGAGTCTCTCGGTGCCGACCTCGTGATCGACTACTCGAGGGAAGACTTCACACAGCGGGCAGAGCGGTACGACGTGGTATTCGACGCCGTCGCCATGAGCTCCTTCGGAGCGTGCCGTCACCTGCTCAATCCGGGCGGTTCTTACGTGACGACCCTGCCAGGGCCGAGTGTCTTATTCTGGGGAGCAGTGCAGTCAGGCGCCAGGATGTTCGGACGGTCGAAGCAGGCGAGGTTTCTGATGGTCCGGCGTGAGGGAGCCGACCTCGCTTTCCTCGGCGAGCTCGCCGACGCCGGCCGGCTCCGGCCAACCATCGGCCGAACGTTCCCGCTGGAACGCGCCCGCGATGCACACGACGCCAGCGAGCAAGGGCACACTCGCGGCAAGATCGTGCTGGAGATGTGACATGCTTTGCGAGCGGCCGGAGGAACACGTATTGTATGGTCCCGAGGGATATTCAACAATAGTTTTACCAGAATCATGGTCGTGCTGAGATGAGCATGGTCACGCGAACCGCCCGATCGGCTTCAGGCGAGTGGTCCTGCTTCTGGACAGGTAAACCCACCGGAGACGCCATGACCGACAGCCGTTCGATTTCCTCGCGCGGGGCGGGTCAGCGACTGGCTCTGCTGCTGGCCTTGATCTTGGGCAGCACGCTCGTTCTGGGCGACCGGTCCTCGCTGCGGGCCGATGAACCGGCGGCAATCGAGTACTTCGAGAAGGCCGTCCGTCCGCTATTGGTCGAGAGATGCCAGTCCTGCCACAATGCCGAGAAATCGAAGGGCGGACTGAGGTTGACCGATCGAGAGGCGCTCTTGAAGGGCGGAGAGAGCGGTCAGGCGGTGGTCCCTGGAAAGCCGGAGGAGAGTCTTCTCATTCGAGCGGTTGGGTATGTCGATGAACCGAAGATGCCGCCGAAGAGAAAACTGTCGGACGTACAGATCGCGGTACTCGTCAAGTGGGTCAAGACCGGCGCGGTTTGGCCGCGAACGGAGCCCGAAACATCGTCCGCCCGCGTTGCCACTCCAGAGGAAGCTAAGCCGCTGCTTACCCGGACGACGGCGACATTCACGGACCAGCAGCGCTCGTACTGGGCGTTCCAGCCCGTGAAAGATCCGCCACCTCCGGCGGTGAAGGACGCCGCCGTGGTCCGCTCGCCGATCGACGCGTTCGTCCTAGCGAAACTGGAAGAAAGGGGCCTGACGCCTGCCCCGGCCGCGGAAAAGCGGACGCTGATTCGACGTGTGACGTTTGATCTCACTGGCTTGCCGCCGTTGCCCGCGGAGATCGACGCGTTTCTGGCGGACGACTCGCCGCGGGCGTTCTCGAGCGTGGTCGATCGACTGCTGAGTTCTCCGCATTACGGTGAACACTGGGGCCGGCACTGGCTCGACGTCGCGCGGTATGCCGAGACCACGGCCAACGATGCCAACGCCGTGATGCGGTTCGCCTTTCGCTATCGCGATTACGTCGTCGATGCCTTCAACCGCGATCTGCCGTACGACCAGTTTGTGATCGAGCAACTGGCTGGCGATCTGTTGCCGCGAACCGGCAACCTCGACCAGATCGCCCGTCAGGTGGTCGCGACCGGTTTCTTGATGGTGGGGCCGAAGGCGCTGGCCGAGACCGACAAGGAGCAGACGCGGATCGACATCGTGGACGAACAACTGGACGTGACGAGCCGCGCCTTTCTCGGTCTGACTCTCGCCTGCGCCCGCTGTCACGACCACAAGTTCGATCCGCTGCCGACGACCGACTACTACGCCCTGGCCGGTGTGTTCCGCAGTACCGAGCCGCTGCAGGACGAAGCCCGCAACAACACGATGTTCCAGGAGTACCCGCTGAAATTGCCGAATCGGCGGCCGCTGATGGTCATGGCCGTGAAGGAGGCCCTGCCGCGGGATCTTCGCGTCCACGTGCGCGGCAATCGCTTTCAGTTGGGCCAGCTCGTGCCGCGGCGTCTGCCGCTGATCCTGACCGGTGGCATTCCGACGCCGATCGAGACCAAACAGAGCGGCCGGCTGGAACTGGCCCGCTGGATCGCCAGCCCCTCCAATCCCCTGACAGCGCGGGTGATGGTCAACCGGATCTGGCAGCACCACTTCGGCACGGGACTCGTCGCCACCAGTGACAATTTCGGGACCCGCGGCGATCCGCCGTCACATGCCGCGTTGCTGGATTGGCTCGCCACGCGGTTCGTGCGAAGCGGCTGGTCGGTCAAGTCCATGCATCGACTTTTGTTGAATTCTTCAACTTATCAACGGGCCGCCGGTACGAGCCCGGTTGCCCTGCGGAACGACCCGGGCAACCGCCTGGTGTCGCACATGCCGCGGCGGCGGCTGTCAGCCGAGGAAGTGCGTGACGCGATGCTGGCGGTCAGCGGTCAGTTGGATCGCAAGATCGGCGGCGGGGACTCGGCCGAGGTCCTGTACAAGGAAGCCGAGGTTCAGGACGCTAAACGCGGGTTTGCTCCCAACCGGATGCAGTCGGATCATCCGTTCTACGACACGCCACGCCGGAGCCTGTACTTGCCCGTGGTGCGCAACGCCCAGCCCGACGCCCTGGCGCTGTTCGATGCGGCCGATCCCAACGCGGTGACAACGGCACGAAACGACACGACGGTTCCGTCGCAGTCGTTGTACCTCATGAACAGCTCCTTCGTGCGCGACCAGTCGCGCCAGCTCGGGAAAAGGCTCTTGGAAGACAGCCGATTCAATGACACGGCCCGCATCGGCCTGGCGACGTTGTACTGCCTGGGCCGCGCGGCGAGTGACGCGGAAACGACCGCGGCACTCGCCTACCTGGAGCGATTCGTTACCGAACTCGAGACGACCGGAACGACGCCTGAGGAAGCCAAGCGCGCCGCCTGGCAGAGCTTCTGCCAGGTGCTACTCTGTTCCAACGAATTCCTGTATGTCGACTGAGTCTGGAGCCTGCAATGCCAAACCAACGTTTCTATCCGACGCGGCGCGACGCTCTCCGTGAAATCGGCTGCGGTTTTGGCAGCGTGGCGCTGCTGGGCCTGTTGCAGCAGGAAGCAAGCACGGCCGGGGAAGCTTCCGCCACCGCCTCCCCGCTGCTGGCGCGGCCGCCGCATTTTCCGGCGCGGGCGAGGCGGGTCATCTTCCTGTTCATGCACGGCGGCGTGTCGCACGTCGATACATTCGATCCCAAGCCCAAGCTGGCGGAATTGAACGGCCGGCCACTCCCCATTGCCAAACCGAAGTTCGAATTCGGCGGCACCGGCAACTTGCTGAGATCTCCGTGGAAGTTCGCCCGGCACGGCCAGTCGGGCACCGAGGTCAGCGAATTGTTTCCGCATCTGGCCGGCTGCGTCGACGACATCTGCATGATTCGCTCGATGAACGGCGGCAGCCAGGTCTCTCACGGCCCCGCGTTGCTGACGCTCAACACGGGGGACGGCGTCTTCAATCGGCCCAGTCTCGGCGCCTGGGCGCTCTACGGCCTGGGGAGCGAGAACTCGGATCTACCCGGCTTCATCTCGCTCAGCCCATCGCTGTACCACGGAGGGGCCCAGAATTACGGATCGGCGTTTCTGCCCGCCAGTTTTCAAGGGACGCGGATCGGCGACGGCGGCACCCCGTTCACGAAGGCTGTCCTCTCCAACACAACCGCTGCCGACGATCCGCGGCGCCAGCGAATGCAACTCGATCTGCTGGAAAGCCGGAATCGCGAGCACATCACCCGCACGGGATCCGATCCCAGGCTGGAAGCCCGGATCACGGCCTTCGAAATGGCCTTTCGCATGCAGATGGCAGCCCCGCGGGCGATGGACCTGGGCGCCGAAACCAAGGAAACGCTCGACCTGTACGGCGTGGGTCGCGAGCCCACCGACGAGTTCGCGCGTCAGTGTCTGCTGGCCCGCCGGTTCAGTGAGCGGGGCGTGCGCTTCGTGCAGGTCAACTTCAGCTATCCGCGCAACTACTGGGACGCCCACGGCGACTTGAAGAACAATCATGCGACCAACGCGGCAAAAACGGACCAGCCGATCGCCGCTCTGCTCAAGGACCTGAAACGCCGCGGACTCTGGGACGACACGCTCGTCGTGTGGGGCACCGAATTCGGCCGCACCCCCGCCGCGCAGGGAACCGACGGACGCGACCACCATCCGAACGCCTTCACCATGTGGATGGCAGGGGCTGGCGTGCGCGGCGGCATGGTTCACGGCGCGACCGACGAGTTCGGCTACTACGTCGTGGAGAACAAGGTCACGATTCCCGACTTTCATGCCACGATCCTCCATCTGCTCGGATTGGATCACACGCAACTGACGTATCGACACGCCGGTCGCGATTTTCGTCTGACCGACGTGCATGGCCATGTTGTAAAGCAAATCCTCACATGACGACTACATTCATCCGAATGGGTCTCGCCGGACTTCTGTTCTGCGCGGCGATCACGGCAGGTCGATCCGTTGCGGCGGCCGATGATCCGCGCGGTGCCGCAGCCAAGGCCACGGGCTGGCAGGACCACCGCGTCCGGCAGGGGGACGGCAAGGGAGGCTGGATCGAGCGACCCGCGCTGCGTCAGGTGCTCAAGCATCCCGACGCGACCCACACCATGCCCTTCGGCCTGGTACGCATGGACAACGGCGAAATCGCGATCCTGTGCAGCCGGGAAAAGGCATCGACGATCGAGCCGATCATCGCCTTCAGCAAAGACAACGGGGCCACGTGGACCGATTTCGCGATCATTCCCGGCACCAAGGGCCGCCCGCAGTTCTTCGAATCACTCGGCGGAGGGCGGCTGTCGTTCATCACGGAAGTCTTCGACAAGGGTGGCAAGCCGCAGCGGATCTTCAGCAGCGACCATGGCCGGACCTGGACGGAGGCCGTCGATCATCCGCTGACGAGGGATGGTCGGAGCTTCGGCGTCGAAGGGAACGCGTGGATCGATCGGGATGAGCAGGGACGGGCGAAGGCAATTCTCGAGCTGGGCTGGCATTACGAGCCCGGGAAAAGCCATCCCGAGGACGATGCGACCGTCGTATTTCGCCGGTCGATCGATGGCGGCAAGACGTGGATCGACGAGGTGGCCCCGCCACAGTGGAAGTTTAGCACCGAGAACAATGGTAAGAAGTGGCTCCGGGGCGTGAGCGAGGGAGCAATCGTCCGAGGCGCCAGCGGAGACCTTGTCGCCGCCCTGCGCAGCGATATGCCGCCGCAGTATTTCGACGGCCCCCACGACGACAGCCTCGAAGGCACGGCGATCTCAATTTCGCGCGACGACGGCAAAACCTGGTCGGAGCTGCAATTCCTGTTTCGTGCCGGCCGGCATCATGCCAATTTGCAGCGCCTCCCCAACGGCGACCTCGTCTGCACGCTCGTTGTGCGAGATGACGTTCGGGACGGAAAGCTGGCCAGTCACCGGCGCGGCTGCGACGCGCTGGTCAGCAAGGACCACGGGCAGACCTGGAACCTCGATCGCCGCTACGAGCTGGATCGCTTCGATTACCTCCGCGAAGACGGGTACTGGGTGGACGGCAAGTGCGGGCATGTCGCCTCGGTCGCGCTGCCCGACGGGCATGTCCTCTCCGCCTATGGCCGCTACCTGCAGGGCGCAGTCTTGATCAAGTGGAAGCCGGACGCCGAGCCGGTCCAGGCGGTCCTCCCCA
>JBIOJM010000159.1:0-21396 GCA_044450785.1 Isosphaerales bacterium
ATTATGAGCGGACGTGTGTGGACTTTTGACCGGCGGAGGCCGTTCGTCCACCGTTCTCCGAGTCCGGGTCGCCGTCTTCTCCGTCCTCCGTCCTCCGCCCTGAGGATTACCCCCCAACTCCGCATCCTTGGCAAATCCAGTGTTTTCGAGAGAAACCGCGAAAAACGTCTGATCGCCCTCACCATGACGAATCGGCCGGAAAAACCTCCCGTCCCGCCTAAGTAACAACCTCATAGGACGTTGCTTCGCGGACACGTTCGACGAACAAAAATCCCCTGAGACGTAACTCCAATTCCCGCAAGGCGGGGGCACCTGGGAGCGGTTTTTCCCCAACACACTCGTGTGCGCCATCATCTTCGGTGTTTCCCTCATGGCCGTTCGATCTCAGCCTTCCTCGGGCGCAGAATCAGGTGGTCGCTCTCCAGCGATCCCGGGCCATGTTTGTTTTTCATTCCGACCCGGCTCGCCATGGTTCGATCGGCGGAAACCTTGCGATAATGAAGGCGACGTCTGCGAACCAGGACTGCGCCCTTGGTGTCGGTCAGGGCGTGACTCCGGGGTGGGCCGGTCGATCCGAAAGGGTGGCAGCGCGGGCGACGCGGGTCGTGAGGCGACATGGACACGCACACGCTGGAACTTCTCGACTTCGACAAGGTCCGCACGCTGGTCGCGGCCCGCGCAGCCTGCTCGCTGGGCAAGAACGCGGCACATCGGATCGAGCCGAGCGTCGATCCCGGCGAAATCCAGAGCCGGCTGGCGCTGACCAGCGAGATGGTCGAGGCGCTCGGTGCTGGTTTGAGGCCCCCCTTCGGCGGGCTGCACGACGTTCGCCAGCACGTGCTTCGAGCCCAGAAGGGCGGCGTGCTCGAACCGGAAGAGCTCGCGGAGACGGTCGAGACGCTGCGCGCGATCGGCAATCTCGACCAGTGGATCGACCGGGTTGGCGGCCAGTTCCCGCGGCTGGGCGGTCTGCGGCAAGGCATCGGTGAATTCTCGGGCCTCGTGGGTGCCATCGAAGGATGCCTGGACGACCGGGGCAAGGTCCTGGATACCGCCAGCCGGCGGCTATCCGCGCTGCGGCGCGAGGCCGCTCGTGTGCAGGAACGGATCCAGGAGACACTGCGGCGGATGCTGCGCTCGCCCGACATCCGCAGGGCCCTTCGCTTTCACAATTTCACCATGGTGGGGCACCACTTTGTTTTGCCCGTGGCCAAGGACCATCGAAGTGAGATCCAGGGCTCGGTACTCCGCACCAGCGCCAGCAACGAAACCGTTTACGTCGAGCCCACGGCGATCGGCGAGCAATCGGCTCAACTGTCATTCCTCCGCGCGCGGGAATCCAAGGAGGTGCGCCGGATTCTGCGCTGGTTAAGTGCACAGCTCGGCATCGTGTCCGACTCGCTGCTGGGCACGCTCGAGACCCTGACCGAGCTCGATCTCACGCACGCGCAGGCGCGGCTGAGCATCGACTATCGGATGTCGGCCCCCCACTTCAACGACGAAGGCAAGCTGGTACTGCGAGGGGCGCGGCATCCCTTGCTCGAAGCCCTGTTCAAGGGCGATCCTGCCCTCGCCGGCGCCTCGTCCGAACTGTCCCATCCTGCGGCTGCTTCGGCCTCGCGCTCGGACGAGCCGGCCGGGCGGCCTGAAACGCTGCCCTATGAATCAGGCCCTGCCGGGCCGCCCCCGAAGGGCGGAGTGCCCGCGCACGCACGGCGAACCGTGGTCCCCATCGATCTCAATCTCGGGGTCCGTTTTCACATCCTGGTCGTCACGGGCCCGAACACCGGCGGCAAGACGGTCGCCTTGAAGACGGTCGGTCTGATCGCGATCATGGCCCAGGCCGGCTTGCACGTCCCGGCCGGCGAGGGTTCCGAGCTGCCGATCTTCGACGACGTCCTGGTCGACATCGGCGATGAGCAGAGCCTGGAGCAGTCGCTCTCCACCTTCTCGTCGCACGTGCGGCGAATCACCGAGATCCTGGCCAAAGCGAGCCCGCGCTCGCTGGTGATGCTCGATGAGCTCGGCGCGGGGACGGATCCCGCCGACGGCGCCGCCTTGGGCCGTGCGATCCTCGACGAGCTCGACGGCATCGGCTGTCGATCGATCGTGACGACGCACATCGGCGATCTCAAGACATACGCGTTCTCAAACCCGAACGCCGAGAACGCCGCCGTCGAGTTCGACCACGAGACCCTCCAGCCCAAGTATCGGCTATTGATCGGCGACATCGGTCAGTCGAATGCGCTCTCGATCGCGCGGCAACTTCGGCTCTCCGAGCGAGTCGTCGAGCGCGCGGAGTCTTACCTGGCACAGCGCCCCGGGCGCGGGGCTGCCGATTGGGAGATCGTCCAGAAGCTGCGCATGGAGGCCGACCTCGCCCGCCAGGCGGCGCTCCAATCTCAGGCGGATGCCGAACGGACCCGCGCGGCCCTGGAAGAGCGTTTGGCTCAATTGCAGCACGAGGCGCAGCATGCCGATTCGATCGCCGACGCGCGCGCTCGCCTCCAGCCCGGCGACAGGGTGGTCGTGCCTCGTCTCGGATTCGACCGGCCGGGGCGGCTGGTCAAGCTCGACCCGCGCAAGAAGACGGCCGTCGTCGCGATCGGCCACGTGACCTGGAACGTGGCGATCGACGAGCTGATACCCCAGACGACTTCACCCGGCCGCGGCCCAATTCCAGGTGCCCGCTAGGGCCGCCGGGGCGTCAAGAAGAGATCGAAGGCGTCTTCAAGAACAGGACGCCCAGAGGGGGCAGGCGCAGCGACAGGTGGAACGGGCGGCCGGCGTGCGGTTCGTGCGACGCCCACGCCCCGCCGTGATTGCCGGCGTTCGTCCCGCCGTAGCTCTCGGAATCCGTGTTGAGGATTTCCCGGTAATATCCTGCCGTCGGAACGCCGATCCGGTAGTTGTCGCGGACGACGGGCGTGAAGTTGCAGACCACGACGATGGAGTCGTCGGGGTCCCTGGCTCGACGCAGGAACGCGATGACGCTGTTCTCCCAGTCGTGGAGCTCCAGCCATTCGTAACCCTGCCATTCGAAGTCGACTTGATGGAGGGCCGGCTGCGAACGATAGAGCGCATTCAAGTCGCACACCAGGCGGAGAATCCCCTGGTGGTCCGGCCACTGGAGCAGGTGCCAGTCGAGGCTTTCGTCGTGGTTCCATTCACGCCACTGCGCGATCTCGCTGCCCATGAAGAGCAGTTTCTTTCCCGGATGGCCGTACATGTACCCGTAGAGCAGCCGCAGGTTCGCAAATTTCTGCCAGATGTCGCCCGGCATCTTGTCGAGCAGCGACCCCTTGCCGTGCACGACCTCGTCGTGAGACAGCGGCAGAATGAAATTCTCGCTGAAGGCGTAGATCATGCTGAATGTCAGCGAGCCGTGTTCGTACTTGCGATGGACCGGGTCCTTGGAGAGATAACGGAGCGTATCGTTCATCCAGCCCATGTTCCACTTGAGGCTGAAGCCCAGGCCGCCAAGGTAGGTCGGGCGCGACACACCCGACCAGCTCGTCGATTCCTCGGCCGAGGTCAGGACGCCCGGGTGCTCGTGATGGCACAGCTCATTGAGCCGCTTGAGGAAGTCGATGGCCTCGAGGTTTTCGTTGCCGCCGTGGATGTTGGGGACCCAGTCCCCGGGCTCGCGTGAATAGTCGAGGTAGATCATCGAGGCCACGGCGTCGACCCGCAGTCCGTCGAGGTGGTAGCGGTCGAGCCAGAAAAGGGCGTTGCCGAACAGAAAGTTCCGGACCTCGGGCCGGCCGTAATTGAAGATCTTCGTACCCCAGTCGCGGTGCTCGCCCAGGCGAGGGTCGGAATGCTCGTACAAGTGCGTCCCGTCGAAAAAGCCGAGTCCGTGCGAGTCGTTGGGAAAATGGGCGGGAACCCAGTCGAGGATCACTCCGTAGCCATTCTGGTGCAGGGTGTCCACGAAGTAGGCGAAATCGTCCGGGGTACCGAATCGCGACGTCGGGGCGAAGTAGCCGACGGGCTGGTATCCCCAGCTCCCGTCGAAAGGGTGCTCCGTGACCGGCATCAGCTCGATGTGCGTGAAGTGGGTGTGTTCGAGGTGAACAACGAGCTGGTCGGCAAGCTCGCGATAGCCGAGGAACGAATTGTCTTGCCCTGGGTTTCGTTTCCAGGAGCCCAGGTGAAGCTCGTAGACCGCGATCGGCTGGTCGAGACCCTGTCGCTGCACCCGGGTGGCCAGCCAGTCCTGGTCGTGCCAGGAGAATTGGGTGACGTCCCAGACGACCGAGGCCGTCCTGGGGCGCAGCTCCGCGGCGAAGCCGTAGGGATCAGACTTCTGGATGAGATAGCCGTCGTGGCGGCTCTTCACCTCGTACTTGTAGACCTCGCCCCGGCACAGGTCGGGGATGAAAAGCTCCCAGATCCCCGTCGCGCCCCGATTCCCCATGGGATGCCGCCGGCCGTCCCAGTGATTGAAATCGCCGATGATGCTGACGCGCTCCGCATTGGGCGCCCAGACGGCGAAATGGACGCCGCGAAAATCGCGGTGCGTGCGGAGGTGCGCGCCCAGCCGCTCATAGTTGCGGTAGTGCGTCCCTTCACCGAGCAGATGCAGATCGAAGTCCGTGAGGACCGGGCCGAAGAGATAGGGGTCGACGAAATCCCAGGAATGCCCCAGGTGGTCTTCCAACCGGATCCGATAGGGGAAGGCGGCGGAGCGGCCGGCAAAGAGGGCGACGAAAAAACCATCCTCGTGAATCCACTCCATGGGGACGAGTTCACCTGGTTCGCCGCGGATCAGATCGACGACCCACGCCGCCTTGGCCTCGGGGAGGAACGCGCGGACCACCCACCTCTTCACGCCCGATGGCAAGGTCGCCAGCTCGTGAATACCCAACACCGAGAACGGGTCCCAGTGGTTGGCATGAACGATCAGATCGATATCGATCTGCGTCGTCGTGGGGACCGGACTCGTCAGCACTGGCATGGTTCTTGACTTTCTCCGGGCTCACTGGACCTCGAGCATGCGCTTGAGAGCGATCCGTGCCCAGTGCGCGGTTTCCGCGGGTACCTTGATCCGGTTGACCGGAGTTCCGCGAGCGAGGTTGTCGAGGCACCAGGCCAGGTGGGGCATGTCGATCCGGTACATGGTCGCGCACATGCAGACCATGGGGGAAAGGAAGTGGATGATCTTGTCGGGATTCTCGTCCGCCAAGCGATTGACCAGGTGAAGCTCGGTGCCGATGCCCCAGATCGAGCCGGCCGGTGCCTGGGCAATGGTCTTGATGATGAATTCGGTCGAGCCCACGACGTCCGCGGCGTCGACGACCTGCATCATGCATTCGGGGTGGACGAGGATCTTGCCGGCAGGAAACCGGCGCCGGAATTGCTGCACATGGTCGGGTTTGAACATTTGGTGGACCGAACAGTGGCCTTTCCAGAGCAAGACCCGGCCCGAAACGATCGCCGCGGCCGTGTTGCCGCCCAGGGGTTCGCGAGGGTCCCAAACGACCATCTGATCCAGGGGAATCCCCATGGCCCGGGCTGTGTTCCGGCCGAGGTGCTGGTCGGGGAAAAACAGCACGCGGGCGCGCCTGGCGAACGACCATTCCAGGACCGCGCGGGCGTTGGAACTGGTGCAAACGATGCCGCCATGTCGCCCGCAGAAGGCCTTGAGCTCCGCTGACGAGTTGACGTAAGTCACCGGCATCAAATCGTCTGTGTCGGTGATCTCGCCAAGGTCTGCCCACGCGGCCTCGACCGAATCCAGGTCGGCCATGTCGGCCATGCTACATCCGGCGGACAGGTCGGGCAGGTAAACGCTGACCTCGTCGCGGGACAGGACGTCAGCCGTTTCCGCCATGAAGTGCACGCCGCAAAAGACGATGGCTTGGCAAGTGAGACTCCGCGCCGCGAGCTGGCTGAGCTTGTAGCTGTCCCCCCGCAAATCGGCGAAGCGGATCACCTCGTCCTGCTGATAATGGTGTCCAAGTATCAGAAGTGATTGGCCCATCCCCTCCTTGACGGAAAGGATCCGTTGTTCCAGATCGGCGTCCGCCAGCTCGCGGAATGATTCGAAGCTCAGGGCCGGACGTTCGGTTGAGCTTAAAACGGTCGTCGTTTGGGTCATGACGCTGTCAAGTATAACAGGTTACGCGCAGGAAATCCGGCGGAGCTGCGCTCATGTGCGATCGGTTTCGACATCCCCATGGCAAGCAAGCTTCGAAAAAGTGTCCCGATGCTGGCTCTCGAACGTATTATAGCGTTGTGTCGATCGATGACGAGAGCCCGGTGATGGCGGACCATCTCCTTGCATCCGACACATCGATCATGAATCCATGAATCGAGGTCGAACTGAATGGATTCGTGACGATCGTTAAGACAATGGAACGCGGACCATGGAGCGGAAGTTGATGGGTGCCGTCTTGATCGTCGATGACAGCGCGCCGGATCGCGCATTGCTTCGGACCATTCTCGGTCGGGCCGGTTACACGATTTACGAAGTTGCAAAGGGGGGAGAAGCAGTTCAGAAGGCGAAGGAGGTCCGACCCCACGTCATCATCCTGGATGTCAACCTTCCCGACATGAACGGTCTTGCGGTCTGCCGCGCCATTCGGGCTGACCGGGAGATCGCCAACCTGCCGGTCTTGATGCTGACGGTCCGTCATGATGACTCCGACGTTCTTGCCGGACTCGAAGCCGGGGCGGACGACTACGTCGCCAAGGACTCGGCCGGTGCGATCGTGCTGGGACGCGTCCACCGCTTGATTCAATTCCGCCAGATGTCCAGCATGGCCATGCTCAATCAACAGCTCGTCCAGGTAGGCCGCATGCTCGCTGGGATCATTCATGAGATCCGCGGACCATTGGCGGTGATTCGCGGCAGCGCCGAGGTCCTCCTCTTGAACGATTCGCCCGGCAGTCAGGATTCTCAGTGGGTCGAATCCATCTTGCGGAACTCCCAGGTGCTCCAGCTCCGGCTCGACCATCTGCTGGCGACCGTGCGGAACGGTTCTTGGGACGTTCAGATGGTCGACTTGCCGTCCTTGCTCCGAGAATCGATCGATTTGTTCGTCAAGGGATTGCCGTCGGCCGATCGCCGCATTCAGGTTGAGACGGTCTGCGAACTTGCCCTGCCCCCGATCCGAGTCGACCCTGGCCGGTTGATGCAGGTGCTCTTCAATTTACTCGGAAACGCCCACCAGGCTTTGACCAGCTCGGGCCAGGGAGGGCGGATCGTCGTGCGGGCGGGCACGGCCGAGCAAGAGGGGCGTCGCTGGGTCATCGTGGACGTCGTGGATGACGGGCCCGGGGTCCCCGAGGCGTACATCGATCGAATCTTCGAACCGTTCTTCACAACCAGGGAAGGCGGGACCGGTTACGGATTGTACCTGGCCGCCGAGCTACTCAAGGAACAGTCTGGCCGGCTTTCGGTGCGCAATAATCCCGAGGGTGGAGTGACGTTCACGATCTGGCTATCCGCGGACGAGGCTCCCACCGAGGATCGAGCAGGCGACAAGGGTTCTTCTTGACTCACTTCGAGAGATCGCGATCATGCCGGAGACGATTCCCCGCCCTGTTCGCGTGGGACGGCAACGCTGGTCGGCGGCGTTCCTGATCAGCGTGGCGTGGCTCTTGGTCGTCGCCTTGGCGGTTTGGAGACTGCGTCAAGTCGACGGCGTCGTGGTTGCGCTCGCGGGGTTGGGAGCGGCGGCGATCACATTTGGAGTCGAGGCGCGGGCCGAGAAGGCGCGCTGGCGTGACCCGGTCAAGGACGTGACGCGTCTCGTCCGCGGCTTGAGGAGGGATCGCAAGACGCGTCCGTCCGTCCCCCCCACGCCCGAGCTCGTCGAGCTGACGCAGGAGATCGTTGCGCTGGCGCGGTCCGTTCGACTTCGCTCGAAGCCGCCGGGCCCCGAATCCCCGGGCCCCGCGAAGCCCTCGACCGAACCGGGGGCCGTTCTGTCGGGTTCGTCCCTCACTCGCAGCGGCCTCTTCGACGCGCCGCCGCCGGATCAGGGCCCTCATTTCGACCCGCTCGCCTCGGGCGATTATTCAACCACCGACATGGTCAATCGACTCGAGCCGGCCGCGCTTCACTGGATCGAGTCAAGCCCCGCCGAACAGGAATTCCTGGGCTGGACGCTCACGGAATTGAGGCAGAAGTCCTTCCTCGATGTCCTTCATCCCGACGACCGGGATCGAGCTCGAGGAACATTCGGTCAGGCCCTGGTTCGGGGGGAGGCGCTCGGACTCGTCGTTCGGATGCGGTCCGCGCAGGGCAAGACCTACATGGTCGAGGTCAACGTCGGGGCCCGCTACGGGACCAACCAGAAGGTCACCCATCTTCGCTGTCATCTCACCGACGTCAGTCAGAAGGTTCGCGCCGAGCGCGAGCTGCGGCTGCGAACGCGCGAGTTGACCCGGGTCAACGAGCAGTTGCGGAAAATCAACCGCGAGCTCGGGGAGCTGAAGGACCGTTACACCGATCTCTACGAAAATGCGCCCGCCATGTATCTCAGCCTCGATCTCGAGGGGAAGGTCATCGAGTGCAACCAGACCATGCTGTCGACCTTGGGCCTGGCCCGTGACCAGGTCGTCGGCTACCCCTATGAACGCTTTCTCCACGGGCCGCTATCCGAGAGATTCAAGACGCGATTCAAGGAATTCCTCCGGGCAGGTTCCGTGGAGAAGGAGACCTGCTGGGTCAAATCCAACGGAGAAATGATCGACGTCTGGATCAGGGGTTCGCTCGTCGCGGGCTTGAAGGGTTCGATCACGCATGCCCGCTTGGTGGCCCAGGACGTGACGGCAAACCGACGTCTGGAGGAGGAGCTGCAAGAGAAGAATCAGCGCCTGGCGGAAGCCAACCAGGCACTTTCGCTCCGGAATCATGAGCTCGATGAGTTCGTCTACGTCGTCTCGCACGACCTCCAGGAGCCGTTGCGCACCTTGATCGCTTTCTCTGATTTCCTGCTCAGGGACTACGGAGATCGAATCGCGGCGGAGGGGCAGGAGTATGTGCACCACCTGGTCGACGCCTCGCGCAGGATGCGATCGATGATTCACGGGCTGCTCACCCTGTCCCGAGCCGGCAAGGTGATCGGCGAATTTGCCACTGTGAATCTGGAAGAGCTCGTCGCCGTGGTCAAGACGGACCTGGGAGAGCTGTTCCGGTGCAAGCGGGCTGAGCTGCGGATCAAGAGTGCCTTGCCGAATGTCTGGGGCGACCGAGACCGAATCGGGCAACTACTGGCGAACTTGATCTCCAATGCGATAAAATACAACCAGAATCCAACGCCGTGGGTCGAGGTCGACGCAATCACTCAGGCCGGCGATGACTCGCCGGATATCGCCCTCGATCCCTATCTCGGGCCCGATGTCATCGTCGCCATCAAGGACAATGGCATCGGCATCGAGCCTCAGTTTCACGGAACGATCTTTCAGTTGTTTCGACGGCTCCATACCCAGGACGAGTACGAGGGAACGGGAGCCGGCCTGTCGATCTGCAACAAGATCGTGCAGGCACACGGTGGTCGCATCTGGGTCGAGAGCGCCCTCGGTCAGGGCGCAACCTTCTTCATCCGGCTGCGAGGCGGTCCGTCTCAATCGTCGACATCAACCTCCGCTCCAACAGTGACGCCACCCGCGTCGCCATCTTACGAGACTCCGGTCTCCCAGGTTCCCGCCGATGAACGCCACACGACCTGATTTTCACATCCTGTTGATCGAAGATAGTCGTACCGACGCCCAGATCATTGAGCGCGCGCTCTGCGAGGGCGATGTCTCGCACCGATTGACCGTCATCCCCGACGGACGGCACGCTCTTGATTATTTGTTCAGCATGCGGGACGAGAGCGTCCCGACTGACCGCGAACCCGACCTGATCCTGCTCGACTTGAATCTGCCGGGGATCGACGGCTGCCAGGTGCTCAAACGGATCAAGAACGATCCGTTCTTGCGGATGATCCCCGTGGTGATCCTCACCACCTCGAATCGCGAAGAGGACATTCTCCAGACCTACCAGGCCGGGGCGAACACGTACATTCCCAAACCCGCCGAGTATTCCAGCTACCGCGAGCTGGTCGCGACCTTGCAACATTACTGGGTCGACACGGCCTTGAAAGTGCCTCACCACCTCAGACGCACTTTGAGCACGAATGCGGGGTAGGTCGGCGTTGACATCGCCGGGCAAAGTGCGGACTCGAAGAAGCCAGGCAGCGCCTGGATCGGCAAGCCGTCATGCTCATCCGCCGTGCCGTGGGCGGCTGATCCCTACGCGTCGGTCGTTGCCTTTGTTGTGCAGAATCAACGTCAGGTCTTCGTCACGCCAAGTTTCAATCCCATGAAGCTCCGGACTTGCTTGGCGATGGCCAGCTCGGTCGGCAGCCGCTCCATCGAGCTTGCGCCGTAGAATCCGTCGACACTCGGGGCCCGCTCGAGGATGAATTGCGCGTCTTCGGGCGAGGCGATCGGTCCGCCGTGACAGAGAACGAGCAGGTCGGTGCGCACGGATTTGGCGGCCTCCGCAATGGCCGTGACTTCCCGGACGGAATCGTCGAGCGTTTTTGCCGTCCGGGCCCCAATCGACCCCTTGGTCGTCAGACCCATGTGGGCGACGACGATGTCGGCGCCCGCCGCGGCCAGGAGCCGCGCCTGGCCGGGGTCGAAGGCGTATGGCGTGGTCAAGAGGTCGAGGTCGTGAGCGGCCGCGATGCAGTCGATCTCGTGCGCGAAGCCCATGCCCGTCTCTTCGAGGTTGATCCGCAAGACGCCGTCGATCAGGCCGACCGTCGGGAAGTTCTGGATGCCCGCGAACCCCATGTCCTTGAGCTCGCGAAGGAATCGGTCGCGGATCATGAAGGGATCGGTGGCGCAGACGCCGGCCAGGACCGGGGTCCGGGTGACGGCGGTCAAGACCTCGTAAGCCATCTCCTTGACGATGGCGTTGGCGTTGCCGTACGGCATCAAGCCGGCCAGGGAGCCGCGGCCGGCCATCCGGAACCGGCCCGAGTTGTAGATCACGATCAGGTCGATCCCGCCGGCCTCCTCGCACTTGGCGCTGATGCCCGTTCCGGCACCCCCGCCGATCACCGGCAGACCGGCGCCGACCTTGTCGAGAAACCGCTCCATGATCGCTGCACGCGACTCAGGCATGTCGATTAACCCTCGATTCGTTTCAGACGTTGAAGAGGGACCTCCGTCATCACGGCACCGGGACGGTGTGTCTGTTCACACGGTACAAGCTCAGGAACGAATCGACGAGCGCCCGAGCGAATGCGGGATCATTGATATGCAGCGGCAGGCGGTGAATCGAGCGGTCAGGGCCCGTCGACACGGCCAGCTCCAGCTCGTCGAAGAGCGCGGCGTCGGCCTCCGGGTCCCAGAACGGCTGCCCCGGCGCGTCGAGCGCCGAGACGCCTTGCTCCGGGATGAGGATGCGGAAAGGGCCTTCCGCGCGGTTGAGCTTGGCAGCGATCCAGCGCGCGCAGCGGCGATTCTCCTCGGGAGTGGTTCGCATGAGCGTGACCTGGGCGTTGTGCACGTGCAGCAGCCGCTCCCGGAACCGCTCGGGCACGGTATCGATCGCGCCGAAATTGACCATGTCGAGGGCACCGACCGAGAGGACGTAGCGGACCTTCGCCTGGAGGATGGCCTCGAAGCGGAGCGGTCCGCAGGGCAGGATGCCGCCGACAACCTCGTCGGCCACCTCGGTCGTCGTGACGTCGAGGACGCCCTGGATCAGCCCGGCCTCGACCAGCTTCTCCATCGCCTGTCCACCGGTTCCCGTGGCGTGAAAGACCAGGCAGTCGAAGCCCTGGCCTTCGAGTGCTTCACGAACCGACGTCACACAAGGCGTCGTGACGCCGAACATGGTCATGCCCAGCGCCGGCTTGCCGTCGTCGGGCGGGATCTGGTTTCGGACCATGCCGACCATCGCGCCAGCGGCGTTGCCGAGCACCCGGCGGGAGACGGCGTTCAGGCCCGCCACGTCGACGACCGAGTACATGAGCGTGATGTCGCTGAAACCGACGTAGGGCGCGGTGTTGCCGCTCGCGACCGTCGAGACCATGAGCTTGGGCACGCCGATCGGTAGGGCCCGCATCGCGGGCGTGATCAAGGACGTGCCGCCGCTGCCGCCGATCCCGATCACGCCGGCCAGCCGGCCCGAATCTTGCTCGCGGCGCAAATAGCACTCCAGGGCCTGGCTCATCGCGGCGATCGCCTGCCCGCGGTCGCCGTGTGAAAGGGCCGTGGCCCGGCCGCTCGCCGTGGGATGACAATCGGCCACGGTCTTCCGATCGACGTCCGCGGATACGACGGCAAGGCTCATCGTGCCCACGTCGACGGTCACGACCGGCACGCCGGCCGCGCGGAGACGATCGGCCACGAACGCCAGCTCGTGCCCCTTCGTGTCCATTGTGGCGACGGCGTAGACCGACTGGCCCATGAGTCAGGCTCCACGAGTTGTCAGCATCGGCAAGCGATTTCGGGCTTTTTCCTTACCTTTGCTCACTCTCCCCGATCGGTACCGGCAGCCCACGCAACCACCCGTTCCTCCTCAAAGACAGATACCAGAAAAAAATCGAGAAGACTACTCTCGAATATTCAGTATGAGTTGAAGGGGACCGAAAGTTCATAAAACCCGTGAGGCTGATTACACTGGCTGAGTACTCATCATCGGCTCGAGGTTCCGCCATGCCCGTCACGCATGTCAACCGCAAGCGAGACACCTACTACCTCCACGCTGGCACGACCAAGACGGGGAAGCCCAGGTATTGGTTCGCCAAGAGTGCCGAGGGTGATCTCGTCGAATCGATCCCCGAAGGCTATGAGATCTACGAGAACCCGGATGCCCAGGTCTTCGTCCGCAAGATCGTGCCTCAGCTTGTGACCCCCGCTGAGGTCGCCGTGGTGCAGGAGGGTGTGAAGCGGTACGCACCGGGGCAGAACTGCGTCGTCGATGTCCAGAAGGAGCATATCGTCGTCCATCATGCGGAGCGGGCTAACCTCGATTTTGAGGGTTTCGGGTTTGGATTGCGCGAGTTGCCGACCTACTACGGGAACTACATGAAGATCATGCGATTCACGCTGGTAGACGAGAAAGACCGGACGTTCCGGGTCCAGCGGTGGTGCTTCCGAGGCTCGATCGACGACTGGATCGATCTCTGGGTATCAGGGAGCGAAGGGAAGCTCTCCGATCTGGTCAAGAGATTCTGCCCCCACATCGGGCAGGAGTCGTTCTTCGAGTTGATGTAGGTTGATCACGACCGACGATTCACCAACCGCTTGATTCCACGGGTCAGCCTTTCAAAGACGTCGCCCATCGGATTGTCGTTGATCATATACGTCCAGGTGGACGACGGCCCGAGGAGCCCTCCCTCTTTCAAATCAACGCCGTCGGCGCCAATGCGGGCGGTTCGGAGAGTTGCGAGGACTTCCTCGTCAATTCGCCTCGATAATTCGCGGAAGGCCCCGTTGATCTCGCGGTTGAATTCGTCAAAGGCATTGAGGCCGCCCATGCTCATCAGGTGAATCCCCTCTCGAACCTCGGCCAC
The DNA here is from genome assembly GCA_044450785.1 of Isosphaerales bacterium. Taxonomy (GTDB): domain Bacteria; phylum Planctomycetota; class Planctomycetia; order Isosphaerales; family Isosphaeraceae; genus JBIOJM01. The sequence goes on from JBIOJM010000159.1 coordinate 13,533, forward strand.
ATGCGCCAGGTGATCCGACCAGCATCGATCGATCTGGCAAAGTGTAATCTGACGCTCCGCCTTTCGCACGGCTTCAGCTCCAAACTCGCCCGCCAGCTTCTCGAACAAGCCGGGATCGCTCTCGCGAAGCAGGGCCGGCGAATCCGTACCCATCAGCAGCCTTCCTCGACGCTCGTGGATCATGCGACGTTGCCGCTCGAGGCAAGACGAGTACTTGCGGAGAGTACGGCGGATTTCGAAACTCTCCCCTTCAATTACACGTTGCACGTGCGCGATCCTCCGTCCGACACGCGGATCATCAAGGATCGCGTCGGAGGGCGCGTCCGACGAGCCGGCGATCAATGTGTCGAGCCCGTGCCGGCGAATCAAATCGTCCTGCACGCTGACGAAGAAACGAGATTCCCCCGGATCGCCTTGACGCCCCGCCCGGCCTCGCAACTGGTTGTCGATGCGACGCGATTCGTGCCGGTTCGTTCCCAGGACTTGCAACCCGCCCAGTGCGATCACGCGCTCGCGGTCACGCTCGTCGCTGCCGCCCAGTCGAATGTCCGTCCCGCGGCCGGCCATGTTCGTCGAAATGGTCACCGCCCCCGGCGCTCCGGCTTCTGCGATGACGGCCGCTTCCTGATGGTCGTTCCTGGCGTTGAGGACGCGGCACGCACTCCCGCTCTCGGCAAGCAACGACGCCAAACGCTCCGATTCCTCGACGCTGGAAGTCCCGACCAGAACCGGACGCCCGTTCCGGTGTGAGGTTGTGATCTCGCGAACCAGGGCCTCGTACTTCGCCTCTTTCGTCGCAAACACGCGATCCGGGTGATCCAGTCGAACACACGGACGATTTTGGGGAACCACCACGACTCGCAGACCGTAGAACTCGAGCAGCTCAAGGGCCGCCTCCTGCGCGGTCCCCGTCATGCCACTCTTGCACTCGTACTGCTCCAGGAAATGTTGCAGCGTGATCGAGTTCAGGATGATCCCCTCGGGTTGAATCGCCAGTCGCTCCTTGGCTTCGATGGCGGCTTGAAGACCATGGGGCCAGCGACGATTCTCAGCCACGCGGCCGGTCAGCTCGTCGATCAAGGCAATCGCTCCATCGCGCACGATATAGTCCACGTCTCGCCGCAGCAGGACTTCCGCCTGCAGCGCCAGGTTCAGTCGTGCCAGCAGGTCCACATTCTCTTCCTCGTGCAGCTCGCCGCACTGGAATTGCCGTTGCAGGCGGTCCAGTCCCGCGGAGTTGAAACTGACGTTTCTCCATCCCCGATCCGTCGAGTAATCCACCTCCGGTCGCAAGGTGCGAACGATCTCGGCGAGGCGGTAAAGGTTCTCCTGGTCCTGATCGGTAGGACCTGCGATCACGAGCGGCACACGTGCCTCGTCGATCAGGATCGAGTCGGCCTCATCCACGATGGCGAAATGAAAACCGCGTTGCACCAGTTGCCGCGGTTCGATGCACAACTGATCGCGCAGGAAATCGAATCCCGCTTGCTTCGCCGTGGCATAGGTCACGTCGCACGCATAGGCTCTTCGCCGCTCGGTGGCTGCCATGCTCTGCTCCACGTGACCGACGGTCAGACCGAGAAACCGATAGATCGAGCCCATCCACTCCGCATCGCGCGCCGCCAGGTAGTCGTTGTAGGTCAACACATGGACGCCCCGTCCCAGGAAGGCGCGCAAACTGGCCGGCAACACGGCTGCCAGCGTCTTGCCTTCACCGGTCTGCATCTCGACCAGCTTGCCGTCGTACATGGCCAGGGCCGCCATGAGCTGGACGTCGTAGGGCTGCATCCCGACCGTTCGTCTGGCCACTTCTCTCACGATGGCGAACGCTTCGATCAACACGTTGTCGAGGGGCGTTCCGTTCCGCACGCGCTGTCGTATCGTTGCGGCTTGCCGCCTCAGTTCTTCATCCGGCAGCGGGCTGAAGTCTTTTTCGCGCCGATTGATGTCATCGACCTGCCGCTCGTACCGCAAGTTGGTCAGCTCGATCGCCCCGCTGCGAAGGCGGGACAGGGCCGTGAGCATCCCGCGGATGAATGAGCGCATCGAACAGGTTTCCTAACAGCCAGTCTGGACGCGCGGCGAACGCAGTGAATACCGCAGATACACAGACAGAAACTCGATCTGAAATCGCAGCGACCAGTTCGATCCGACCCGAGGCATTCTTGACTCTGTGTCAACCTCTCTCGGACCTGCGGCATAGTTCTTGTAGAGTCTGATAGTGAGTGTGGTACAAGAACCAACGGAGAACGACCCATGTTGTGTAACACGGTACTGCTAGCCCAGTTTGGCGATTTGACGTCAAAGGATCTCGTCAGGTTTAGCGAAGCCATCGCGGCCGGTTTATGCCTCGTCTTGGTGTTCCTCGGGTTGTGTCTGCTGCCGATTCTGATCTGGCGAGGCCGCCTCCGGAAGCGAGGATACCCAGGGATCGGAGCCTATCTGCACGAGTTGCCGCAGACCGAGGAACAGAAGTTAGATGCCGTCGACCTGACCCTCAAGGGGGCCGTCCTCTGCGGCTTGGGCCTTCTCTTTCCACCGCTGATTCTGATCGGCCTGGTCCCATTTTATTATGGTGCGCGGAAGTTGATGGTGACGAAATTGGGAATCACAGGTGCCAAAGAGGATGTGCATGACGGGCGAATGGAATGATGCTGGCTCGTTCGTGCGGAGACCACCCTGTGGTGCCCTACAGATCGGATTCGGAACGAGAGATCGGAGAGGCCGTGCATGCCGTTCGTGCCGGCAATGCACAAGCCTACGCCACGATCGTCGAACGGTTTCAAGGACCGGTCACGACTCTCTGTGCCGCGATTGTCCGAAACCGTCAAGCGGCGGAAGAGCTGGCACAGGATGTCTTTGTGAGGGCCTATCAGCGGCTCGACATGTTCGATATTCGGCAACCGATGAAACCCTGGCTGGTGAAGATCGCTTACCATCTGGCTCAGCAGCGTTGGCGTGAGCGGGCGCGTGAAACGGCCCGCCGGAAAGTAGCCGCGACGATGCGTGAGCAGAACCGCAACGAGTCAGGACCGGCGGAAAGGTTGTTCGTCGATGAGCGATCGGAAATGCTCTGGCAGGCGGTGTATGCCCTGCCGATGGCTCAACGGACTGCGGTTGTGCTTTACTATCGTGAGGGCCTGACGGTCAAGGAGGTGGCCAAGGCGATGGGGGTCTCGCCCGGCACAATCAAGACCCACCTGTTTCGCGCCCGAGCCCAGATCCAAATCAGCATGCGAGCAAAGGGATTCGACGACGGAGACATACCATGAACTGCGTTGAGCTCGGCGACGCTCTGCAACGAACGCTGCTTCGTCAGCGAGATCCTGAATGGCTTCGAGAGGCCCGTCGCCACGCGGAGCAATGTCCTGCTTGCGCGCGCCTGCTCCAGTTGCACTGGGTCGAAGAGCGCTTGACAGACTTGTCCGCCGTCGAGCCCTCCAGACTCTTTCTCGAGACCGTGATGAACCGGGTCACCGCGGTGGAAGCTGATGCCGTCCTTCCATCCGAGGGATTTTCGAGCAGGATGTTCACGTATTCGACGATGTTGGTGGGCGGCTTGTTGATGGCAGTTGCCTACATCCTTCCTTCACCCGGGCAGTCCTGGCTATCGAATCTTTGGCCTTCGGTTGGGTTTGTTCATACCGTTCGGATCTCAGAGTATCTCACCCAGCACCCACCCTGGGCTGTACTCCTCGCCGCAGTTGCCGCCCTGCTGATCGTTCTCGGTCTGGGCGCACGTGAGCGTGAATTTGACACCAGGAATCGCTCCGTCGCATGGCTGCCCCCTCGGATTCCTCGGCCATAGTTGGCAGTCGCTTTACATGGCAAAGGAAGAATGGCGCGGATCTCGTGCCGAACAGACGTGCAAAACTCATGCTCTTTGGGTTCCGGGTGGGGGAATGCGAGCCTGACACCACCGATGCTCCCCAGAGCAATTCATCGAAAAATCCAGAAACACTCTGTTGACCGACCGCGACAGACCGGCTAAATTAAACTTAGAAGAGATCCATGTCGGCTCGTGACGGGTTGACGTGGCCAAGCCAAGGTGGCCCTGCGGCGTGCGAGAGCTCCGTCGGGCCTTTTTTTGCTTTGCCGGCTTTTGAACGGTCGATGAGCTCCAGCCAAGGTTGGCCCGCGGCGCCCGAAAGGGCGCCGGCGGGTCTTTTTTTTTGAGTGAACCCTGTCCGGGGGCCGGTCCGCGTGCTCGCTCGTCCGTATCTCAATTGCTCAGGAGATGTCTCCGATGTCGCTTGCAACGTCCCTCCCGGACCGGATTTCCGATTTCCAGCACGATCGCATTCGCAACGACCGGCGGAGCACTTCCTGGGGGCGCCGGTCTTCCCGGCCAAGGCTCGAATACCTGGAAGAACGCACCTTGCTCAGTACCTGGACGGTCACCGACAAGAGCGACAATCCGCTCGATGCCGGGTCGCTGCGCTTCGCCGTGATCAACGAACCGGGGGGTACGACCATCAATTTCGCGCCGAGCGTGACCGGCACGATCACGCTGACCGGCGGAGCGTTGAACATCACGACGAACCTGAACATCGAAGGTCCGGGAGCCGCCAACCTGACCATTGACGGCAGCAATGCCAGTACCGTTTTCAGTGTGTCGGGCGGCGTGACCGCCACGATCGCGGGGCTGACGATCGCTCATGGATCCAGTACCAACGGCGGCGGCATCGCGAACGACGGCACGCTGTCCTTGACCAACTGCACCGTCGCCAGTAGCGTCGCCAGCGTATCCGGCGGCGGCATCGATAACGAGGGCACGCTGACGGCGACCAGTTGCACGATCGCCAACAACGTCGCCAACCAGTTCGGCGGCGGCATCTTGAACGACGGTTCGCTGACTTTGACCAACAGCACCATCGCCAGTAACGCCGCCCCGTTCGTTGCCGGCGGCGGCGGCGGCATCGAAAACTCTGGATCGATGGTTGCGACCGACAGCACCATCGCCGGTAACTCGTCCTATTTCGGTGGCGGCATCAACAGCAGCGGCTCGGCAACCCTCGCCAACACGATCATCGCCGGCAACAGCATCAACCCCAGTGGATCGGGCCCGGATTTTAACGGAGCCGTCACGACCGACCTGGGCTACAACCTCGTACAGGATACGACGGGCAGCAGTGGCTTCACGGGCCCCAACGACGTGCTCGGCTTGAATCCGCTCCTCGGCTCGTTGCGCAATAATGGCGGGCCCACCCAGACCATCGGCCTCATGCCCGGCAGCCCGGCCATCGACGCCGGAAGCAACGCGCTGATCCCGTCGGGGATCGCCACCGACCAGCGTGGGTTCTCCCGCATCGTCAACGGCACGGTGGATATTGGTGCCTTCGAAGTTCAGGTCTACGTGGTCTACAACACGGCCGACCACGGCGCCGGCTCGCTGCGCACCGCGATGGTAAACGCCGACCAGACCGGCGGCAGCACCATCCTCATTGCGACCAGCGGTGTGATCACCTTGGCCAGCGCGTTGCCGGCCATCACGGGCGACGTCTACATGTTCGGCCCCGGCGCCAATGTCCTGACCGTCAGCGGAAACGCAGCCTACCGGGTTTTCGACGTCCAGAGCGGCGTGACCGCGGCCATTTCCGGACTGACCATCGACAGCGGCTCTTCCGGTACCAACGGCGGCGGCATCGAGAACGACGGCACGCTGTCCTTGACCAACTGCACCGTGTCGAATAGCTCCGCCGCGAGCAACGGCGGCGGCATCGACAACCAGGGCACGCTGAGCTTGACCGATAGCACGGTCGCCGGCAACTCCGCCGCCAATAACGGGGGCGGTATCGAGAACGACGGTACCCTCTTGCTCGTCAATTGCACCATCGTCGGTAACTCTGCCGTCGGCGGCGGCGGCATCGACAACGCGGGCTCGATGACTTCGATCAACAGCACCGTTGCGGATAACTCCGCCGCCGGTAACGGCGGCGGCATCGACAACAATGGCTCGGCCAACCTCGCAAACTCGATCATCGCCTACAACAGCTTGACCGGCGGCGGATCGGGCCCGGATTTTAACGGGACCGTCACCACCGACTCGGGAAACAACTTGATCGGCGATGCTTCAGGCAGCAACGGCCTCACGCAGCCGTCAGACCTACTGAACGTCGATCCCCTCCTCAGTTCCCTGGGATATTACGGCGGGCCCACCGAGACCCTGGCCCTCCTTCCTGGCAGCCCGGCCATCGACGCGGGTAGCAACGCCCTGGCCGCAGCCGGCGGCAACGCCCTGACCACCGACCAGCGCGGACTTCCCCGGATCGTCAACGGCGTCGTCGACATCGGTGCCTTCGAATGCCCCGGCTTCGTCATCACGGTGGTGAGCGACAACAACCAGCAGACCGTCGTCAACACGAATTTCGCCAATCCCTTGGTCGTCCTGGTCACCAGCCCCCACGGCGACCCCGTTTGGGGTGGGGTGGTCAGTTACACCCCACCCGGCGGCGGTGCCTCGGCCACCTTCCCCGGCGGCCCGAACACCACCAGGACCAACTTCTTCGGAGTGGCCGGGATCAACGTGGCCGCCAACACCGTCGCCGGCGGCTACTCCGTGGGCGCGTCGGCAAGAGGGGCATCGCCCACGAGCTTCAACCTGACCAACGTGGCGGGGACAGCCACCAAATTGGCATTCCTACAGCAGCCGATCGACACGACCTATGGCAACACGATCAGTCCCGCCGTGACCGTCGAGGTGGTGGACCAGTACAACAATCTGGTAAACAGCACTGCATCCATCACCATCGCGCTTGGCACCAATCCGACAGGTGCGACGTTCGGCGGAACGCTCCTGGTCAACGCTGTCGCCGGCATCGCTACGTTCGGCGACCTGACGGTCAGCATTGTGGGAATCGGCTATTCCTTGCAGGCCACGTCCAACGGCCTCGCCCCGACGCCACAGTCAAGTCCGTTCAACATCACTCCGCGGCCGATCACGGTGACTGCGGCGGCGAACACAAAAACCTACGACGGCACGACGACGGCATCCGCGGTCCCCACGATTACCTCCGGCAGCCTGGTCATCGGCGACACGCCCAACTTCACCGAAGTGTACAGCACCCGGAACGTGGGCATCGGCCTGACGCTGACGCCGAGCGGGACGGTCAATGACGGCAACGGCGGCGCCGACTACGCGTACACGTTCGTGCCGGCGTCGACGGGCGTGATCACGGCTGTGGCACTGACGATCACGGCGGTGACCAACACCAAGGTCTACGACGGCACGACGAGCGCGGCGGGGGTGTCGGCGATCACTTCAGGAGTTCTGCAAGGCTCGGACACGGCCAACTTCATCGAGACCTACAACACCAGGAACGTGGGCATTGGCCTGACGTTGACCCCGAGCGGGACGGTCAACGACGGCAACGGCGGCGCCAACTACACGTACACGTTCGTGCCGGTGCCGACCGGGGTGATCACGGCTCTTGCACTCACGATCACGGCGGTGACCAACACGAAGGCGTACGACGGAACGACCAACGCGGCGGGTGTGCCCTCGATCACCTCGGGCAGCCTGGGCACGGGTGACACGGCCAATTTCGTCGAGACCTACAACACCAGGAACGTGGGCGTTGGCCTGACGTTGACGCCGAGCGGGACGGTCAACGACGGCAACGGCGGCAATAACTACACGTACACGTTCGTGCCGGTGTCGACCGGGGTGATCACGGCTGAGGCACTCACGATCACGGCAGTGACCAACACCAAGACGTACGACGGCACGCCGAGCGCGGCGGGGGTGCCGGCGATCACGTCGGGCAGCCTTGGCAGGGGTGACACGGGCAAATTGACAGTTTTGTACAACACATGTAACGTGGGCTTTGGCCTGACGTTGACGCCGAGCGGGACGGTCAACGAC
>JBIOJM010000160.1:0-21303 GCA_044450785.1 Isosphaerales bacterium
ACCAGAAGCTGGGACTACACCGGCTTCAACGAACGTAGCGGCAATTGTTCGTGGGCGAACGTGTGAAGCAGAATATGAGTATAGCCTTGTCCGAAAGCCGGGTGCGGGAAAACTGCACGCCCGGTTTGATGAGCGGGATGTGGAAACGGAGCCATGGCGAGGCTAGTGAGGCACCGGCGTCCGAAAGGGCCGGTAACAGATAGGCCGAGCCTAAAACCACCGCGCCACACCTCGACTCTACAATTCCGACGTTGTGGCTGGGGCTTAACCGAGCGACCGAACGTGCTTCAATGCTCGCTCGCCCGCAAAGCAAGAGGCACATCTTCGCGCTCCGGAAGCGCTGGATTTTGAGTGTCATGCGCCCCCTTGGTCGACAAACCACAATGCGCGAGCCAAAGAGATGAATCACTGCAAACCGATTGCACAAAGGGCGTTCCGCCATTCTCCGTCGATCCTGAATTGCGCCGAGAAGTGGAGGCGACGGGAAACTTACCCGCGTCCGTCGTAGACGTAAGCCATTGCGCTCAAATTGTTGATAACACAGGAAGTGGAGGCGGCGGGAATTGCACCCGCGTCCCAGATTCCGCAAGTAATTTCCCCAAATGTAGTTACGATATGACGCCTGGTGGCTGGCCGGAAATAGGCAGGGTGGACGAGGCACTCCGCGAGTTGGTCGCAGACTGGCACCGCCTGACGCACTCGGTCAGGGACGCGATCATGGCTTTAGTGCGATCTTGCGAAATGTAGCCCGAATTCTGCATTCCCCGGCCAGAAGAAGTACGAGCACGAAGAGAAGGCGATCAGTCCGCGGGATTCTCGTCCATCCAGAACCGCCGAGTTGCCGAAGCACACTGGACCGCTACGGACGGCTCTGACACCGATGCACTTTCAAGATCTTTCGATGCACCGCGCGGGCCTTGCCTGATCCAACTCGGATCGCTCGCACCCTTCCACGGGACGCCCACACCTATTTACTTGCCGCCAAGCGTTCTTGGTTTTGCTAGCAGCGCTTCGACTTCGCGCAAGAACGCTTACGCTTCGGCATCTTGCGCCCAGCGAGCATCTTTTGGCCGACGCCGCCGCCCACTCCCTTGTAAGTTCGTAGGGCAACGGCCGGGCGCGCCTACCTGGCGGTCCGCCGGGCGGCAAAGAAGGTTCACGGGCTGGAGCCAGGCGGCAAAGTCCTCGCCAGGCGGAAGCCGATATTGAGGTTGCGGTACGTCGGAACAGCCCTGTCTCGGTAGGCACAGCGGACGTTTGACGCAGGATGGACGAACGAGCCGCCACGCAACACACGGGCATCTCTATCTTTTATATCTACTTTATCCTCTTTATCCTCGACAGCGCGGCCCGGCGTTTTAGGATAGGCATTCGACCTTTCTTGGCACCAACACCAGGCGTTGCCGTGCAAGTCAAAGAAGCCCAGGTCGTTGGGCTTCTTGGTCCCGACCGGCCAGCTTTGCTCCTGCGAATTGGGCTGGAACCACGCATACTTCCCCAGTAACTGTGCCGACTCCCCGTAGTACCGGCTCGTCGCCGCTCCCGAGCGGCACGCGTACTCCCACTCCGCTTCCGTCGGTAGCCGATAGCCGCTGCGCTCTAGATAATTTGGAGCTAGCTTCATGCCTTCCTGATATGCGTATTCCGAACCGGTTCGCACTGGAAACAGCCCAGCGCTCGCCGTCAGCGGTCCGCACGAGCCGGCCAACAGGCCGACGCTGCTACCGAAGAGCACCGGCAAAGGGTCCAGCGGCTCGAAACACCATTCGCTCGGCGGCAGGCCCTCCTGCCGGCTCAGCCAGTTGCAGTAGGCCGCCGCCTGATACCAGCTCGTGGCGATCGCCGGGCTGTCGCCGGTCCGCGCCCATGTCTCAACTTCACCAATGCCATAGCGGGGGTTGAACTTCCGGTATCGCTCCAGCGTCACCGGCGTGGCGGCCAGCGCGAACGTCCGCCCAATCCGCCTGCTGTGCCGCACTTCATCCCCAGGGTTTCTGCCTATTTCCTCGTCCGGCGAGCCCATCAGGAACTCGACGGGGCCGGGAATCACCACCATCGTTTGTCCCTGCGTATTGACGTACCACTGTGGCGGCGTCTTCTCTTTGTCGTTCGCCAAAACCTTTCCGATGCCCCCCAGCCGTTTCTGTCGCTGCTGTTTGTCCTTCGCCCAGTCTTCATTCACCTGTGTCAGCCACGCCTCCTGTTTCCAGCGCCGCAGAAGCCATTCGCATGCCGCATGAAGGCCCGGGTCGCTCGCTGTCCGGTACATCTCCTGCAACTTCGGTAGCAAGGCGTTCCGGGTGTCAGGGGTGAAATCCGTCTCGCCGTACTCCCCCAAGCTCAGAACCAACGCCCGAAGGATCGTCAGATCCGACTCCATTTCCAGTTGCTTCACGATGGCCGCGGCCTCGGCCCCCAGCGGACTCAAGTGATGGATCAGATAGCTCCGCACCCGTGGATCTGGGCTGTGCTTGAGCAGCGGCCAGACCTTGGCGGGCTGATTCATTCTCAAGAGGGCAACCGCCGCATTCGCCTGCCTCTTCGCCAGCGATTCCCGCTTGTCGTCGGAGGACGGCAAGTCCGCTGGCAGTTTCGTGTCGATCACGGCCGTCAGCAGGGGTAAACCTCGCTCACCACGATCCTTGAATTTCGCATAGATGACGGCGAACTGCTTGTCGTCAGCGTCCATGAGAAGGTCGGCCAAAAGCTGCGGCTGGTCGGCGGCGTAGTCGGCCAGCAGGTTCGTTGCCAGGGTGCGTTCCGCCGCCCGCTCGGCGTTGCGATCTCGGAAGATGTCGGCCAGCGGAACGCACAACGACTTCTTCACGGGCCGGAATGCCTCGCTCCACTGGCCCAAGTACACGGGGTTTTCCAGCACAAGATTGTTGACCACCAGAGGGCTGCACTTCTCCCAGTTTTGACTCTCCTGGTCGTACTTCGCCAGCGCCGCTGCCGCCCGCAGCCGCTCTGGTTCCTTGCCTTTTTCCGGCTTCAAGGCGACCGTCCACAGGTTCTCCAGCAAATCATCCTTGTGCGCGGCCAGAGCGTCACGGAGCACCGAAACTTCGTGCGGTTCGGCGCCGAGCAGCCGATGAGTGAGGTAGGTGACCTGCGTGCCATCGACCGGCAATAGGGCGAGGCTGGCGTGGAGCTGCTTGCCGGCGTCCTTGTCTGATTCCGTCTTGAGATAGGCTTCGTGCAGCAGGGGGTTGATCCACCGGCGAAAAGAACCCATGTCCTCCACAATGGTGGGAACGTCGTTCGTATTGGCGTCCAGCAATCGATCCCGTAAGGCATGGGCTTTCAGAGTGCCGTGGCCCTCGTAAACACGCCAGCCGACGAGAGCCAAGACCACCAGAAGGACCAAGTCGCGCACCACGTGATACCTGCCAGCCTTCGCCATCATCCTTTTCTGCGGCGGCGTCCAGTTCTTTTTCCGCGTCCACCAGCGGATCGTGAACCACTGCAACAGCGCCGGCAGTTGCCGGTTCTCCGGTCGGGCGTTCCAAACCGCAGCTCGATCCGCCAGCAGTAGCTCGGCCCGGCCCCGGCGCGTCTCCTTCTGCTTGCGGGTCAGCCACTCCCGAATCGAGTGAACCAGATAGTCGTGGGTCAGTTGGTAGTATTTCTGACCCGGCTTGGTCTTTAGTACAGAGTCACTATTTGCGTCCTTGCCTTCCGGGTCAGTCGGGGTGATGAGGCGGATTTCATCGTCGAGAATGCGGATCAGGCAATCGAAGTCTTTGGTGCGGCTCCCATAGCCCGAGGCTTCGAGCAACTCCGCATACGACCGCATGTGGCCCTTGATGTCGCTGCCGGTTTCCGGCAACAAGATCTTCAGGCCGGCTCGGGCGGCTCTCTGATGGTAGCGGTGTTCCGGGGGAGCGAGCGCTGCACTAAACGTCTCTTCGAGGAACGTGACGCCGACCCCCTCGGTGCCACCGACGGCTTTCAGGGAGGCGGGCGTCCACGCCTTGCCCTTCATCATTTCCGCAAACAGGGCCAGCCGCACCGAGATGACTTTGCCTTCTTGCGCCAGCCCGGCCACGGCTCGTTCCAGAAAGTGCTTCTGATGCATGCTGGTTTCGCTGGGATTGTCAGGCAGGACACCAAAAGCCCGACCAAACGCCGCCAGCACCTTTTCCGCATGACGGATGGGGAAGAGATCGACCGGCGTGGAATTCTGGCCTTCAACGAGGCGAACCTCCAACTCCCGCAGGAAGCGGGTTGCTGCCATCCAGAAATTGTCTCGTACCATGACGATACATTGCAATCGGCCACCATCGCACTGCCGCAGGGATTGCACCAGGTCAGTATTCTCTACTTCCTTTTTCGCATGAAGCCATTGCTCGAACTGGTCAAGGACGATCAGCACTTTTTTGCCGCAGGAACTCCCTCGTCCTCGTCGGAGTGCAGCCAGTGTCTCTCTCAGGCCCAGGCTGTCCGGCAGGGCAGGGCAGCGTTTCCGCAGATTGTTGAGCAAGCGAATTTCTGTTTCCGCAGCGGTCGCTTCGACGTAGACGGCGATTACGTTTTCCGACAGTCGGGGCAATAACCCCGCCTTGACCAATGATGATTTGCCACACCCGCTTGGCCCATAGATAAGGCCCACCGAGAACGTCCTCTCGAGGTCCGTCTCCTCGATGCGAGTTCTCCAGAACCGAATGCAGTCGGGCAATCCGTCTCGGTCACGAGCACCGGGAAGCAGTTCGAGGAAGAAGTCGGCGTCATGTTCATCGAAGGACCGCAATCCTTTCGGTACGACCTTAATGGTCCGGTAATTCGAGGCCGCAGACGGCGACGGACTGTGGAGGAGACTGGAGGGGGCTAGAGCAGTCCCCAATTCGCTCCTGAAAATGGTTGATTTTCCAGTTTCCGGAGCATGATCCAGGAAATGCCGCAAGTCGTCCGCCAAATCCTTCGCCGTCGTGTATCGCTCGGAGGCCTTCTTCGCCAATGCTTTGAGGCAGATTCGTTCCAACTCCGTCGGAATGGCGTCAGCGACCTGGCGTGGGGGACGAGGCTCGTCGCTGCTGATCTGGATGATGACGTCGCTGGGCGTCTTCCCACAAAAAGGACGCGTCCCGGTCAGTAACTCGTAGAATACAGACCCGAGGCTGAAAACGTCGCTGCGGCTATCGACTCGATGGCCTTCGCCGCTCGCCTGCTCCGGACTCATGTAAGCGGGTGTGCCGCGGATGCCGCCGCCCTTGCCGTAATCCTCTTCCTTCAGTGCCAATCCGAAATCGGCAAGGTAGGGCCGGCCTTCAATGTCGAGGAGGATGTTCGCCGGTTTCACGTCCCGATGGACCAGCCCTCGCTTATGAGCGTGGTGCAGGGCGTCAGCTATCGTGGCCGCCAGTTCCGCAGACTCGCCAAAGGACAGCCGTGTGTCTTTGAGCTTCTGGGCCAGGTCGGTGCCTTCTATGAACTTGGCTACCACAAAACAGAGCCCGTCCTCCACGCGTCCCAGGTCGTGTACAGGGACGATATGGGGATGATCCAAACTTGCGAGGATACGGGCTTCGGCCAGGTACGTCTCGGCGTCTTCCGGCGTGGCGGTTCGCTCCCGATGCGGGACCTTGATGACCACCTCACGTCGCAAGTCGTCATCGTAGCCTTTGTACACGACGCCGAAACCACCCGAACCCAGCTTGCCGATGATCCGGTAACGACCGAGACTTGTAGGAAATTCTCCGTCATTGGTTGTGCCCAGGACCTCATAGCCGGGCACTGCGGGCAAGGCGCTCTGGGGGGCGGCACCTTCGGCCCGCGGCGCGGCCAACGGGGGCAGGTCCGGCGTCGGTTCCGTCCGCCGCCGCAGCGCGTCCCGGCAGTCGGGGCACTGCCAAAGATGGGCGTCGGCCTCGAACAGCTCATCATCGGGCAGTGTGCCGCCCAGGAGCCGGTGGATCTGCTCGTCGCCCAGGTGCGTGCTCATGGCGGGGCACCGTTTCTAACGGACGGGAGAGACTCAACCTGCCCTTCCTCTTCCAGCAGCCGTCGGACCCGGTCGCGGGCCTTGTACACGCCCGAGAGCGTCAGGCCGAGGTCGCGGGCCACCTCGCGGACCTCCTGTCCCTCCAGGTACGTTCGGGTGAAGGCCTCCCAGGTGTGCGGTTGCACGCGGCCGCGGACGCGGACACAGACCTGCTCGGCGCGCTCGCAGTCGGCCCGGAACTCCTCGTCGAGTTCGCCGGCCAGTTCGTCAACAGTGGCGGGGTCGGGCCAGCACTGCAGGACGTCGCCGGCCGGCTGGTCGCAGCGCTGCCGGCGGGCAAAGTCCACGACCTCGTTGCCGACCACCCGGCGCAGCCAGCCGCGGAAGGTGCCGGGGTCGTGCCGCCGGTACACCCCGCGGGCCAGCCCGACGACCAGCTTGTGCAGCACGCGCGATGCCACCTCCTCGGCGTCGTCCGCTTGCAGCCCGCGGCACCAGCGGAGAATGCGCGGCCGGTAGCGTACGACGAAGGCTCGCCACGCCTCCTCGTTGGCGCCCTTGGCCAGATAGGGCAATAACTGCGTGGTCGCCAACGCCGTGGGGTCGGGGGCTTCACTCATCGATTGCCCGCCTTCGCAGCCCAGTCGTAAAAACGGAGAACATAGGCCAGGTTAGCACACCGTCTGTCGGCGCGTCCAACGTTTTCGTTCTTGCCAGACTCCCGACGAGTCCCGCACCGCCTCTACGCTCCGGCGCAGAGTCTCCCTCACCACTCGTCCCTCGCCCCGACACCGACCGCTGGCTTGCGCTGCGGGCTACGCAGCGGTTCGCTTCCGCTTGTCTGCCTGACTAGCGGACGGGAACTCGGGCAAGACGGAAGCCGAGGTTCATGCCCTGGACCGTCGGCGGGAACTGGAAGCGTTCCCCCGCCCGACAGCTACGGCTGTTGTCGCGCCAACTGCCGCCCCGGTCCACTCGGCCCGAGCCCGACGCTGTGTCGGTCCATTGCCACACATTTCCGTGCATGTCGCACAGACCCAATCTGTTCGAGGGATAGGCCCCCACCCGTGTCGGCCGCGTAAGCCATGGTCCCGACGGTGCCTCGCCGAACGGCTCGTTGCCGTTGAAGTTCGCCATTGCCGACGACAGGTCGTTAGTTGGCTTATCGAAGTAGAAGTGGTACGAGCATTCTTTCTCAGAAGTGGCTCCGGCCCGACAGGCGTATTCCCATTCCGCCTCACTCGGCATGCGGTACAAATAACCACGCCCGACCTCTTTTTCATTCAGCTTCTTGATAAACTTCCGGGCGTCATCCCAGGACACATTTTCGACCGGAAACAGCTTCAGCTCTTCATCGGAGATTTCCAGAACCCAGTTCCTGCCGCCGTTGCCGCGAGAGAACCAGCTCGGGTTGTTGCCCATGATCGCCTCCCACTGCCCCTGCGTTACGTCATGTAGCGCAATCTCGAAGTCCTCCCTGATCTCCGTCTCTTTCGCCGAACGCGGCTTCCCGTCCCAGCCCATGTAGAAGGTCCCCTTCGGCAGACGTACGAACGTCATCAGTACGCTGTCGTCGCGCTCCCGCACCGCGGCGGGCGGGAAACAGCCCGTGCGGCCGATGGTCGCCTCCCGGCCCGGTTCCAGCCGTTCCTTGTGTAAGTTGGACATGAAGACGATCTGCACGTGCGCATCCGCGGCGAGGGCCAGGCGGTCGTCGGGATAGAGCAGCGTTTGCGGCACCGGTCGGGCGCCGTCGCCGCGGTCGGAGCGCAGCTTGACGCCGCCCCGTGACTCCAGGATCATGGCGGCGGGAATGGTCCGGTCCAGGTTGCGGTTCACATCTTCGATGGCCGCCAGCAGCTCGTCGCGCAGCTCCGGTTGAACGGCAAACTCCATGGGGATGCGCTGCTCGGCTTCGTTGAGGATCTGCCGGGCGGTTGTGGTGTTGCCCGCCTGAATGTCTTTGATGCGGAAGATTCTCACCAGGAAGTCGCGCGCCTTCCTGGCCTTGTCCGCTTCCCGCTGCGCCTTCTGCTCCCGGTCCAGAGCAATGACGGATAGAGCCGACAGGCCGACGATCGCCAGCAGCACTACGCCCAGGAGCGCCGCGAGCGCCGGCCGCCGCCGCGCCCATTTCCAGGTGCGCTCCGCCGCTCCGACCGCACGCGCCCGGATCGGCTCGCCCGCCTGGAACAGCCGCAGGTCGTTAGCCAGGTCCTCGGCGCTGGCGTAACGCCGAGCCGGCACCTTGTTCAGGCACTTTAAGCAGATCGTCTCCAGGTCGCGCGGCACCCTTACCCCCCGGCGCGACGGCGGCAGCGGCTCCCGCTCCAGCACTTGCTGCATCGTCTCGAGGGCCGTTTCTGCATAGAACGGCGGCTGGTCCGTCAGGCACTCATACAGCAGCGCTCCCAGGCCGTAGACGTCGGTCGCCGGTCCTGTGTCGTGGACCTTGCCAGCCGCCTGCTCGGGCGCCATATACGATGCTGTGCCCATGATCGCACCCGACTGGCTCACGTCGCGGGCCTCGGCGTCGATGCGCTTGGCTAGACCGAAGTCGGTGATCTTCGCCACCCGCTCCGGCCCGGCCAGCAGCACGTTGCCCGGCTTCAGGTCGCGATGGATCACCCCACGTAGATGCGCGTAGTGCATCGCCCGCGCCAGCGTCTCGATCAACCCGGCGGCCTCCCGCGGGGAGGGCCGCTGCTTCTTCCACTGCTGGGCGAGCGTGCCGCCGTCGCAGAACTCCAGCGAGAAGAACGGCTGGCCACCCACCTCGCCTGCCTCGTACAGTTGCACGATATGCGTGTGTTGCAGGCGGGCCACCGCTTCCGTCTCGATCTGGAAGCGCAGCCTTTCTATTGGGCCGGCATGCTCAATGGCGCGGATCATCTTCAGCGCCACGATGCGGTCGGGCTGGAGCTGCTGGGCCTGGTAAACGACCGCCATGCCGCCGCGGCCCAACTCGCCCAGGATCTCGTAGCCGGGCACTGTGGGCAAGGTGCTCTGGGGAGCGGCACCTTCGGACCGCGGCGCGCCGAGCGGGGGCAGGTCCGGCATCGGTTCGGTGCGCCGCCGCAGCGCGTCGCGGCAGTCAGGGCACTGCCAAAGATGGGCGTCGGCCTGAGACAGCTCATCATCGGGCAGCGTGCCGCCCAAGAGCCGGTGGATCTGCTCGTCGCACAGGTGCGTGCTCATGGCGGGGCACCGTTTCCAACGCAGGGGAGAGACTCAGCCTGCCCTTCCTCTTCCAGCAGCCGGCGGACCCGGTCGCGGGCCTTGTACACGCCCGAGAGCGTCAGGCCGAGGTCGCGGGCCACCTCGCGGACCTCCTGTCCCTCCAGGTACGTTCGGGTGAAGGCCTCCCAGGTGTGCGGTTGCACGCGGCCGCGGACACAGACCTGCTCGGCGCGCTCGCAGTCGGCCCGGAACTCCTCGTTGCCGCCCTTGGCCAGATAGGGCAATAACTGCGTGGTCGCCAACGCCGTGGGGTCGGGGGCTTCACTCATCGATTGCCCGCCTTCGCAGCCCAGTCGTAAAAACGGAGAACATATGCCAGGTTAGCACACCGTCCGTCGGCGCGTCCAACGTTTTCGTTCTATAGAGTGGTAGACCCGCGTGGGCCATGCAACTGGACGCAAGCGTGTCGGTGGTCGGCCCGCGACTGCACGGTCCTCGACGGCAGCAGCAAAGAGACCCTTACCGTCAACGTCGCGGGGGCCACCGATAAGCCGAATTGTCCTGCCACACATCGCATCCGCCCGGGAAGTCTCGTGCCGGGTTTTGGGGAATCCTATCATTGCACCCATCAGGTGAGGTAACCATGATCAAGCCAGAGCGAAGTCGCCGGGGTTTCACACTGATCGAATTGCTCGTTGTGATCGCGATCATCGCCGTGCTGATCGCACTGCTCTTGCCTGCGGTCCAGGCCGCCCGCGAGGCGGCGCGGCGCATCCAGTGCGTTAACAATCTGAAGCAAATCGGGCTGGGCCTGCTCAACTACGAACAAGCGATCGGGAGCTTCCCGATCGGCTCGTCGGCGAACCTGTTCTCGATCAACCCTGATGTCTATGCAGGTCCTCACGGTCTCAGCGCCCACGCCCAGATGCTCCCGTACCTTGAGCAGACCGCGCTCTACAACTCAATCAACATGTGCTTCGGCGTGGCCGCGGGCCAAGTTCCCACGGGCCTCATCAATTCGACCGCCTACGGGACCAAGGTGGCACTATTCATGTGTCCCTCCGATCCCAACGCGCCGTTCGTCGTGGGCATCGACCCCGTGGGCCCGTGCGACTACTCGTGCTCCTTCGGCACGACCACGACCCCATCCACCGTTCAGGTCACGACCGGCAGCACGGGGCTGTTCACGTGGTGGAGATCCTACCGCATCCAGAACTGTACGGATGGCACGTCGAACACGATCGCCTTCGCGGAGACTCTGGTCAGTGATGGCAGCACGGCCAATTTCAGCGCGAGCTCGGTTATGATCGGGATCGCTCTGGGCCCGGCGGAGGTATTCGACGCTTCGGCGAACTGGCCCACGGTTCAGGCTGGGCTACAGCTCTGCAACGCAGCCTATAATTCCAGGTCGACCGCGAACCTCAGCAACAGCGCCGGCGCTCGCTGGATGAAAGGCTCAGCGAACACCACGTTGTTCAACACCGTGGTGACGCCGAACTCCCAGGTGTATCCGTGGTCTAAGTGCACCGACTGGTCGGACACCGCAAACGAGATCGAGATCTCCCGGGCCTCGAGCAGCCACCCCGGCGGCGTGAACGTGCTTTTTGCCGACGGCGGCGTCCGGTTTATCAAGGACTCGATCAGCCAGCTTACGTGGTTTGCGCTTGGCACCAGGGCCGGTGGCGAGGTCATCAGCTCGGACAGCTACTAAGGAACCTGTCGGGAAAAGGTGCGGCCAAGCTCGTTCCACGTGAAGGGGTTGGTGCGATGAGCAGAATCGGGTGAAAGGACATGCACAGCAGACAGAGGCTGGGGCCTTCGCCCGATCGACCGACGACGATCGGAGCCCCGCCATGACCGCCGCCGCGGACCGCCATCTCCTGTTCGGATTGCTCGCTCTTCAGAACGGGCTGATCAACCAGGGCCAGCTCGTCGCCGCGTTCCAGGCCTGGACGCTCGACAAAGTCAAGAGCCTGGCCGACCAGCTCGTCGCGCGGGGTGACCTGGACGCCGACGCCCGCGCCGGCGTCGACGCGATGGTCGCCTTGCACGTCAAGAAGCACGGCGACGTCGAAAAAAGCCTCGCCGCTGTGCCGGCCGGCAAGTCGACCCGCGAAAGTCTGGCCAGGCTCGGCGACCCGGATATCGAGGGGACGCTCGGCCATGTGGCCTCCGGGCACGGCTCCACGCAAGAGGGCGATTCGGACCTCACGACCTCCTACTCCGTCGGCGTGGCGACCAGCGACGGCCAGCGGTTCCGCATCCTCCGGCCGCACGCCCGCGGCGGGCTGGGGGCGGTGTTCGTGGCGCTGGATGAGGAACTGCACCGCGAGGTCGCTCTCAAGCAGATCCTCGACCACCACGCCGACGACCCGACCTGCCGGCAGCGGTTTCTCATGGAAGCCGAGATCACCGGCGGGCTGGAGCACCCGGGCATCGTCCCGGTTTACGGGCTGGGCGCCTATGCCGGCGGCCGTCCGTATTACGCGATGCGGTTCATCAAGGGGGACAGCCTTAAGGAGGCCATCGAGCACTTCCACGCCGATGAGGTGCTGAAAAAGGACCCCGGGCGCCGCTCGCTGGAGCTGCGCAAGCTGCTGCGGCGGTTCACCGACGTCTGCAACGCCATCGACTACGCGCACTCGCGCGGCGTGCTGCACCGCGACATCAAGCCGGGCAACGTGATCGTCGGCAAGCACGGCGAGACGCTGGTGGTCGACTGGGGGCTGGCCAAATCGCTGGGTCGGGTCGAGCCGGGCTCGGGCACCGGCGAGCGGACGCTCGTGCCCTCCTCGGCCAGTGGCAGCGCCGAGACGCTGCCCGGCAGCGCCCTGGGCACGCCGGCGTACATGAGCCCCGAGCAGGCGGGCGGCGATCTCGACCGGCTGGGCGCGTGGAGCGACGTGTACTCGCTCGGCTCGACCCTTTTTTGCCTCTTGACCGGCAAGCCGCCGTTTGAAGGCGACGACGTCGGCGAAATCCTCCGCAGGGTCCAGCGGGGCGAGTTCGCCCCGCCACGGCGGCTCGACCCGTCGATCGATAAGGCCCTCGAAACCATTTGCAAGAAGGCGATGGCCCTGAAGCCCGAAGGTCGGTACTGCTCCTGCCGGGCGCTCGCCGAGGATATCGAGCGGTGGATGGCCGACGAGCCGGTCTCGGCGTGGGCCGAGCCGTGGACGCGCAAAATGCTGCGCTGGCTGACGCGGCACCGCACCGGGGTGACCGCCGCGGCGGCGGCCTTGCTGGCCGGGATGGTGGGGCTATCGGCGGTGCTGGCCGTGCAGGCCCGAGCCAATCTCGCCCTCGCGGACAAGAACACCGCGCTCTCGGCCGCCAACGCCAAGATCGCCGCCCGCTACAACCTGGCCGTCGATGCCATCAAGACGTTCCACACGGGCGTGAGTAAGGACTTCCTGCTCAGAGAAGAGAAGTTCAAGGATCTGCGTGATCGCCTGTTGAAGTCGGCAGCCGACTTCTACGAGAAGCTCGGCGCCTTGCTGAAGGACGACACCGACTTGCCCTCGCGGCGGGCGCTGTTGAAGGCGAACTACGAGGTGGCCGGCCTGGCGAATCAGGTTGGCCGCAAGGACGACGCCCTGGCGCTGCACTTGCGGGTGCTGGCGGGCCGCGAGGCGCTCGCAAAACTGCCGGGGGCCGACCCGGCGACGGCGGTCGACGTGGCCCGCAGCCTCGTGGCCGTCGGCGCGGCCCTGGAAGCCACCGGCAAATCCGAGGAGGCGCTGGCGGCCTACGAGCGCGCGCGCTCGGTGGTGGCGACCTCGGGCGGCAGCCCGCCGGAGGACGCGGCAGCTCGGTCGGCCTTCGCCGACGCCGGCTACCGGGCGGGCGAACTTCTCCGCACCATCGGCCACACGGCCGAGGCCCGGCGTGCGCTGGAGCAGGCCCGCGACCTCGAGGCGGCCCTCGCCGCGGCGGACCCGACGGACAACGACCGGCAAACGGCACTGGCGAACAGCCACGTTAACCTCGGCATCCTGCTTTTTACCACGGGCAAGCCGCCAGAGGCGGAGGCCGAGTGGCGCAAGGCGCTGGCGATCCTGCAGAAGCTAGCCGACGACAACCCCGCCGTCACCGAATTCCGCAGTAGACTGGCGAGCAGCCACTGCAACCTCGGCGAACTGCTGCGACAAACGGGCAAGCCGGCGGAGGCGGAGCCCGAGTATCGCAAGGCGCTGGCGATCCAGCAGAAGCTGGCCGACGACAACCCCGCCGTCACCGACTTCCGCGCGAGCCTGGCTCTCAGCCACAACAACCTCCACATTCTGCTGTCGAACACCGGCAAGCCGGCGGAGGCAGAGGCCGAGTGCCGCAAGGCGCTCGCGATCAGGCAGAAGCTGACCGACGACAACCCCGCCGTCACCGACTTCCGCAAGTCCCTGGCGGGCAGCCACCACAACCTCGGCTTCTTGCTGGCGGACACGGGCAAGCCGGGGGAGGCGGAGGCCGAGTACCGCAAGGCGCTTCTGATCGAGCAGAAACTGGCCGACGACAACCCCGCCGTCACCGAATTCCGCAGCATCCTGGCTATCAGCCATAACGGCTTCGGCATCCTGCTTTTGACCACGGGTAAGCCGGCGGAGGCGGAGGCCCAGTGGCGCAAGGCACTGGCGATCCAGCAGAAGCTGGCCGACGACAACCCCGCCGTCACCGACTTCCACTGTAAACTGGCGAGCAGCCACAACAACCTCGGCGAGCTGCTGCGACGAACGGGCAAGCCGGCGGAGGCGGAGGCCGAGTACAAGAAGGCGATGGCGATCCAGCAGAAGCTGGCCCACGACAACCCGGCCGTCACCGAATTCCGCCGCGACCTGGCGAACAGTCACAACAACCTCAACATCCTGCTGTCGGACACGGGCAAGCCCGCGGAGGCGGAGGCCGAGCAACGCAAGGCGCTCGCGATCAGGCAGAAGCTGGCCGATGACAACCCGGCCGTCACCGAATTCCGCAAGTCACTAGCGGGCAGCCACCACAACCTTGGCTACTTGCTGTCGGGCCCGGGCAAGCCGGCGGAGGCGGAGGCCGAGTTCCGCAAGGCGCTCGCGATCGAGCAGGAGCTGGCCGACGACAACCCCGCCGTGACCGAATTCCGCAGCAACCTGGCAGGCAGCCACAACAGCCTCGGCGCCCTGATGTGCAACACGGGCAAGCCGGCGGAGGCGGAGGCCGAGTTCCGCAAGGCGATGGCGATCCAGCAGAAGCTGGCCGACGACAACCCCGCCGTCACCGACTTCCGCAGCGGCCTGGCAGATAGCCACAACAACCTCGGCGTCGTGCTGGCGGATACTGGCAAGCCGGCGGAGGCGGAGGCCGAGCACCGCAAGGCGCTGGCGATCCAGCAGAAGCTGGCCGACGACAACCCCACCGTCACCTGGTTCCTCAGCAGGCGGGCCAATAGCCACATGAACCTCGGCGGGCTGCTGGTGAAAGCGGGCAGGCTCGCGGAGGCGGAGGTCGAGTCCCGCAAGGGCCTGGCGATCCTGCAGAAGCTCGCCGCCGATCATCCGGAGTCGCCCGATTACGCACACTTGCTGGGCGGGATGCTGCAGAACCTGGCCGGAGTCGACCTCGGGGCGAAACGGTTCCAGGAGGCCCGCGAGAGACTTCGCGAGGCGATCGTCAGGCAGAAGAAGGCCCTGGCCGCCTACCCGAGGAACCCCGAATACAGGCAGTTTCTGGTGGAGCATCTGACCTACCTGTCAAAAGCCGCGCGGGGCCTGGGCCGCGAAGGTGAAGCCATCGAGGCCGAACGAGAACTGGCCGAGCTGGACGCCAGCGACCCTCGCTCCGCGGCCCTCGACGCCCGCCTGGCCGCTATGCTCAAGGGGGAGGCGCCGAAGGACAACGCCGAGCGCCTGGCGCTGACCCAGCGGGCCTGCGACACCCAGCGTTACGCCGCGGCATCACGGCTCTGGGCCGGAGCCCTTGAGGCCGATCCCAAGCTCGCCGACAACCCCCAGGCCGGGAATCGCTACAACGCTGCCTGTGCCGCGGCGCTGGCCGGTTGCGGGAAGGGCAAGGACAATCCACCGCCTGATGACGCCTCCAAGGTCAAGCTGCGCCGCCAGGCCCTCGATTGGCTCAACGCCGAACTGGCTGGCTGGTCAAAGATCCTCGAATCCGGCCCGCCGCAAGCCCGGCCGGTCGTGGCGTCGACCCTCAAGCACTGGAAGGAAGACAGCGACCTCGCAGGCATTCGCGACGATGCCGCGTTAGCCAAGCTGCTCCAAGAGGAACGCGCCACGTGCAAACAGCTCTGGGGCGACGTCGATCGGCTGCTGACCAAGGCGGGGGACCGCAAGTGACGAGGGGGCTTCGCGGTGACAGACTTGAGGGCTTCGCGGTGACAGACTTTGGGGGGCTTCGCAGTGACAGACTTGGGGGCTTCGCGGTGACTGGGGGCTTCGCGGTGACAGACTTTGTTTTTTGTTTTCAACGTGACCGTCGGTAAGCGGACTTCTGGGGGGCTTCGCGGTGACAGACTTTGTTTTTTGTTTTCAGCGTGACCGTCGGTAAGCGGACTTCCGGCGTTTCGACATTCTCGCAGAGCGAGCCGGTCGAAGACAAAGACCAAAGTAGACACCGCGAAGCTCCTCGCACCCGAGGCTCGCTTTCGGTCTGCTGCCCGACTGGTCCGTTCGCCCTGTTGATTCCTGATGCTGAACGTGAGCGAATAAAGTCAGAGCAAGTGACAAAGACCGAGATCCTCGATTCGAGATGCAACGAACCGCGCCCCCGATTCCGGCGCCCCTGTCAGAGCCAGCCCTCCGCCTTCAGCGTCGCCTGTCGACGATCGCCATCGATTACGAGCAGGAGCTTGTCGGCGACGATCGTCCTCAGTCCGATCCGCGGCAGCCGAGGCGCATCTCCCTCCTCGAAGATCGATCGGGATGAAACTCACCAAACTCGTACAGCGAGCGGTCAGAGTGGTCGATGGCGGGCAGGGCACACATCCGATGTGCCAGGACTATGTACCAGAATGTGCCAGGACAAATGTGCCAGGACAATGTGCCAGGCATCGCAGGATGTGCCAGGACGATGTGCCAGGACAGGCATCGCAGGATGTGCCAGGACAGGCATCGCAGATGTGCCAGGACAGGCATCGCAGGGCCTGGTGACCTAGTTGCTCGTGCGACACGCATGGACGTATGAAGCACTGGAGCAAGGGCGCGCCCGAGACAAAAAGGCGCGCCCTTCTTCTCTGAGAGGGGTGTAAGCAAGCAAAGAATCCCTCGCGCGTTGATCTTGACGGGCATACTGCGCTTGCGTATAGTAACCGGACCATCCAGGGAGATCCCACCATGACAATCGCTCGCAGAGAATTGGTCGATGTGTCCGTCACTCGCTGGTACCACTGCGTGACACATTGCGTCCGACGCGCATTCCTGCTCGGTGAAGGCTTGCTCGATCGTAAGCAGTGCGTCGAAGATCGACTCGCGGAACTCGCACAGATTTTCGCGGTGGGCGTCGGCGGATTCTCGGTGATGGACAATCATTTGCATCTGCTAGCGCGGCTCGATCCGGAGGTCGCCACGGATTGGACTGACGATGAGGTCGTGCGGCGCTGGGGACGCCTTTATCCACCTCGCGACAAATCGCGAAAGCCGCTGCCGATTTCCGAGGAGTGGGTTCAAGGTCAGCTCAAAGACATCCCCTGGGAATTCAGACATCCAGGAATTCAGACATCCAGGAATTCAGACATCCATAAACTCGCCAGTCGAAGCAATCGGGAATTCAGACATCCATAATTCGCCAGTCGAAGCAATCGGGAATTCAGACATCCATAAACTCGCCAGTCGAAGCAATCGGCAAGGGAATTCAGGAATTCAGACATCCACAAACTCGCCAGTCGAAGCAATTGGCAAGCGCATTCGCTCTCGGAGCCTCGAGGCGGTCTGAGACCGAGCCTATCGAATCGACCGTCGTGCTCGCGTGATCGCTGGACTGAACAAGTTGAACGGTTCGTCCTGTCGACATGGCGCCGGGCAGCGAGTTGAGCGTGCGAGCCGACCACACTCTTCGACTGAAAGCGTATTGGAGCTGTCTGTTTTGCCGTTCGGTGTCGAACCAGTGGCCTACACAAAGGCGGCCCGAGCCGCCGCCTTACCCTGGAACCAGCGCCGCGAACGGCGTGCCGCGGCATCGACGAGCGAGCTCGATCGCCCTGCCGCCTGCTTGAATAGTCGTCCGAAGCCGCGCACAGTTTCCACCCAGTTCGATCGATTGAGCCCCAGCCGCTCCACGATTGGGGCCAGGTGATCCGGAATCGCCCCGCGCTTGTCCGCGCGAAGTTCCCGCCCCGTCCAATCCAGCAGCATGACATAGTGCTCGACCTGGATCGGCAGGAACCCTTGGTCGGACGCCCTCGCATGCAGACGCCGCGGGGCGGCGACCGGGGCGGCGATGCCAGAGGTTGGACTGGAATTGGTGGAAGGCTGGGAGCCACCGACCGCGTCCGCGACGGCGGTCGCGACTGGCACGGCCTGTGATGCCGATTCTTGCCGTGGGGAGGCAGCGCCGACGGCAGTCGTGGACGCGGGCTCGGTTGCCGTTTCTTGCAATGTCAGTTCACAGAGCCAGGCGTCGGGGCGCTCGCAGGTCTCAAGCGAGCTGTTTTCATCCTTTGAAGTCAATCTGGTCGAGGTCTCGTGCATGCTCCGGATCCGGTCGCGGCCCGAGGTGTACGCCGATTCCTCCGGCGTCGTCGCCAGTCCGGCCCGGATCGGGTTGAGGTCGACATAAACGCTGCACGCCAAGATCGCCGCTTCATCGAGCAATGCCACCGATTTGAAGCGGCCGGCCCAGAATCTTCCGCTTGAGCCGTCCTCGTGATTGGCAGTACGGGCGATTTTCTCGCACAAACATCTCATGAACCATGACAGGTTGGTGAGACGCTTACGCAGTTCCACAAGCCTTTCGGAGTTCGCCGTGAGCATGGCCAAGTCGTGCTCGCCGTGCTCGACGCGCTCACCCGTGGCATCGTCGCGGGGAGGGAAAACTCTGCACCATCGCAGGGCGATCTCGTCGGCCGACCATTGCTCGGCGATGTCCGGTCGATTGCGGAGCACGAGATGGAGATGGTTGCTCATCACGGAATAGCCACAAACCTCGATGGCGAAAAGCCCTGCTAACTCGCGCATCCGATCGAGAATCCACTCTTTGCGGTGACTATAGTCCTGCCCGGTGTACGGGTCGATGCCACAGAGGAAGGCCCGACGGACGCATCGGGCAATGCAGTGATAAACGCCGACCATATCTTCAACGACGATCTGGCGCCGGGCGTATGTAGGCATCAGTGAGACTCCCGACACAGCGACAGGCATTCGCGGCGAAGACCATGTGCACAATAACAGTAATGGACAAAAGTACCAAATCGTCCAACCGTGTCAAGTACCCCACGGAAAAAGATTCCCCGCGCGGCGCTACTTTGATCCTTCGAGTCTCACGGAGAGGGTGTCTGGAAGCCCGGAGAGCGTGGGTGTCTGGAAGCCTCTCGGTCACAGGAGACCCGGGCGCTCTCGTCGGGGAACAGAAACGTTTCGCCGCAATGAAGCCCACCGATCCCTGGTCCAGACTGGGGGCCGGGTACGCCTTGAACGGTCGCAACGATGCGGCGCTAGAATGCTTCAGCAAAGCACTCGAGCGGGCCGACAATGACGAGGCCAGGAACTCAATGCCCGCTTTGCCGAAGTCCTTGACGAACTGGCCAAACGACAGCCTGATGATCAACAACTTCGGCTGGCTCTGGCTCGAAAGAGTGCGCAGCGGGGCATGCAGCTTCTGGCCGAGAACGAGCCTGCAAAGGCACAAGCCGAGCTGGAGAAATCCCGCGAGTTTTTCACGCGGCTGTCCACCCAAGGCGGCCATTGGACGGTCCCGGTCCCAGTCGAGATGAAAACCGAATCTGGTGCCAGACTGGAATTGCAGGAAGATGGTTCGGTTTTCGCGCACCAAGACCATCCGGGTCGATTTGACACTTACTCGCTCGTGTTCACGTCTGAAATGAAGGGCATCAAGGGTCTTCGTGTCGAAGCCCTGGCCGATTCCCGCTTACCCGGCGGCGGACCGGGGTGGGCCTCAAACGGAAACATCACGCTCGATGAACTGACGCTGCTGGCGGCATCCGCCCAGAGCCGCGGCAAGGCGCGGCCGATCGCCTTACGGAATGCATGGGCGGATTTCAACCAGGCGGGTTGGGACGTCCGAGCAGCGATTGATGGCGACGACAGCACCGCTTGGGGCGTCCACCCGGAATTCCACAAAGACCTTGAGGCGGTCTTCGATCTCGCCGAAGAAGTTGGCGACGGCCAGGCATTGCGATTGACGGTCCAGCTCAAGCAAGGGATTTCCGGCGATGACAAGGTATTTCTGGGCCGCTTCCGAGTGTCGTTCACGAGCGATGTGAAAACATTAGAAGCCACGCGAAGTCGCCTGGATCTGAAAGGCCGCGAGCTCGTGGACTTCTTTGTCGCCCTCGGAAAGGCTTACGCCCTCCAAGGTGAAACAAACCAGGCCGTCGCCTCGTTCACCGAGGCACTCCCTTTCGCCGCGGACCGCGCCGGCGAAGCCAAGATCATCGCGGAAGCCGAGGCGCTCGATGGCGTGCTCGAAAAACTGAGAGAGCGCGCAGCGAGCGATGGGCCGTTCCAGGCCGCACTGGCCCGTCATCATGTCGACCATGGCAATGCACCCTTGGCCGACCTAGCCCGCACCAAAGCCCGCGCAGTGTTCGAAGAAAAGCTGGCGAACGAACCTGAAAACTCGGCATGGGTCGCAGAGCTGGCCGACGTGCTGCTTGTGGACACAAAACACTGGACCGTCCTGAAGCCGACCGAAATGAAATCCGCGGGCGGTGCGACGCTCACGCTCCAGCCCGCCGGTTCCGTTCTGGCCAGCGGCACGAATCCGGATCGGGACGTTTATTCCATGGTCGCAAAGAACGATCTCAAGCAGATCACTGCGATCCGGCTGGAGGCACTGCCCCATCCGACCTTGCCCCATAACGGTCCCGGAAGATTCCCCAATAACGGCAACTTCTATCTTTTTGACCTACGCGTTTTTTCCGGCGGCGCCCCGGTCCCTTTGACGGACATCACCGTGGCGTACGACGAGTTCCAGAACTCTCGAAGCGTGATCGACGGCAGACTCGATTCCAGAGGTTGGGGCAACGCGGAATGGGCCGGCAAGAAGAATACGGCCGTCATCGCCACCCGACTCGAACGTGCTGCGGATGACGACTTGAAAATCGAAATCTGTTCCTCGTCCTTGGGGGGGCAACACAACCTGGGCTGTTTCCGGCTGGCATTCACCGACGATCCCGTGGCGTTTGAGCATGAAAGCGAACGCCTAGCTGCAATGAAGCTCACCGATCCCTGGGTGAAGCTGGCTGCCGCGTACCTCGTTATCGGTGACCAGAAGGCCCTCGACAAGCTGGTCAAGCGGCATCCGGCTGCGGCCGCAGCCCTCGGCAATCGGTACGCGGCCGATAAGGATTGGGAGCGGGCGATCGCCGAATATCGCAAAGCCATTACCGACCAGACGACCGACGCCGTCTTGTTGACCAATTTCGCCAAGGTCTACCAGGAGGCCGGCCGCACGCGCGAGGCGGTCCCGTATCTCGCCAGGGTTTCGGCCGCCGATCCGCGGGACACGCTGCTTTCCCCAAAGGTCGCCGCCCTCCAGGCGTCGTTTGGGCAAAAGCAGGAGCTCGCCGCCACCCGGCAGCGCGTCCTCGCGTTCGCGAGGGGCACCAACGACGCGTCCACCGCGGGGCGCGCGTCCTTTGTTTGCAGCTTCGTGCCGTCCACCGACGAGACGGAGCTCGGAGCGGCGCTCGACTTGGGTCGCGCGGCGGTGAAGCTCGGTAA
The DNA here is from genome assembly GCA_044450785.1 of Isosphaerales bacterium. GTDB lineage: Bacteria > Planctomycetota > Planctomycetia > Isosphaerales > Isosphaeraceae > JBIOJM01. The sequence continues at coordinate 21,007 of JBIOJM010000160.1, forward strand.
CGGTGTGGGCTGGCACCTGCTGGACCTCGGCGCGGCCGAGTACCGCAACGGCAACGATATTGCCGCCGAGAAGGCCCTGCTGGAGGCCGCGAAGGCCGGCCCGAACAACGACCCCGTGATGGGAATATCTTCGTTCTTCCGCGCGATGAGCCTGTTCTGTCAATGGACCCGAATCCTTACGAAGTTACTGGACCCGAACTGTTACGCAGTCTGAGTCATCCAAGGCTGGGCAGTTTCCTCCGGGACCACCCCTGATTCTCGGCGGTTTCTGGGACTTGCCGCATCGGTCAGCGGGCG
>JBIOJM010000161.1:0-21205 GCA_044450785.1 Isosphaerales bacterium
ACCTTGCGTTCGATCCGCTTGTACGGCACCTTCGCTTCCCAGCCTGACAGTATTTCCTTGACCAGCCGCGGCGTGCTCTCCGGATCAAAGTCGCCGACGACGCCCAGCTCGGCGTGCGAGCCGCCGATCTGCGTTTCGTAAAGCGTCTTGATCTGCTCGAGTGTGACTTGCTTGGCGCGGTCGATCGTTTCCTCGAGGGTCGGCACATACCGCACGTCATCCTTCGAGTACGGCGACAGGGCGCGGCTGAGCTTGTTTCGGGACAGGGCGGCCGGTTCGGTGCGACCGGAGGAGAGCATCGAAGCCATGCGGAGTTTCGAGGTTTCAAATTCCGCAGCGGGGAAGGCCGGCTCGCGGAGGACCTCTCCTAGCAGCTTGAGCGCCTGCGGAAGCGTGCCCCGTTTGGCCTCGACGGAAAAGGTCAGTTGCCCCGGGTTACCGCCTCCGCCGGCACCGCGACCGCCGCGACGCCCGCGGCCGCCGCCACCACCGCCGCTTACGATGCGGATGCCCAGCGAATCGAGTTCCTCGCGGAGGGCCTGGCGATCGTGTTTCTTCGTCCCGGCCAGCATCAGGCCGGGAAGCATCCCAGCCGCGGCCGTTTCGCCCTTGAGTGATTCGTGGTTGCCGTAGTGCAAGGTCAGCACGAGCGAAACTGTCTCGCCGCGATTCTTCTTGTGCAACAGGCCGGCTTTCAAGCCGGTTTCGTTGATGAGCTTGATTCGGGAATCCAGATTGGCCGGCGAGGGGTCGAAGGCTTCGCCCGCCGCCGCGACGGTGCCTCCTTTGTAATCCTTCACGACCAGGTCGATGGGCGGAGCGCTCGGCACCGCCAGTCGCGTCGATTCCTTGGCTGGGATATAGAGACCGACCGTGCGGTTGGGCTTCTGGAAATAGGCTTTCGCCACGCGATTGACGTCCGAGGCTGTCAGGGCGGCGACGCGATCGCGCTGGATAAAGAGCAACCGCCAGTCGCCGTGGCTCGACGAGGAACTGAGCGCTTGGGCCATCGCCTGGCTGTTCGATTGGAGCATCTCGGCGTTCCGCTTGTTGCGGACTTTCGCCTTGTTCACTTCGTCGTCGGTGAACGGCACGTCGGCCAGAGATTCGAGCGTTTTCACGAGCGCGTCGCGCACTGCGTCGAGCGTTTCCGGCGGGCAGGAAGCCGAAGCGAAAAAGAGGCCGGGATCGTGCGAGTTGTCCAAATTGGCGCGCGCGTTCGTGGCCATCTTTGATTCGACCAGGGCCTTGTAAAGCCGGCCGTTCGGCGCCTGCGAGATGATGCCGCCCAGCAGACTCAGCGGTGCCCAGTCGGCGTGCGATGCCGCGGGGACGTGATAGGCCACGCCCGCCGAGCCGACTGCGCCAACCCGGCGCAGCGTGACAGCGCGTTCGCCATCTTGAGGTGGTTCCTCGGTGTAGGTGGCATCGAGCTTGCGCGTCGGTTTCGGTATCGAACCGAGGTATTTTTCCACGAGGGAGAGGGCCTTCGCCTCCTCGAACTTGCCGGCCACGATCAGCACGACGTTGTCCGGCTGATAGTATTTCCTGTAAAAGGCCTGGAGGTTTTCGATGGGCACGCGTTCGATGTCGGAGCGGCTGCCGATGGTGGCCTTGCCGTAGTTGTGCCACTGGTAGGCCGCCGCGTAGATCCGCTCGTTCAGGATGGAGCTGGGGTTGTTCTCGCCGCGTTCGAATTCGTTGCGAACGACCGTCATTTCAGACAGCAGGTCCGCACCCTTGACGTAACTGTTGACGAGACGATCGGATTCGATGGCGATGCCGAACTCGAGGTCCTCGTCCGTCGCGGGCATGGTCTCGTAGTAGTTTGTGTGGTCGTTATCCGTGCTGCCGTTAAAGCGGGCCCCGTGATCGCGAAGCGCCTTCGACACTTCCGGGTGGGAGGGCGTGCCCTTGAAGACCATGTGCTCGAGCAGGTGGGCCATGCCGGATTCCCCGTACCCTTCGTGGCGGCTGCCAACGAGCACCGTCATGTTCACGGTCACGGTTGGCCGCGACGCCTCAGGAAAGAGCACCACCCGTGCGCCGTTGCCAAGCCTGTACTCCGTCACACCCTCGATCGAGGCGACTTTGACGGGCGGATCTGCCAGCGCGGTCCGTCCAACCAGGACAACCCAAACGAACACAAGCAACTGACGCATGGCGCAACCCTCCGAAAACGATTGTCGATTTCGTGATTATAGTCAGGGGAAACGCTGCCCGCTACCATACAGGACGACATAAGAATGGAATGTGCGCCGGAAGCTTCCGAGAACCGCTGCGGTTCCAACGGGAAGCAACCTTTGAACCAAGCGCTTTCCAGCTTGGAGAAGATAATGATCATTCAACTGTCGTTCCTGTTGACCACCGCGATGACGCCGGCGTCGGGATCGACGCGCGTGATGGTGCAGGATCGAGAAGGCTGCTTCGCTGCCGAACGTCTGGGTGGTCAATATCCCCAACGAGAATGCTTCGGTCCAGTTGTCAACCGAGCACCCGCACGGCGGGAAACAGTGCCTGAAGTTGCATTACAAGTTCATCGGCGCAGGGCAATACCAGTACCTCGGGATCCCGAACAAGACCAAGATTCAAGCGCCGGTCCATCAACTCCGTTTCATGCTTTACGGTGACAACTCGAAGTGTTCGTACGGGGTGCAGTTGGGCGACGCCGGTGGCGAGACGCACCAGTTCAGCAAGAATACGGGCCAGGGTGGCATGATCGATTTCACGGGCTGGAAAGAAACCGTCATCGACCTGGACTCCGGCCACGAGACATGGGGAGGAGACAAGAACGGCAAGATCGATTACCCGATCACCGAGATCAGGTTCGGCATCGGTCAGCCCACGGATCACGACAGGCCATTGCCCGCCCTAGGCAACTTGTCCTTCGATTCCCTGAGCGTGGACTCCGAGAAGAGCGCGGATGAGACCCTGGGGTGCCAGGTGTCCGTGGTCTCGCCGGACTACGGCTCCGACGTGAACGGCGACACCCGCGTCACCCTCTCGGCCCCCGGCTTCAAGGGCGTGACCGTCAGATGCTGGAAGGATAGCGGTGTCTTCGGCAAGGATTCGACCGTCGCCACCGTGGCACTCGATGCGAAAGGCAACGGCTCGTTCGTCTTCCCGGCGGATCAGTATCCGCATGGCCCCGTCACGCTGCGGATCGCCGGGCAGAACGGGGCAGTCAAAGACAATTGCTACCTGCAGCTCTATAACCAGCGCGGCGTTTTGTGGAACGAAGGAATCCCCAGGCATCCCCCGCCAGCGGCGCAAGGGATGTCGCTGGTGTTTGCCGACGACTTCAACGGACTCCTCTCCATCTCCAGCACCGACCCCAAGGCCACCTACTACGATCACAAGCCGCCGAACGGCTCCCAGGACTTTAGCATCCACGTTTTCTCCGGCCGCGATTCCCCCAAGAACCCGTTCGCCCGGGTCGATTCCTATCTGCGGATCAGGGCCAGCGACAAGACGCAAAGTTCCGGGCTGATCTCCTCCCTGAAGAACGACGGCAGCGGCATCAAGGTCACGCTTCCCTGCTACTTTGAATGCCGGTTCACCGGCCCGAACTCGGTCGGCACGTGGCCGGGCTTCTGGCTCATGACGGATTACATGACGGACTACAAGATCAAGGGCGACAAGACGCCGTGCGACGAGCTGGACATCATCGAAGCTTATGGCGGCGAAGGCCCCCGCGCACCGAACGCCGGCGACTCGTACATGATCAGCCCGCACTGCTGGAACCAGGGCGACCTAGGCAAGGCCATCGAAAAGCAGGCGTATGACGGGATGCATAATCCCATTCACATGCACAAGGCCGGCATCCCCTCCACCTGGTTCGAGACGTTCCACGTCTACGGCTGCAAGGTCACCGAGACGGACACGATCTACTATTGCGACGACATCGAGGTCGGCCGCCACGCGACGCTGCCGGTCTGTCGAGAGCGCCCGCTCTTCTTCATGGTCAATCTCGCCACCGGAGGCGGGTGGCCCGTCGATCTGTCCCGGTACAACGGGCTGGCCGACATGTATGTCGATTATGTGCGCGTGTACGAGAAGGCTCCTTGACCCACAGCGCGGCGCGGAGGTGCGGTCGCAACCACGGAGCGTCAATGAGGCCATCAGCCCGTCAACTGGCCAGCGCTCACCGTCCGCCGGGTTTCTCTTTTTTTCGCGGACGGCTCAATGCAAGAGCCCGTTATTTCCATTTCGCCGAAGGAGCGGGCGCGATCGTTACCTTGAAGGGGTTGAGGGTATCGTCGCCGCCTGCGTCGACGACTGCTCCGACGTCGTAGACGATCAACTGGAGGTGGGTTGCCGAGGCACCCGCGGCCCGGTCAAAGGCTGGGGCGTCGGCAACCAGTCGATCGACGGACGAGAGGCGGCGCGCTGAGCCGGCCGGGCCGAGGATTTTCACCAGGCTTGACCGGAGCTGCGAGAGATCCTCAGGGGTCGGCACGCCTTGTGTAAAGGCTTTGAGGTAGACCTCGTCCAACTGCTGCGTCGACACGCTCGGCACGGCGGAGCCGAGGCTCTCCAGGGCCCGGACGTCGCGACGGACCACGGCGAAGCCGGCCGCCTCGACATGGCTCTCGGCCTGGACCGCCCGCAGGTCGTTTTGAAGCTTGGCCAGGGCGGCGACTTTCTGCGCGCCCCAGCCACGGAAGAAGCTGCGGAGGTGCTGGGTGTAATAGAGGCCTGGGTCCGCGAAGTGGTAGTAAGGGTTGGTGGGGAGCGACGACTCGCCGTCCCGTAACGTATTGAAGTCGTTGGTAAAGGTCTGGAATCCGTCCGAGCCAACGCCGGCGGAAGCCGCGAGGGCTTTCATGTCGGCGAGCGTGCCGTCGATGAGAGGTTGCGGGACGTTGAGGCTGTCGAGATTCGTGGTCAGTCGGGCCGATACCTCGGCCCAGCCCGAGTCTCCAATCGAGCCGTAGAGCGGGGAACGGTCGAGCTGAAGCGACACCTCGACGGCCTTGTTCCTGGCGAACGCTGGCGGCAGATTCGCCGCGGAGGCCGCCTCGGAGATCGCGCGGGCGTCGTCGCACAAGGCCAGGACTTGCCCTGGAGCGGCTCGTGACTTGAGCTCGAGCGTCTTCATCACGCCGACGTACTGGTCGTACTCATGGCGGACAATGGCCGCTCGAGCCGCCAGTTGATTGGAAGCGGAGTAGGAAAAAAACGACGTTGGCGGGAGCCAGAGCGAAGAGGTCGAGAAGGGAACGATGAAGGACGGGAGTTGCCGGGTTTCCATCCCTTCGACGCACGGAGCGAAGCGACGATCACGCTCTCGCCGGCGCAAGTGGTCCATGATCCGAACCCCTTCCCTGGGTCGATGAGACGCTCCGTCCGCCGAGTTCGCCATTCCCGAAGGACTCGGTCTTCTTGGTCCGGAGCGATCATTGCTGTTACGTCGCCATGGGGTGGATGGTTCGGCATTTCGCTCCGCGGAAATGGGGTTGCTGGAACGCCCCCTCGGGGGCAGACCTGAGCTTGACCTGGGGTCGCGAGTATTCAACGTCGATACTATTCGCGTCCTCGTTTCTGTTCCTTGGCCAGCTCCTTCGCCTTGACAATCATATCTCCGGGGCTGCCGGTCGCGACGATTTTCCCCTGGTGATCGACGATGATCGCGTGGGGGATGCGATCCACGGCGAACTGCTCGAAGAGGAGCCCCCAGGCCGCGGCTCCCTTCGGCGAGGGAACGTCAATGCAGATCGGATAGCCGACGTCGAACTGTTTCATGAATTTGCGGATTTCGTCCTCGTTGCTACCCGGGGGGTGGACACCGATGACGATGAGGCCGTTGGCCGCGCGGTTCTGGTAGATTCTCGCCAGGGCAGACAACTCGCTGCGGCAAGGGCTGCTCCACTCGGCCCAGAAGGCGAGGATGACCACCGAACCGCGCAGATCCGACCATCTGAGCGGCTTGCCGCTCGGCCACGTCGCTCCGGTGGGGAACTCGGGCGCGCGCCGACCGATCAGGGCGGCCTGCTTCAGCCAACGGGCTTGGTCGCGGTCAGCGGGCTTCTTCCCCACCGCGACAATCGCCTCCCATTCCTCGGGTGTGAACTTCGCCTGGTGGCGGTATGTCAATTTTGGGTTATGTGTTTGATCGGTGATCAGAACACCCTCGCGGAATTCGACCGTGAACATGGCAGCAGGCAGCCGGATATTGACCCTCACCTCGGTGATCCTTATCTGGTGAGTCTCCTCGATGGCGAGCTTGCCGTCTTCGTCCATGAAATACGAGCTCGCGTGCTGCGTCATCGGCAGCCACCAACCCGGCGCGACCTCCTTGTAATCCGAGAGCCAGTAGTCAAAGACGGGGTCCACCAGCCGCGGTAAGTTCGCCGACTGCTCTCGGTCGATCGCGCGCGCCTCCTCCGGCGTTCGGGATTGAATCCAGGTCCGCATTTCCTCTGTGTCATGGAACGAGTGGCCCTGGCGGTTGAGCAGATTGAGCAGCCGCTTCTCGGGCGGTTTCTGCGCCCCTTCCTTCGCGCCGCGCAGGCGTCCGTCGGCGACGGCGATGTAGAACGTCGTCCAGTTAGCCCGGCAGCTCACGACATGGCATTCCGTGCCGTGGAACTCGGCCCGACCGCCATAGACGAAATCCTCCGGCTTTCCCAGCAATCGGATCGCTGATTCGCGTTCCGCCGGTCGATACCAGGGTCGGTGAGGCCCGGCGCGGAAACTGAAGAAGTGCACCCAGGCGTCCGACATCAACCCAGCCGGGTCGTGTTTGATCAGGTACTCCTCCTGGTCGGGACCGTTATCGTAGGAGTGATGCGCGACGGTCCGCTTGCCATCCCAGACTCGGAGATCGAACCACGCCGGATCCCAGTAATCCCACCACCGCGCTCGCTGTCGGTCGAAGGCGAGCTCGACTGTCTCCACCGTACTCGGCCGAAGACCGCGGTTCCCTTCAATGTCAAACCCGGCGGGGAACCGCTTCTGGAGCTCCCGTCGCCGTTTCGCGATTCCTCTGGGCGTCGTCTCCCAGTGCACTTCCGCCTTCAGTGACAGGCTCTCGACGCGATCGATCCACGACTCCTGCTCCCGGATCGATTGGACAAACGCGGAGGCATCATCCCCGCGCACCGGGGGCCGCGCCGCGGGGGCTCGAGCCGGAGCGGCCGGCGGTGGTTCGTCGGCCCGAGAAGTCAGCGCGCCTGAAAACGCACAGGCCAACAATGTGGAACCGCCGAGAACGGCCCAGACTGGCTTGAGCTTCGGGAGGAGCATGGTGTTGAACACCCTGGGAGCGGGTTCCTTGGCCGCCGAAGTGACCAGCCCGACGGTCACTTCGAGATCGAACGGCCGTCATTCTCGGGACGGTGCCAGCCAGACCGGCTGCGTGAAGGCTCCGTTGCCGGCGACGTCCCACGCTTCCAGGCGGATCCAGGTTCGCCCGGTGAGGTCAGGACTCTTGCGCAGAGTTCGGCCTTCGAAGGGGGCCGTGTCGGAACAATCGATTCGATCGCGATACACACGCGACCCATCGCCGGAGATCAGCTCGACATAGTTGAGTGGGAACGTCCATTTCAGGTCGACGCGCACCTCGGCTTTGCCCCCCTTCCCCAACACAACCGTGGATCCGCTCGGCTGGCCGTCGACCAGGAATTCCGGGATCAAGACCTCACCCGTCGTGACGAAGAACCGGCCGGAACGCAGGCTGTCGACCACCGGCTGCCAGCCGTCCGTGAAGCGAGGCAGGCGGTCGGGGTCGAGGCGGACGTAATTGATGTTCATGTGCCCGAAGAGCTCGTGCGTGTGGTCGAGCTTGAAGACGTCGACCTCGCCGGGGAGATACTTCTTCTGGCCCCAGTTGGCCATGTCGTCGAGCAGGTCGAGGGCGCGCCGGCCCAACCGGTCGTCAGAGAGGTCGGCCGGCATTGCCTTCCACGCGGCCCCCAACCAGCGGTCCGAGAGATAAAAATCCTGGCGCCGGAAGATGTCCGGCGTCCAGCTCGAAGCCTTGATGCGGGCGTGCGCGGTCCAGGCCAGACCTCCTTCCCGCTCGAGGAGACCGAGCATGTCGGCCCCGTCGCCGACGTGATAAACCGGGCCGAAAGGCAAACGATCTTCCACGAAGGGCTGAGCCGGCGAGCGCGTCATCGTCCAGTAGACCGGTTTCGGAAATAGGTACATCCAGTGGCCGGTCTCCTTGCCGGGCCGTGACGAGCCCAGGTAGGTGTTGGCCTCCTCACCGGGCAAGAACAGGATCTCGCTGTCGGAGAGGCGTTTGCACTCGTCGAACATCGCCTGCATCTCGGCCAGGCGCACCGGCCCGGGATCCCGCGGGTGGCCGTCGCCGTGGAACTCGGCGAGATGGACGATCTCCACACCCATCTTTTTGAACATCGCGACGAAGTCGGGCGTGGATCGAGGCCCGCCCCTTGCCTGCTCCTTGAGCGCCGCCGCGGCGATCGCCATGTGCCAGTGGCTGGTCATCGTGTGATAGCCGGGTAGTTTCGGGAAGCCATCGCTGTTCGTGTATCGGAGCACGTCCCGGAGGGCCGGCTCGCCGCCAAGATGATTAGAGAAGAGGTAGAAGACCCCCAGGCGCTGGTCGGTGCCGGGCGGCGCATTGAACCATGGGACGAACGAGCCGCCGCCTCGCTCGGATTGGCGGATGCCGAAGCCGAAACGATCATCCAGCCCGCGATGCCCCCGGCCATACCAGACCGTGCTCTGGTTATCCGTCAGGTCGCGCGGGAAGAAGAACGGGTGGGGCGGCGGGAAACACGCGATCGACCCAACGAAACGCTCCGCGATCAGGGTGCGATGCCGGACAGCCAGGTGGCGATCCGGGGTGTCCGCGGCCGGCTGCTCGCGATGGAGTTTCCCTTCGGTGTCCATCCAGGCAAAGCGCACGAACTTGACCGGCGTCGAGAACGCCAGACCGGTGTCATACAGGATCGCCCGTCGATCTTCCTGCGTATGAATCACCGTCTCGACGTGCAGCAAACGAGAGAACTGATGGACCGTGAATTGCAGCTCGCCCGAAAACGGCCCGACCGTGACGTCGCCGATCGTCACGGTGGCGCGGTGGCCCTGGCTGCTGACTCGGACGCGCTTCAGGTCGAGCTTCGACAGGAACGCTTGGAATGGCCGGTTGGCCGGCGTGTCGAAGAAGACGTTGAAGACGCTCATCCCCGGCGGCCGGCCCGCCGGGGCCTGGCGCGAACCCACCAGCACGTATGTGGCCGGGTCGAGGTTTTCCAACACGGGGGACATGGGAAAACCCTCCCCGGAGATCCCCATCGTCTGGATGAGCGGGCGGCCCGGCCGCAGATCCAGCACGAGGTGGCCGCGATCTTCACGGCGTGTCGCGCGTTCCAATGGCCACGAAAGCCGGAGCCGACCGTCCTCGTGCTGGACGGTCACGCCGCTGTCGGCTCGATAACCTGAGAGGTCGACAGTCGGATCCGCAGCCAGCAGTCGACCGGAACAACAGAGACTCCAAAGCAAGGCAATCGTGAGGAATCGGATTCTTGTCATGGGGCAGTTCCTCGATCCACTTGCTTGGGTGCCGCCGAACGAACCATCCGCGCGATGAAACGAGCATCGCCGTCGTGGACCTGCGGCCAGAGCTGGATCATGGCGGCCGGCGGCGCGTCCTCGAGCGGATGAGGGAACGCTTCCAGGCGAAACTCGGGATGGGACGCCAGGAAGGCACTGACGACCTCGGTCGTCTCGCTTCGCGTCACGGTCAAGACGGTGTAGACGAGCGTTCCACCGGGTCGGACGCCGGTGCTCGCGGCATCCAGGCATTGCAACTGGCGAGCGACCAGCTCGGGTAGCCGGGTCGCGGGCATGGTCCAGCGCGCGTCGGGGTGGCGGCGCCAGCTTCCGATACCGGAACAGACGGCATCGACGAGGACTCCGTCGTAGCGTCCGGGCTTGCCGGCGGCGCGCCGGCTGTCCAGGAGCCTCGTTGTGATATTGTGAAACGCACCGCGGCGCAGCCGCACCGCGGTCTCATGCCTGCGGTGCTCTTGCTCGAACGTGCAGACGACGAGACCTTTGCCGCGCATGAGCGCGGCCAGATGCAAGGCATGGAGTCCGCTCTCGGCGTTGACGTCCCACCATCGCTCGCCGGGGTCGGGGTCGCACACGATCGCCACGGCCTGTGAGGTAATGTCCTCGATGACCAGTTGCCCGGTACGGAACGCGTCGAACGGCATCAGGTCCGTATCGGGCGGAAGCTTGGCCGCGGTCGGGATTCGGCGATGGATCCAGGGCTTCAGCTCGGCATCCCTCAGGGCGGTCCAGACTGTCTTGTCCTCCTGGCCGCGCACGCCGACCCAGAGCGGAGGACGCGTCTGCAGAGCGGCCAGGAAATCGAGCCGCCGCACCTTGGGTGTGGCGATGCCCGGCGGGACGGGGAGCTGATCCCGCATCCAGTCGGGGAACAACCGCCACGGGTCGGCATTCAGGGGCCGTCCCGCCATCCACCGCTTCAATCCTTCGGCGCGAGCCGTCCAGTTCGGGGCATCGCCGACCGGCGAGAGACGCTCCGGCTGACGGCCGGACCGCACAGCCCACGCCCGCGCCATCCCACTCAATTCGGCGGAATCGAGCAACCAGGCCAGCAGCAGTTGTTCCTCAATCATCGGCAGGTGAAGCGGCTCGATCCACCCCCACCACCGCAAAAGGGCGCCCAGGCTGCGTCCGATCCAGACACGGTCCTTGGCAGTCGTTCTTGCTCGCCCGTCGATCGCCGCGGCCAGTGCCGCTGCCAGCCACTTGTGCTCCTGGACGACCGCGTGCAGGACGGACGGCGCGACCGAGGCCGTCAACTCGGCCAGCGGCGTGAACGAGGGCTGCGCCGGGGAACGGCCGTGGCCGCCGGGACGAGTCTGAGTGGAAGGGCGGCGCCGGGTTGCAGCCTGAGGCCTGGTCCTGCCGCGCACGTTTCTGGTCATGCCGATTCACGCGGCTTTCGCCGAGCCTCTTCGCCCGTGAACGGATCCAGGCCCGTGTGATACATACACGTGGCGATGTCCCTGGGTCGGCTACTTTGCATGGAGCTCCGTTCGGTCAGGTTTCATCGTGTTTGCTGCTTGTCACTAATCCGATTCAGGAGTCGGAAGTAGGCGAACGGGGGCTTGATCGATGCGAAGGTCCGCGCACGTCATCTGGTAGCTGGCTTCCAGATCAAGGGGCACGGAGAAGTCGGAGGCGATCCATAAGGGGAGGGTCGGCAGTGGCTGGCCCAGAGCGAGCGGTGCCGGCCACACCTCAAGTTGTTGCGACTCGTCTTCACGCCCCACGGCTCGGTAGGATGCCGCCGAGAGGCTCGCCAACGGCAGCACTGGCGCGCCAATATCGACCCCGAGGAGGGACAGGATGGTGCTGTTCAGGTCAGCTCGTCGCGTGGTGACGGTGTCCACGACCACGACACTACTGCCTTGTTGCAGGTAGCCGACACACTCGACCGCGAACGCCTGCCGGGCTGCGGGGCGGTCCTTGTTCCGTGGGCTGAGCAGCTCGACCGCGGCCGCGAGGCGCGGGTCGCCGTCGTCAGCAAATACCTGAACCTCGACACCATCGACCGTGGCCAGATCGACCGCGACTGCGAGGGCGGGGGCCGGTGCCGCCCATGTCTGCGGCCCGGCCGTACCGTTCGCGGGCATAGGTGCCCCCTGTTCGCGCAGCGCGGCCACGTCGATCTCGATGGGACCGTCGCGATCAACGAGGGGGACGGCGTAATAGCCCGAAGGCAAGAGACCCTGATTGAGCAGTCGGGCCATGGCCGCGGCCCAAGCCCCGTGGAAACTACGCCACGGGTGCGTTCGGTTCAGAGGCGAGTTGAAGTGGTCCAGCAGTGGCATTGGAGACCCTTTCTCACTCACGGGGCTCGGCGCGCCGCCCTTGGTTCGCCCCCTTCATTCCCCTTCTTAGCTGGCGGCGTGCCGACTTCCGGCCGGGGCCGTAGCCCGCGGGTCGCCCCGGGTTCGGGATCTCATGGACGCAGTCCCCGCGGGCCGCCTGGTTGGCCTCCTTCCGCCGTGCTTCACGTGCCTCGCGCGACGGCTGGGCGGGGATCAAGGCGTCGCAGCCCGAACCGATCAGGTCCTGCCGGCCCGCTTCCAGAAGCGCCTTGCGGACCTCGAAGTCGTTCTCCGGCTAGAAAAACTGGAGCAGCGCCCGCTGCACCTTGCGAGCCCGCAAATGCTTGGCATTATAGACTTCTTCGCCGGTGAACCGATCCAGCCCCGTGCGATACATACTGGTGGCGATGTCGCTGGTTACCCGCATCAAGATCAGGATATCCGGAGATCGCATCACGAGGAAGAGGGATGCCAGCCGCGGAGTGCGGTAGGACGCCGTTTGACCAGTTAGCCGGCGAAGACGAAGACACCGCTTGCAACGGCCCTCGCGAAGAGCGATGCTGGAATTCAGCCATCAGGTCGAAAAGACTCGCAGGAGCTATCAAGACTTCTGGGAGGAGCACGTCCGCCCGAAGTGAAGAGGAGCATCGCCGTGCCCGCGTCCGCAGAGCACTTCCGTTCCATGTTGTCGTCCCTACTCGATGAGGCCGGGCGGCTGGGCTTCAGCTACGTCGGCATCACGGCCGGTGCCCTGCATCGCCGCGTCGGCAGCTACCCCGGCAAGGAGCACCGAATGCCGGTCTGTTGTGCCGCCATGCGCGGGGTCATGGGTCCGTCCGATCGCATCGTCGAGCAACCCCCGAGCGGCAACGGGGCTTCGCTGCTCATCCAATTCGCGTTGCCACGTCCGACCGGGGGCGCCTAACCCTGATTAGAGGGCCAGAGCCGACCGAAATAACGCGACCGGCACCGTGGCAGACGGACCGGCAAGCTGAATTCATGCGACCGGCGCCATGAGAGACGCACCGGCACGGGTTGGGTCGAATCATCAGTTAGGCTCGGCAGGTGAGACGCAGATTGTGGCGCGGGTTCGGATCATGTATCTTGGATGAATGAGCCAGCCGATTCGGGAGGTCGATCCGGGCGAGTTGCGGCTCCCGCCGAGTCGAGCAAGCGGTGCTGATCCGTGGAAGCTGCACCAACAGATCCGGCAGTTCGGATCGTCGAGGAGCGGGATGCCTCCAATCCTCGTGTACGAGGATCCAGACGGGATCCTGGAGATCTCCGACGGGGTTACCCGCGCCGCCCGGATCGCGAAGCTGGCACCTGACCAGACGGTCCCGATCGTGGTGATCGGGCAGTACCGCCGGAGTCGGGCAGGCTCCCCTTACGTGAGGGACCGGTTGTGAGCGAGAGCGAGACCCGGGCGGAGGTGTTTGCCGCCCTCGAGGAGCTGTCCCGGTCCATTCCCGAGATGCGGGCCGGCCAACTCATGGCCGCGGTCGGGGAGTTGTGTGCCGATCTCCATGGGCGTGGCTTGTGGGACGCCGACGACGAGGAGTTCCTCGAGGCCGTATGGCAGTTTCGCCGCAACTACGAGGCGGCTGTTACTCCGAGTCGTGACGACGCCTAACCTCGCGCTGTAGCGGACCCGGCCCACCGAGGCGTTTGACAGAGCGGTCAACGACCGCCGCCTTTCCGTCTGCGGTTCTTGTCCAGACGTCGCGCCGTCTTCCGCCCCGGGCGGTAGCCCGGATTCGGCAAGCCGCGCTCGCCGACCGGCTCCCCCTTCGCTGGGTTGGCAACCGTATGGTAATGGTCGCCTTCGGCTGCCCCATTCGCCTGTCGCCTCCTCGCTTCGATCGCTTTACGCGGCGGGTTAGCAGGGATCAGGCAGTCACAGCCCGAGCCGATCAGGTCTCCTCGCCCCGCCTTGAGCAAAGCCTCCCGCACCATGAAATAGTTTTCCGGCTTGAAGAACTGCATCAACGCCCGCTGCAGCTTGCGATCACGCAGGTGCTTGGCGATGTAAACCTCTTCGCCCGTGAACGGATCCAGGCCCGTGTGATACATGCACGTGGCGATGTCGCTGGCCATACGCATATCGATCAGGATATCCGGAGATCGCATCACGAGGAAGATGGATGCCAGCCGCAGACGGCGGGAGGACGCCGCGTGTCAACGGGTTGGCGATGGCGCAGAGGTCGCCACGACTGCCGTGCGCACGTCCCCATTGGTGACGTCATTGCGGGGTCGAGCGGACTGACAGCTCCTGCCGGTGCCTGCGCGACCTGGTACACCGGCGGGTCGGCTGCGCCGGAACGACCTGCAGCGTTGGCTGGGACTGAAGGCGTGGAGTCATGGCACCCTTCCTCTCGAGGGCCTGCTTGCGGTATCTTGGCGGTCATGCCGCAGGATTTCCGCGATGTCGACCCTCGGGAATTGCGCCTCCCGTCGCGCCGCGGCGCCGACCCGTTCAAGCTCCAGGTCCAGATCGCCCGTTTCGGCGGCTCGTCGGCCGGAATGCCCCCGCCATGGGTCTACGAGGCTGCCGACGGCGTGCTGGTCCTGTACAATGGCATTACCCGCGCCACCCGGATCGCCAAGCTCGACCCGGGGGCGACGATCCGCGTCGAGGTCGTAGGCAAGCTGCGTCGATCCTACGCCGGTGAACCAAAGATCGGAGACTTCCTGCCATGACCCACACGACCCAGCAGGACTTGATTGAGAGGCTCGTCGACATCCATCGGCTCTCGCCTGGCGTGCGCTTCGGCCAGTTGCTCGCGAACCTGGGGTTCCTGGTCGAGGACCAGACCGACCACACGCTTCGCGAGATCGCCGACGATCGGCTGTTGGAGGTCATGGAGTGGCACCGGATGGACCTAGCCCGGAGGCAGGCCGACGTCTAGCTACAGGCGTTTGACAGAGCGGTCAACGCTCGCCGCCTTTCCGTCTGCGGTTCTTGTCCTGACGACGTGCTGTCGCCCGTCCCGGTCGGTAGCCCGGATTCGGCAGGCCGCGCTCGCCGACCGGCTCGCCCTTCGCCGGGTTGGCGACGGAATGGTAGTGGTCGCCTTCGGATGCACCATTCGCCTGTCGCCTCCTCGCTTCGATCGCCTGACGCGGCGGATGAGCCGGGATCAGGCAGTCGCACCCGTTTCCGATCAAGTCTCCCCGCCCCGCCTTGAGCAAAGCCTCCCTCACCATGAAGTAGTTCTCGGGTTTGAAGAACTGCATCACCGCCCGCTGCATCTTCCTGTCCCGCAAGCCTTTTGCGACGTAAACCTCTTCGCCCGTGAACGGATCCAGGCCCGTGTGATACATACACGTGGCGATGTCGAACGGCGCGGGGATGAAGTCCTGGACCTGGTCCGGCCGATAACCGTTCTGCTTGAGAAACACGGCCAGGTCGATCATGGCGTTCAAGTCGCTGCCCGGATGCGAGGCGATGAAGTACGGGACCACGTATTGCGTCTTGCCGGCCGCGTTGCTGGCCTGCTGGAAGGCACGGGCGAAACCCTCGAAGTCGCCGGAATCCGGCTTCTTCATCACGCGCAGCACGTTGGTATCGGTATGCTCGGGTGCGACCTTCAGGTGGCCGCCGACGTGATGCGCAGCCAGCTCGGCCATGTACTCAGGGGACTTCTGGGCGAGGTCCATCCGGATTCCCGACGCAACGTAGACTGTCTCGATGCCTGGCACCTCCCGGCTCCGGCGCATCAAGTCGATCAGCGGGCCATGGTCGGTGCCCAGCAGCTTGCAGACCTTGGGATGCACGCACGAAAGCCGCTTGCAGATTGCTTCGACTTCGGGTCGGGAACACTTCATCTCGTACATGTTCGCCGTCGGGCCGCCGATATCGGAGAC
This sequence comes from Isosphaerales bacterium, assembly GCA_044450785.1. Classification (GTDB taxonomy): domain Bacteria; phylum Planctomycetota; class Planctomycetia; order Isosphaerales; family Isosphaeraceae; genus JBIOJM01. The sequence goes on from JBIOJM010000161.1 coordinate 15,711, forward strand.
CACGCCCGAAAAGCCGGGGTCCCGGCCCATCCGGCGCAGCTCGTCCAGGACCGACTCCGCCGATCGAGACTGGATGATCCGCCCTTGGTGGGCGGTGATCGAGCAGAACGTGCAGCCGCCGAAGCAGCCCCGCATCAAGGTGACCGAGTCTCTAACGACCTCAAAAGCGGGGATCTTCTGGCCTTTATACATCGGGTGCGGCCTGCGCGTGTACGGCAGCCCGTAGATCCGGTCCATGTCGTTCTGGTTGATCGGCAGCGGCGGGGGGTTGCAGACGATCGCCTGCCGGTCGTGATACTGCACGAGGCGTTTGGCGTTCAACGGGTTCGTTTCTTGATGGATGATCTTGGTCGCGCGCGCGAACCGCTGCTTGTCGGCTTTCACTTCTTCGTAGGAGGGGAGCACGATGGCATCGCCGGGGGGAGACTGTGACTCGCTGGCCCCCAGGGCATAGGCCACGCCGCGCATGTCCCTCAGGTCCTTGATGGTCTCGCCGGCCGCGAGCCGGCGCGCGATCGCGACGATCTGGTGCTCGCCCATCCCGAAAACGACAAGGTCGGCCTTGGCGTCGAGCATGATGGCGCGGCGGACGGTGTCGCTCCAGTAATCGTAGTGAGCCAGCCGGCGGAGCGAGGCCTCGACGCCGCCGGCGATCACCGGCACGCCGGGGAACGCCTCGCGCGCACGCTGGCAGTAGGGGATCGTGGCGCGGTCGGGCCGCAGCCCGATCCGGCCGCCGGGGGAGTAGGCGTCGTCGTTGCGGACCTTCTTGTTGGCCGTGTAATGGTTGATCATGCTGTCCATGTTGCCGGCACTGATGCCGAAGAACAGCCGGGGAGGGCCGAACTGCCGCCACGGTAGGGCGCTGCGCCAGTCGGGCTGGCTCAGGATTGCGACCCGGAACCCGGCCGCCTCCAGCACCCGGCCCAAGATCCCCATCGCAAACGCCGGATGGTCGACGTAGGCATCACCCGTGACGAACACGACGTCAACCTGGTCCCATCCCCGGGCCTTCAACTCGGCGCGGCTGGCCGGCAGATGTGGAAGCTCGGGCGTGACCACCGGCAGGGCCGGCAGCATGGTCGGCGCCAGGTTGGATACAGAGGATGGTCGGGAAGAAGAGGCACTCATTGTGGGTGTTTTGTCGTCAGTCGAGAATGATTGTGCTCTTTCGCCCGTGTGGCCCGCGCATCCACAATTTATGGAATTAACCGCTGTCTTAGTTGGCTAGTTGGTGCTCGATGACCCAACTGCTCACGTTGATTGCATTGTATCTCCTCTATCAGCGAATGGATACGTTCAGGCCAGATTCATCAGAGCGCACATGAAGGAATTCACCACCGCTGGATTCCTGGGAAACCGAGCGGGCGTGGTTCCGGGCGATTCACGCGGTCGGGTTGCCAACGGATCTGGGCATCGGATCGGGCAACGGGGACAGGCCAAGGGTCGTCTCGACGTGCTCCGCCGCCGCGACGAGTGAAGCGACGATCCGGTCCTCCAAGCTTTGGAGCCGCGAGCGAATTTCGACGCCACGGCTATAAACGCCGGCCGGGTCGCTCGGGGCGGCAATCGAGCCCAGCCATGCTCCGAGCGTCAGCGTGCCTGATTCGTGGGTCGTTGCGAGGTTGGCCGTCGGGTACGGATAAAGCAATCCGTCGTATGTTGCGTGGAGGGATTTGAGGATCTGACGGACTTCGTCGGCGGCCGTGTACGCCCGGCGCATCACCAGGGGAGAGCACGGCTCACGTGCCGCCCTCTGGAGGAGTCCATGCATCAAAGTGAGCCGGGAGCTGATGCCGTCTGTGTCCCTCCGAACGGAGTCGAGCCCTGTCAGAGTCGCGGCGAGCGCATCGCACCGCCCCAGGTCGGCCGCGCCGGCGGCCCCGGCCGCGCTCGGCAGCAGCGCGGCCGCGACGTCAGGCGCATGGCGGAGGCGGAGCGCAATCCGCACCCGGTCGCTCACGGCCTTGGAGAACGGGGTGAGGTCGCGCCCCGCGGTCTGCAAGTCGCCGCTGGCCTGTCGCCGCAGGGCGAGTGCGGTCTCGGCGTCGGGCACGGGGACGCCGACGACGGCCGGGTCGACCGGGCAACCTGCCTGGACCAAGGCGACGGCGAGGTCAACGATGATTCTACATCATCTCCCACGTCCGAACAGCCGCGCCGCCAGTCGGGGCGCGGCGGCCAGGGTCGCCATCTGGACGCAAAGTCGCGGATCGCGAAGGATCGACTTGATCAGGCCCGGCGAGCGCTTCAATCCGGCGCGCAGCGCGTCGCGCGCCAGCTCGGATCGACCGGCATGGAGGGCATCATGAGCCCGGTTCAAAAAAGCTCGGCCCAGCCGGGCGTTCGCGGCATTTCGAAGCTGCGCGACGTCGGGCCGGTCTTTCAGATCGAGCGAAAAGAGCTGCTCCAGGAGTTGAGCGGTCTCGTCCAGGTCGGCCATGCCAGCCTGAAAGCGGTGGGTCTCGCTCTTCGGATGCCAGCGGATCTGGACGGTCGGCCTCGCCAGCCAGGCGACCTTCCAGCTCCGCGAGACACGCAGCCAGAAATCCCAGTCCACGACGTATCGATACGCGGGGTCGAATCCCCCCTGCTCTGCGAAGGTTGCGGCTCGAAGCGTGACCGCCGAGCAGCGGAGCGGGTTGCCGGCGGCCATCGCCAGCGCGAGCTGACCCGGCTCGTAGAGCCGGTCCACGGAGCCCAGGCCCCCAGGTTCGACGACGGTCTCGGGAACCCGCTCGCCCCGCTCGTCGATCACATCGGCCGCGCTCGCGACGAAGCCCAGGGAATCGCCGGTTGTCAACGCCGCCAAGTGAGCCGCCAGGTGCCCGGGCTTCATCACGTCGTCCTGGTGAAAGATGGCGACGAAAGGCGTCCGCGCCAAAGTCGCGCACCGATTCCAGTTGCCCGCCAGGCCGAGCCGTTCGGAATTGACCTCGATCCGCGCCCGAAGGCCGGCCGCCGCACGGACGACGTCGAGCGTGTCGTCGTCCGATCGGTCGTCGGAGACGACCAGCTCGAAGGCGGCGCCCGCTTGCGCGACAATGCTTCGAAGTGCTTCGGCAAGATGAGCCGTGCCGTTGTAGGTCGGCACGGCCACCGTCAGCAGCGCGCCAGGTTGTAAGGCCCCCACGGATCGGTTGACCTCAGCTCGACTCACGGCCTGGCTGTTCGATCGCCCGCAGGGTTTCCCAAGTGAAGAGTCCCGAGGAATGGCCGTCGTTCCAGGCAAGCTGGATCGCATAGGTGCCGATGTTCTCCATGCCCTCCAGCTTCAAGTCCGGACGGATCGATTTCGGGTCGAGCATTCGCTCGCCGGTCCATTCGTTGCGGCATCCCGCACACGGGCATTCACTGCGGAGCCGGTGATAGGGGAACCGATCGACGTGGCCCTCCGGCCAGGAGACTTCGAGGACCTGTTCGGTTTGAAGGGCGCGGATATTCGTGGGAGGATCGCTCATGGGAATGGCTCGAAACGGAAACCGCGTACCCGCCGATCAGAAGATATTCAACGTGGTGGTCGTCTAATAACCTCAAGAACTCTTTCAAGTCGGAGTGTAGCGGGATTATATCCATAAGCCACCTGACGCATCAATTCGAGGGCTTCCCAGCGGGCCGTGGGACTCTGTGCCAGCCAGTATGCCTTGTCAGCGGAATCGTCCCCGAGGCGACGAACCGAAAATGCCGACTTGTCAATCCGCCATTCGCGTATCGGCGAACCCGTATCGGCTGTCGTTCGAGGACCGGCACCACCCCTCGGCATCGTAACCCCTTCGCTGCGAGAATTTGTATGATGAATCCTGATCATAGCAAAACGGAGGGATCCCAGGAACGCGAGGCTGCACTGGACAGCCGATTTTACGTCCTGGCCCCGAGCATCAACGCGGTCCGGCGGCCCCTTCACCGCGCTCCGGGGGGAGTACGGGTCGTGGGCCGCCATGACCGCGACACGATCCTCTGCACACACACCATGGACAGGCAAAGCATGGCCCGGCACTGGCCGGTGATCGTGAGCCGGCTGGCGAAAGCCGGGCTGGCGATCGTCCCTCGACCAGGTTCGGAGACGAGACCAGGCCGCGGCTCGGAGACATCCGTGGAGAATTGATGCCGGTTACTTGTTGTCCTTGATTGCCTTGTTGAGCGCCGCGGCGGCCTTGTTCAGTTCCTCGATGGTTTTCTCCGCCTTACCGAGCGCCTCGACGGCCTTGCGCAGTTGCTTGATCTCGGCATCCAGAGCGTCCAATCTTTTTGACACGGCCGCGTTGGCGTCCGAAGCCGGATTTTGGTTTCTCGCGTCGTACGGTACGGCCTGATTCGGACTGTTCATCTGATCCGTGAGAGCATGGACGACCCAGTCCGTGTTTCTTCCCTGAGTGGGGCTTGGTTCCGTCAGGACCGCGCCTGGTCGAACGAAATAATACGACTTCGCCCGGTCGTAGTATCGTTGCGAGACAGCAGCGGTTTTCCGTTGCTCGGGCCTCACAAGGACCGTCCAATGTTTCTGTCCCCCCGCGCGGATCAAGTCCACGATAATCGGTATGTTCTTTTGCACGGCCGACATCTTCTCACCATGGGCCTGGACGGCTTCGGCTAATTTGTGAGGGTCGTCTGACAATGGCTTTTGGCCCAGATCGAGCAGGATGTCATGATCCCTGATTCCCGCTTTCTCCGCGGGGCTATCTTTCACGACTGTATCGACGATCAAACCGGTATTCGCGGGGATCTGAAGCTGCGATCGCAGCGCGGGCTCGATCGCTGAAACCGAAACGCCGATCCAGTACTCGTGTTCGGCGACCTTGGGCTGGGCCGGTCCGAGCGTGACCCGGATCAAGGGCTGGATCTGCAACACGCGTGTGCGGCCGCTACGGATCAAGGACAATGAGACCGGCTTCTCTCCCGCTTTCTTCAAATTCTCCTCGAGGTCCTCGGGTTTCCCGAGCGGGGCCTCACCGAGTTTAAGGAGCACATCGTTTTGCTGGATGCCCGCATGCGCCGCCGGCGAACTGCCGTCGAGAGCCGTGACGACCAGCCCCTGACCCTTGGGGAGCTTCAAGTGGTCTCGAAGCGCATCGTCCGCCGAAGCCAGGCTCATACCGGACCCTTGGTTGGCGGCACCGAACCAGGCTTGTCCCCCTCCATTGGCGACGAGCAAGTCTGCCCAGCCGTCAAGCTGGTTCTTCGGATATGGTGGGTAGTTTTGCGACTGAGGATTCTGCTGTGGTTGGTTCTGTGCTGCCTGATCCTTTGTTTGGGCCGATGATACCTGGTTCAGGGACAGAAAGAGGCTGATTGCGAAACCAAGCGAAGTGCCGAGCTTCATTTTCGATCTCCTTTTGGGTGACGAGACGCCGGTTAGGAACAGGCCCGAAATAACTTCCCGACTTCGTATTTGTGTGCCACTGGCTCTGCCAGTGTCCCCATGCTTGGGCGGGCACTGGCAGAGCCAGTGGCACCCGGAAAACCAGAGAAGCTAAATCGGGAAGCTATTTCCGACC
>JBIOJM010000162.1:0-21004 GCA_044450785.1 Isosphaerales bacterium
CTGGAAGAGTTACACCAACAGTTCCACCTCGCTATCAGCCGCCTTCGACAGAAACCTCGTTTGGTCCAGTCTTTCTTTGCTCAGGCCGGATTGAAGATGGAGTAAGTAAGACTTAACATTCTTTGCGCAACGGTCAGTAGTCCTTGGTCATTAGCAGGAGGTTTCCAACTCGACGCGTCTTTCACCGGTCATCGGCCTTGGCCGTGCTTTTCATCCTGGCGCTCGGGCAGACCCACGAAGGACTGAGGACCAAGGACCAAGGACTACCGTAGCGTTTTCGGCTGGTCATCAGCCTTCGCGTTCCATTCCCCGCCTGGCGCTGAGGCAGAGCCACGAAGGACTGAGGACCAGTGACCAATGACTATCATACTCGTCGCCAGCGGGGCCAAGGCGTCCGTGGTCATATTAACCACGAATCACCCGCGACTCCTTCGTCGGCGTATCAAAGCGGGTCGCGACGCGCTGGGTCCGCCGCAGCGTTTTTGTCAGGCTTGGGTCAGAACCGTGTTCGCCCGGGGAGCATTATCGGATTTGCCGTGACTGGCTTGCCAGTCGGCCAAATGCTTGCGAGCCGCCTCGACGAACTCGGCGTCCTCGAGGTTCCACGCCAGGCGATCCCCATCCTCACGCGCCAGGAACGCGAGGTTCAGGACCAGTTGGCCGAAGCGATACTCGGGGCACGCCGCGCTCAGCTCCTCGATGAGCTTGAGGAGTTCATGCCGGGTGGAGTCGATCATGGCAAGGTGTCCCCGATCTTCGGGTAATGGCCGACTGGCCGCTTCAGTTCACCCACGACCTCGACTTGGATCAGCGCGCCGGACGCAAGCTTGGCAACCCGCGTCGCCCGCGTGACGCCATTGTAGAGAACCAGTGCACCATCCGATCCACGATAGACCCAAGGCGGCGGCATCCCGTCGGTCGAGGCCCCGAAGCGGGCGACCTGAGTCTGGAGCTTGAACGGGTCGGCACCACAAGCCTGGGACGGTAGCCGGCGCAATTCCCTGGGATCGACATCAAGGATCTCGGGTTGCCGCATACCAAGTCATTCTATCGGCAATCGGTGACAGAGCAAGCCTCCGAGTGGCCGGGTCAACCCCATGCAGCGCACCCATACTAGCCCGACGCGCCAGCGAGGGGATCGGTGAGGCATCCCGCGATCGCCACGTCCAGCGGCCCTCGGGGGTCTTCGGGTTAATTTGGCCGGACATCTCGGTCCCGGTATCGATGCCAAATTGGAAAGACCGATCCCCAATTTCTTCCGCCCTCACTCCTCCGCCCTCCGTCCTTCTGGGTTGCGGGGTGTGCCCGGAACGATCGGCGCCTTGAATCCTGCCCGGGCAAAGGTCGCTGATCCTGCGATTCTGACCGGCCTCGTGCTGCGGCAAGAACCATGCCGGCAGTCCGCCGCACGCAAGGCGTCGCTGGCGGATTTGCTGCTCGCGGCCGGTTTTTGCGGTTATGGCACTGGCATCTTTGCGGCCAGGACTCAACGGGCGGGGAGTCCATACGCGAAGCGGAAAATCCTCAAGTTCAGGAAGGTTTCTCGCTGAACCCCTTGACGCGACAGTCCACGCTCAGGAACAGGCCCGAAATAACTTCCCGACTTCGTATTTGTGTGCCACTGGCTCTGCCAGTGTCCCCATACTTGGGCGGGCACTGGCAGAGCCAGTGGCACCCGGAAAACCAGAGAAGCTAAATCGGGAACTTATCTCCGACCTGTTCCTCACACGCCGTTCACGCCGCGATCGGCCGCGTCGGGCCCAGGGGCGACCATTCTGTACGGAGCGCCGAAAGAACCGTCGAATCTGGAGCCCGCGCGCGGGTACAATCGGCATGGCGGTGTTCTCTTCCCCCGCGGAGCGACAAGCCATGCCGATTCACGACTGGACGCGCGTCGATGCGGGATTGTTCCATGCGTTCCATCAAAGCTGGATCATCATACTTTCGCGCGCGCTGAACACGGGAGTATTACCGGCCGATTACTACGCTCTCCCCGAGCAGTCGATCCAGGGCCCCATCCCGGACGTCCTGACCTTGAGATTGTCGTCGGGACGCAACGAGCCGAACGGGACCGGCTCCGGTCTGGCAGTGGCCGTCGCCCCTCCCCGGATGCGCGTGGTCCGCCGCGCCGAGGAGCGAATCTACGTGCGCAAGGCCGATCGGATCGCCGTGCGACATCGCCACGGCCACATCGTCGCCGTGATCGAAATCGTCTCACCGGGCAACAAGGCCAGCACCAACGCGCTGCGCACGTTCGTCGAGAAAACCTCGGACTTGATCATGCAGGGCATTCACCTCCTGGTGATCGACCTGTTCCCGCCCAGCAAGCGCGATCCTCAGGGGATCCACAAGGCCATCTGGGATGAATTCGTTGAAGAGGACTTCGAGTTGCCGGCCGAAGAGCATCTGACTCTCGCCGCCTACGACGCGGGACCGCCGCCGGTGGCCTATGTCGAGCCGGTCGCGGTCGGAGAGGCGCTGCCGGACATGCCGATCTTCCTGAAGCCCGAGTTCTACGTCCCGGCGCCGCTCGAGGAAACCTATCGGATAACCTGGGATGATTTCTTTCCCGCCCCGATGAAGAGTCTGCTGGAGGCGCCGAGCCGGAATCCGCTCGAGACGTAGCCTTCCGTGAAAGGCCCGGATTCCCACACTAAGGCGACCGGCGGATGCAAATTCACCGTAAGACGGATTGCCAATCCGTCCTACAATCACTCGGCCCCGGGTATATTTCCATCTGCCGGTCGCCTAAGGACCTGAGCAGTCATCCGCGATGTGCCCTCCGGTGGGCATCCCGCGCCCGATCGCGTATAATCGATCGTGTCGAACGCTTCAGCCCCTGGCACTCAGGGAACCGATCCCATGGCCGTTTTGACGCCTCGCGCCAAGCCCGCCGAGCCGACCGAGATTTCCGAGGCAATCCACCCACTTGAGAACGGTGACCGCTTGACCCGCGCCGAGTTCGAGCGGCGTTACGAGGCCATGCCCGATCTCAAGAAGGCCGAGCTCGTCGAAGGAGAGGTTTACGTGGCTTCGCCCGTGCGTCACAGGCGGCACGGTAAGCCGCGTGGTCAACTGATGACCTGGATAGGAACTTACGCCTCGATCACACCTGGCGTGGAATTCGGCGACAACGGTAGTATCCGCCTGGACCTCGACAACGAACCCCAGCCTGACGCGTACCTCATGGTCGAGCCGGAGCGAGGCGGGCAGGCACGGATCAGCGAGGATGATTACGTCCTAGGCGCTCCCGAGCTGGTCGCCGAGATCGCTTCGAGCAGCGTCAGCTACGACCTCGGCAAGAAGCTCAATTCGTACCGGCGCAACGGCGTCCGTGAGTACATCGTCTGGCGCGTGCTCGACCGGGACGTCGATTGGTTCGTGCTCCATGAGGGACGTTACGAACCGCTAGCCCCGGCAAGCGACGGTCTCTTGCGCAGTCAAGTGTTTCCCGGTCTGTGGCTCGACCCGGCCGCTCTCATTCGCGGCGATCTGGCCACGGTCCTGGCGGTGGTCCAGCAGGGCGTCAGCTCACCGGAACACAGCGATTTCGCGGCCGGCTTGCGCAGGAGTCAGGTTTGATCGACCCGACGATCACCAATCATCCTCATCAAGAAAACGGGACTCGAACACGGCCCTGAACTTATCGCGCATCTTCGGGGTGAACGATTTGTCATCGGCCAGGGATTCAAAACCGGCTTCAACGAGCTTCGGTCGCATCGTGGACAAGACCTTGATCACGGCTCCCAAGTATCGCCTGGTGGTGTTGGAACTCTTGACCCGTTTGAACTCCCCGAAGAGGAAATCCGCGCACGGCTTCGTGTCAAACCCTTGCAATGCCTCAACGATGGCGATTCGTCTCTCCCAGTGGTCGCCACACGATGCGAGGAGACCGAGCAGAAGGACACCAGCTTCTTTCCGTCCCCCGGTGTGCATCGCTTGCAGGAGATTCAACCCCGAACGAGACTTTTGACGATCCTCGGAAAGGGCCTGTTTCAGAGCACCTTCGATCGGGTACTTCGTGGGATCGAAGAAGCCGTCTTTGGTAATCCAAGGCACCTTTTCGAGAATCTTCTCCAGGTCCACGTAACCTCCATTCACTCGACCGTGTGGCCAATCGAATCCCTGGTCATTCCCGGCACCTCGCCGTTCGCTCCATCTCCCGCCAGTTCGGCAGCCCCCGCCTCATCGTCTTTGTCGCTTGCTCCGAGTCGAACGCCTCGGGATCGAACGATCCGCCGATCCAGACGAGATACTCCTCATGCCGCCGATGGTCGAGGTCGGCAATCGCCTTCAGGAACGCTTTATACCGCGAGGTTCCGCCCACGTCTTCTGGCGGGCAGGCTCGTTCCCCCTCCAGACAGAGCGGGTACCGCTGATCTGCATCAGCCCTCAGGCAGCCCTCGAAGAGAACGTCGTGCCACCAGGAATCTCCGAAGTCGTACTCGTACTCGAAATGAAACCGCTTCCCGCTCTTCGGCATGATCCTGCTCAACCGCGCGACCGTGGAATCCTTGTAACCGAATTCGTCGAAGTTCTCCTCCATGAGCCGAGGATCGCCGTAGAGCTCGTCGTTGATTCGGAAGTGGTGCAGGTGCGAGTTGGTCCAGCCCAGGGCCGTCTGGATACGTTCGTGGAGCTTGTCGAGAGTGCAGTCGCTCGTTTGAATTCGCCGCCAGATCGGGGGCTTGATGTCCTTGAGCGTGATCCTGAACTGGTAGAGTCGTTCCTTGACTGGGATTTTACCGATGCCCTGGAAGTGCTCGATGGCTCGCTCAGTCACGTAAACGACGTGTCTCAAGCAGTTTCTCTTCAAGCCTGAATCGGCTCGTTGAAACCCAAGACGGATTCCCTGGTGGATTGCCCGCATTTCGTCCAGGGTGAATGAGACCAATCGCTCGTTCGGCTCATCGAGCCTCAGTCGTTCTGAGAACTGCGAGAAGACCTCGGCGACGACCTTCCGCTGGGCCAAAGTCAGTCTCACCGGGAATTGCTGGTCGTGTTTCTGATTGTCAGACATGATGGTGTTCCCCTGCGTAACCGTTCGATGAATCGGCTTGCGTCGTACCGTCGATAGGCTGGCCGGCGTATTCACCTGATCCGTGCACTATGGCTTTCTGGCGAACAGATAAGCCCTCCGGCTCTGGTGCTCCACCACCGGGTATGGCTCTCTCTCGATGATCTCCTCGACCGTAAAGCCCGCCGACTCGAGGAAGCCCCTCATCTCCTCGGGACGGAACAAGACAAAGTCAACCGAAACGTTCAGTCCCCACCACTCATCGACGTGCAGGACATCATCACCGATGTGGAAGGCCAGAAGCAACAATCCTCCCGGTCGCAGAACCCGCTTGATCTCACCAAAGGCCTCGACGACCTTGGACCGGGGGATATGGATGATCGAATAAAATGCAGCCACGCCATCCCATGTTCCATCCTCGATGTCCAACGATAGCATGTCGCCCTGTCTGAATTCGATCCCCGGATTCAATTTTTGAGCCCACCCCACCATCACGGGCGACAAGTCAATTCCGCTGACCTGAACATTGCGTTCATGAAGGTAACGGGCCACCTGTCCCGGCCCGCAGCCCAGGTCGCAAGCGGAACCGACGCCCATCATTCTCGCGGCGAATCGGTCCAGTAACTGACGGTCGAGTGGTTTGTGCTTCAGTTCGTCAAAAATCCTCTGTACGTACTCGGCAGCGACCCGATCGTAGGAGGCCTGAACGTTGATCACAATTCCTCGTCCACTTCTTCGGGCTCGATGTGAATCCGCAGCTCGAGATCCTGGCCGGACTCTTTCCAACCGATCTCGAAGATCGCCCGAAGCTGGCTGAAATGGAAGTGCTCCAGCGGCACTGCCTTCACCAGATCCGTGAATTCGAACTCGGCCAGCCCGTAGAGGAGTTCACCTCCTACCTGTTCGTGACCATTCTCGTCCTGCTCGTCGCCTTCTTCGAAGGCCTTGGGCCAGACCTCCAGGACATGGCATTCGGAGTCCTCGTCAAAGTAATAGGCTGTACTGGCACCGTGCAGACCCCAACATCCCGAGATGGGACATGGGATCAGCAAGAAGACTTCCTCGAGCCGAAGTCGGATCTGTTCGCTCATCGGATTGTTTCCTTCGTCAGCAACCGCGCGCCGTCACCGACCCGGAACAACACGCCCGTCACACGGCCCTGATTATCGCGCTGGAAGGTGAAGCGGGCATCGGTGTGCGGTAGGATGAACTCGGTCGGCGAGACCGCCTGCATCACGAGCGGCGTGGGCCGAGCGGGGAGCTTGAAGAGCAAGTGTCCATCGCCACGGCTGATCGTGATCGGCGGCGCATCCTTCTTCGGCCCTGTAGCATAATCCCCCGTGAATTGATCCAGGGCCTCGGCCGAGAGGGAAACGATCTTCGGCCGGGCGAGATCTTCCGCCCCGGGCGCGGGGCGCTCGGGCAACTCGCGGAGCCAGATATTGCGGAAGCGGACGAGGTGGCCATGGTCCTGAAGCTGGATCGGACCGCGATCAGCGCCGGCCTCGTAGGGTTGCCACTCGAGCCAGTTGGTTCTGCCCCAGAGCTCTTCACTGTTTTGAATGAGAATTCCGTTGTGCGTGAGCGTCAACCGGGCTGGCTCCAAAAGCTTGCCGTCCTTGTCGAAGCGGGGCCGCCGAAAGGCGATGTCATACGTCTGCCACTCTCCAGGTGGGCGTGAGGCGTTTGCGAGCGGCGGATACTGGCCGTAAATGGCCCCGGCCTGGCCGTCGGCGTAGGTATCGGCCTGGTAGGAATCGAGCACTTGCAGCTCATACAGGCCCATGAGGAAAATGCCGCTGTTCCCGCGATCCTGGCCCTTGCCGCCGGGCGGGCTGGGCGACGCCCACTCGACATGCAGTTGAACATCCCCGAACTTACCCTTGGTCTCGATCGGTCCGGTTCCCGGGGCGACTTCCATGAAGCCGTTCGTCACTTTCCACGGTGCCGGGCCTCCCTCGGGGGTCCGCCAGGCGTCGAGGCCGGTTCCATCGAACAGGATCATGGCGTCTCTCGGCGTGGGGGCCGCGGCCGAACCAACCACCGGTTCGACAACGGGCGGCTTGGGACGGCGGATGTCGTGCTGTAACCAGCGCTCGTGGGTATCCAACTTGTGAACCTCTTTCGCGTTGAGTGCCCTGCTCAAGAATTCAGCGACCCCCTCCACAAGTCCAGGAGCAAGTGGCACCTTGGGATCCGTATAAGTTGCCATTTGCTCGTCAAGCGTCCCGGCGTGCTTCAGCATGTGATTCATCGCCTTGATCTCGAGCCACTGCGCGTCTTTCTTCGCGGCGGCGAGCAGCTTCGCGTCGTCCACCAAGACCTGCATGTCGGTGGTTCCCTGCACGAGCAGTACCGGGACGTGGAGCGCGGCGATCTCACGCGCAGGATCGTACTTGAAGTACGAGATCAAGTACGGCTGGACGCTGGGTCGGAACAGGGATTCGAGCAGCTTGGGGATCTCGGCGACGGTACGACCCGCCGCGAGCTCGGCGATGATCTTGTCGCTTTTGTCCTTCAGCTCCTTGTAGGACGGGGGCAAATTCCTCGCGAGCTGTGCGCGGAGGCCCGAGGGGGCGTCGCGGCCCGTGCCGGCCAGCGAGACGAACGCGTCGGCGTTGGCCCGTTTGACCGCGAGCATGCCGACGAGCGAGCCCTCGCTGTGGCCGACGATGCCGACCTTCCCGAACCGGCGGTCCTTGCGAAGGAGATCGACCCAGGCCGCCGCGTCGTCGGCGAGGACGTCGAACCTCAGGTCCTCCTCCTTCAGGCAGGCTTGCCGGCTCTTGCCGATCCCCCGGCGGTCATAGCGGAGCGCGGCGATCCCCCGTTCGGCGAGCCCCTGACCGACCATCTTCAAGCTGTCGTTCTTGAGCCCCGGCTGGTTGCCGTCCCGGTCGGTCGGCCCCGACCCCGCAAGCATGACCACGACGGGGAACGGCCCGGCACCTGCCGGCATGTCGATCGCCCCGTGCAGCTCCCCGGTCTTCGTCACGAGCCGGATCGGCTCGACCGCAGCGCGGGCCGGCTCAGACGGTCGCTGAGGCTCGCTCCCCGAAATTCGCTCTGCTCCGACCATGCACGCCACGGCGGCGCCAACCAGGTGCAAACGATGTCGTACGGCGGCCTTCATGCGATCGACCTCCCCAGCAATCCCATGTGAAGCGTCTCGAAGTTCCCTTCGTCCGAATGGGCTCCGACGGAAGGGCGCTGGCATTTAGAAGATCGTCTAATTGTCTGGAACTCTGGATGATAGGGCAAGAGGGTCCTTGGCGAGCGCCGGGGGCGTCGTTGAGATCAAAAGCCGAATTGTTGGACGAACGCTCTCCGATTATAGTGAATGATGGTATTCAAAGCGCCACACCATGTTGCAATCAAGGGGCGCGTCCATGGGCGTCGTCGAGACTCTCGTGATCATCCTGGCCATTGCAAGCTCCGCTGTTGTGGTCGGTTTTCTGTTATTGGCCCGAACAGGATTCATTGTGGCGCCGAAGCCCATGGACACGCCTGCACCGCAAATGGGCCGCCAGAAGGAACTTTTACGCGAGATCAGCCAGATCAACGAAAAACTCTCGGCCGAATTCTGGCGGCGCTATTACGAGTTGGTGGCCAAGCGCGACGCGGACCTCTTAATCCCAGACAGGCCCGAGCTGCAAGAGTTAATCCGTATGACCGACGACCTTGAGCTGCGTCAAGCCGAGCGGCTGGAGATACTCAGCAAGCTCGCGAGGCTTCGGAAGGCGACTTTGTCCGAGGTAATGAAGCACTCAGACGTACCAGTCTTGGCCCATGGCTGACGGTCGAATCCCCGAGAGTCTGAGAGCCGAGGTCGCGGAACGGGCTCGGCACCTTTGCGAGTGAGGGATTAACAGACATCGGACAAACGACCATCAAGACACTGCGAATGAATCGTCAGGGCCTCATCAACATGCGTCGTTCCCTGATCCCCGACGGCGTGCATCCGCCGCCTGAACCGGAGTGACGGAATCCGCTCGGCTGGAGCCTGCTTGACAAAGGGCTCGGACCTTGCGACGGTTGAAGACAGCGAATCCTACCTGATGAGAACGCCCGCCGACGGGGACATGCCCACGCCCACCTTGGCTCGAGTCGCGCCGGTTTGCCACCGGATCGGAGGAGATCTCCCCCATGATTCGGACAGCCTTTATTCTCGCCGTTGCAATCGGCCTGTTCCTGACCGTCCCGGCCTGGTCTGCTCCTCCGCAGATCAACAACATGACGCCGCTCGGCGGCCAGCGCGGTGTGGCCACCGAGCTGACCATCAGCGGTTCCAACCTGGCGGGCAACCCCCGACTGATCGCTGCCTTCGGTTTTCAGCTCGTTTCCCCGACGGCAGCTCAGGGCAAGAGCGATGCATCCAACTGGAAGCTCAAGTTGACGATCGCCCCGACCGCCGCCGTGGGGGTTTATCCGATCCGGGTTCAGACCGACGATGGGATCTCGAACCCGTACCTGTGGGTGGTCGGCCAGTTGCCGCAGATCGCCGAGAAGGAGGATAACAGCACCTTCGAGGTGGCCCAGTCGATCCCCGATCCCCCCTTGGTCGTGGAGGGCCAGGTTGCGGGCAACGACGTCGACTTCTTCCGCTTCCACGGCAAGAAAGGGCAGTTCATCGTCGTTGACGCGCAATGCGCGCGCATCGGCTCGGGGATCGATCCGACGATCCGGTTGACGATGGCCGCGGCCAGCCGCGCCTACATCGCGTCGGCCGACGACTCGCCCGGCCTGGCGACCGACGCCCGGCTGACGGCCGTGCTGCCGGCTGACGCCGATTACGTCGTCGAGATTTCGGATTCGCGCTATCAAGGAGCCGCCCGGCCGGTCTATCGCCTGTTGATCGGGGCGGTGCCGATGGCGGAAGAGATTTTCCCGCTCGGAGGCCGCGCGGGAGAAACCGTCGGCCTGGAATTACGGGGCGGCAACCTCTCCGGCGTGCGGATCGCCGCGGCGACTTTGAACCCGCCGTTCGGATCCGAGCTGTTCCCCGCTCGGATCAACAACGCGATGTTGGGCACGGCTGCCGTCGGGGCGCCGGTCCTCGACGTCGAATCGCTGGCGCCGCTGGTCGTTTCGCGGTATCCTGAGCTTCGCGAGGCCGCCGATCCGCCGGATGCCCCGGTCCGGGCCGTCGCCCCCGTCGTGTTCAATGGCCGGATCGACCCGCCCGGCGACAACGATCGCTTCGTGCTGGCGACGGCGCCCGGAGTGCGGCTGCGAATCAAGGTGGAAGCCAGCGAGCTCGGCTCGGCGCTCGACGGTGTCCTGCAGGTGCTCGGCAGCAAGGGCGCGGTGATCGCCAACGCCGACGACACGGTCATCCCTCTGCCAGCGCGCCAGGGCCAGCAGGCGCAATCCCTCGTGTTTGCCGACCCGTCGCTCGACTTCACGGTTCCCGGGGGCACCAATGAGATCACCCTGGTGATTCGCGACCTCGAGAATCGAGGCGGCGTGGGCTTTCCTTACCGGATCGTGGTGGAACCCCATTCGCCCGACTTTCAGCTTCTGGTCAACGATCCCCAGGTGAGCATTCCTCGCGGAGGAGCGGCCGCCGTCAGGGTGACCGTTCGGCGCACGGGTTACAGCGGACCGATCACCGTGACCGTGGCCGACCCGCCTCCGGGTCTGACCGTGCGTGCGGGAACAATCGCCGCCGGACAGAGTGCCGGCGTGCTCACGCTCTCGGCGGCCGCCGAAGCCTCGTTCCCCGCCGCTGCGATCAAGCTCGTCGGCCGGGGGCAAGGAGAAAACGGTCCGTTCGAACGCCTGGCATTCAAGCCGGTGGTGTACGCGCAGCAAACGAATTTGCCAATGTGTACGATCAATCACTTCGGCCTGGTTGCCGCCCCCGCATCGGCGGCGCCCGTGGCGATCGAGACACCGCCGGCCCCCATCGAGGTCCCTCACGGCTTCAGCGCGACGATTCCAGTCAAGGTCGTACGCACCAAGGGGGCTGACTCGGCACTCGCGATCGCGCCACTTCCCTTGCCGGCGGGCATCACCATTGCCGGCGCGACGATCGCCGAGAAGGCGAGCGAGGGTAAGGTCATGGTCAAGGCGGCGGTCGCGGCACCCCTGGGGACGATGACGATCGTCTTGCAAGCCAAGGGAAGATTTGCCGGCGCGGAGCGGACGCTTGACCTTCCCGCAGTGACCCTGACCGTGGTGTCACCCGCCTTGGTCGAGCTGGCCGCGCCCGCCATCGAGGTCAAGGCCGGCGCGACGGTCGAGCTCAAGGGGAAGATCGTCCGCAAGGGGACGTTCGATGCACCCGTCACCGTCAAGATCAACGGCCTGCCGGCCGGGTTGAAGGCAGAGCCGGTCACCGTGGCCGGCGGCGCGTCGAACTTCGTCGTGAAGGTCGTCGCCGACGCCAAGGCCGCCGCGACCTCAGCCGGCAGTCAGGTCGCCCTGGCCTTCCAGGTCGAAAAGAAGGATTATCCGGTTCCGCCCACCCCGTTGGCGGTCAAGGTCCTTCCGCTCAAGTAGAACGAGACGACGAGGCAAAACCAAACGCCCCGGAGATTTCCCACGATGTCCCGATCCCTTCCCCGCAGCGTCTCGGCGTCTCTGATCATCGGACTGTTGCTGCCCGTCGCGACCCGAGCGGACGACGGCCAGTCCCCAGCCAAGAAACCAGCCGCGGCTGCCGCTGCCCGGAAGAAAGACGCGGCTCAACCGGCCGATCAGAATCGAACCGGCAAGAACAAGCAGGGCATTCCCCCCGCCCCGGCAAAGGGCGTCGCGCCGGCCAAGGACTCCACGGCGAAGAATGCCACGGCTCCAGCGAAGAATGCCGCGGCGGCCAGGGATGCCCCAGCAAAGATTACCGTGGCGCCGGCTGGCAAGTCCGTCAGCTTCATGCGAGACGTCGCACCGATCCTCGTCGAGAACTGCATCGCCTGCCATAACCCTCGCAAGTCGGAAAGCAAGTACGTCATGACGACCTTCGCCCAATTTGCCAAGGGGGGCCAGCAGGGCGAGGGCATCACGATCGAGCCGGGCGAGCCCGAGGAGAGCAACCTGGTCGAGCTGATCCGGCCGGCCGGCCAGCCGCGGATGCCGTTCAAACAGGACCCTCTGCCGGCGGAGAAAATCGCGCTCATCGAGCGCTGGGTCGCGGAGGGGGCCAGGTACGACGGCAATTCGCCCGGCGAGGACTGGACGATCCTGCTGCACAAGACGCAGTTGGTCACGATCCCCGCAGCCTATCCCGTGACGGTTCCGATCACCGCCCTGGAATTCAGCCGCGATGGATCGACGATTGCGGCGTCAGGTTATCACGAGATCACGTTCTGGAAGACGGCTGACGGAACGCTGGCTCGCCGCCTGAGCGGGCTGGCCGAGCGGATCTACGACATCGCCTACAGCCCGGACGGCAAGTGGATGGCGACCGCCAGCGGCGACCCCGGCCTCTTCGGCGTCGCCAAGCTCTGGCTCGCCGAGCCGGGCGGCGGCGGCAAGCCGGTCCGCGACATCGTCGAGACCCAGGACGTCGTGTTCTCGGTCGCTTTCAGCCCCAACAGCAAGAAGATCGCCACCGCGGGGGCCGACCGCACCATCCGGATCTTCGAGGTCGAGACGGGAAAGCTGTTGACTCAGATCGAGGACCACGCCGACTGGATCTTCGCGATCGCCTTCAGCCCCGACGGCAAGCGGCTGGCCAGCGCCAGCCGTGACAAGACCAGCAAAGTGTTCGACGTCGAGAAGAAAGAGTCGCTCGTGACCTTCCCGGCTCATGCCCAGCCGGTTTACACCGTCTCGTTCACACCCGACGGCAAGGGTGTCGGCACCGGCGGCGAGGACAACCGGATCCGGATCTGGAACCCCGACAACGACGGCAAAGCGATCCGCGAGATCGGCGGTTTCGGCGGCACGGTCTTCAAACTGCTCTACTCACCTGACGGTAAGAACTTGCTCGCTTGCAGCGCCGATAAGTCCGTCCACGTCTTCGACGCCAAAGGGTCCTCGTTGCGCCGTTTGCAGGGACACACCGACTGGGTCTATGCCCTGGCGGTCTCTCGCGACGGCAAGACCGTGGCCTCGGGGAGCTGGGACGGCGAGGTCCGGCTTTGGAACTTGGCCGACGGCAAGCCCCTCCGCACCATCATCGCCGCGCCGGGCTACAAGGCAATCGCAGCCAAGACCGCGGCGAAGTGAGGTTCAACCGAACAATTCCCGGATCGGTTTACCGTCCTCGACCAGTGCGGACGACCGCCCATCCGGACGGGTCAGATACTGTGCTGCGTCGATGCCCAGGCTGTGATAGACGGTGGCCAGCAGGTCCTGGGGCGTGACGGGCCTCTCGGTGGGAGAGCCGGCCTGCGCGTCGCTCGAGCCGACCACCTGTCCGCCGCGAACGCCGCCGCCGGCGAGCGCGACGCTCCAGACGCCCGGCCAGTGGTCGCGGCCACCCGTCGAGTTGAGCCGGGGTGTGCGGCCGAACTCCCCCGCCGCAACCACGAGCGTCGTTTCCAGTCGACCACGGAGCTCCAGATCGTCGATCAAGGCCGCGAAGGCTCGGTCGAAGGTCGGTAGCAACACGTTGGCGTAGTCGTCCAGTGTGCTGAACGGCGCCGCGCCGTGGCAGTCCCATGTGGTGCGGTTGAACACCGTCTCGAACATGTTGACCGTGACCACACGGCCACCCGCCTCGACCAGCCGCCGGGCCAGCAGGCAGCTTTGTCCGAAGGTCGTCCGTCCATAAGCGTCCCGGACTTCCGCGCATTCCTTCTCCAGGTCGAAGGCGTTCCTGGCGGGCCCGGAGAAGAGCGGCTCGCTCAGCCGGGCCAGCGCCAGAGCACTCGTCGGATCATGCCTCGCGGCATCGTCGAGGAAGCTCCGTGCGCGATCCCACGCCGACCTGGGGTCGAAGTCCACGGCGGCAGGATCGGTACCCAACTGGAAGGGAGCACACGCAGGCCCCAGCCAGCCCGCCGACTGTCCATGGGGGATGTCAACTCCCGTTCGCTGGATCGGGCCGGGAAGGACGGTGAAGGGCGGCAGGCCGCCCTTGGCCCCTTTCAAGCTGGTGACCACCGAGCCCACGTGGGGATGCTCTTCGCCCGCCCGGCACAGCCGGCCGGTCTGGAGCAACTGGTGGCCCGTCTCATGGATCGGCGCGGCATCGTGATGCACGGATCGGACGAGGGCCAGGCGGTCCAGCCGCGCCGCCATCCGCGGGAGATGTTCGGAAATCCGAACGCCCGGGCAACGAGTCGCAATCGACCGCAATGGTCCCCGTATCGCCGCGGGAGCGTCGGGCTTGGGGTCCCAGGTCTCCAACTGGCTCGGTCCGCCGACGAGCAAGAGCAAAATGACCGCCCGATCCGATTGCTGGACGACTCCCGCGGGCGTGTCCCAGCCGGGCCGCCAGAGTCCCAACGAACCGAGCCCCAGCCCCCCCATTTGCAGGAAGCCCCGGCGCGTCGTTCCCGAACCGGTCTTCGAATCTCCTGCGCCCTTCGCGGTCATCTCTGTCCCTCCCTTCCGTACCTCGAATACGGCCATCTTAACGCCGAGTCGGCCAGGGCAACAGATCCCATTATTCGAATGGCAGCCTCTTGCTCCCCAAGGGATGTCCACGGTATGATTGACTCGGTGATATTATCGCGCTGGTGGTGCGCCTGCGACCAGGCAACGCGGACTGGTTTTTTGCCGCGTGAGGGAAGACCCTTGCAACGTGCTCTGTCCAGCGTATAATAAACGATTTCACGGCGCGGATTGCTGGTGTAGCTCAATCGGCAGAGCTTCGGTTTTGTAAACCGAGGGTTGTGAGTTCGAGTCTCACCGCCAGCTCTGCTGGAACAAGGGCTCGGCGAATTCGTTCCGGACTTCTGCCGGCCGCAACGCCGGGAGCCGAATTGAAAAGAAAAAACGAGTGAAATTGGGCATCAGCCGGGTGGATACCCAAGTGGCTAAAGGGGCCAGACTGTAAATCTGGTGGCAACGCCTTCGCAGGTTCGAATCCTGCTCCACCCATGTCGGTACCGATCTGGGATGGATGGGATTCCCGATGTCGATCATGTGCGGTCCGGGCTGCCGAATAACCAAAGAATAGACCATCAGCGGAGGGGAAAGATCGAGACCGTTGAGGGTTTCCACACAAGGTGACTCAATCCTGAAATGACCGGCTTGATCGGCCTTGCGGCCTGCGATGCATCTTCCCGAGCGCCGGATTCGGGCGAAACCGCGGGTGTAACTCAATGGTAGAGTACCTGCCTTCCAAGCAGGCTACGTGGGTTCGATTCCCATCACCCGCTTTCACTCGGGGTGGACAGCCGGGCCGAGGGGAATGTGACGAAGCCGGCTTGCCGCGGCGATCGACACGGGAAGTTCGACTCGATTGCGGCGAACACGAGCGGCACGGACGAGTCTGATTCTTGCGAACATGACGGAGAAGATGCTGCCGTGGCTCAGTTGGTAGAGCGCGTCCTTGGTAAGGACGAGGTCCTGGGTTCAAATCCCAGCGGCAGCTCTGGGATTGGTGGCCCCGACGGGTAGGTGGTCGGAAATCGTGATGGCTTCGCCTGCTGCTCTGGGACACTCGCGCTAGGGCGCAGCAATTCGCAACAGGTTTTGCCGGGCAGCCGTCCAGTCTGCCCCCAGTTTCTAGGAGACGACGGGAGAAACGATGGCCAAGGAAACGTTCGCCAGAACCAAGCCACATGTCAACGTGGGTACGATCGGGCACATTGACCACGGCAAGACGACGCTCACGGCCGCCATCCTGGCGGTCCTGGCCGAGCGAGGCCGAGCCAAGAGCAAGTCGTACGCCGACATCGCCAAGGGTGGAACGGTCCGCGACTCGACCAAGACGGTGACCATCGCCGTCTCGCACGTCGAGTACGAGA
This sequence comes from Isosphaerales bacterium, assembly GCA_044450785.1. GTDB lineage: Bacteria > Planctomycetota > Planctomycetia > Isosphaerales > Isosphaeraceae > JBIOJM01. Next base: position 15,886 of record JBIOJM010000162.1, read on the forward strand.
GCGAGAAACGCCACTACGCCCACATCGACTGCCCGGGTCACGCCGACTACATCAAGAACATGATCACGGGCGCGGCCCAGATGGACGGCGCCATCCTGGTGGTTTCTGCCGCCGACGGCCCCATGCCCCAAACTCGCGAGCACATCTTGCTCGCTCGCCAGGTCGGCGTCCCGGCCCTGGTCGTCTTCCTCAACAAGATCGATCTGGTCGACGACGCAGAATTGCTCGAGCTGGTCGAGCTCGAGCTGCGCGAGCTGTTGACCCACTACAAGTTCCCCGGCGAAGAGATCCCGATCATTCGCGGCAGTAGCCGCCCGGCCCTGGAGAACCCCAAAGATCCCAAGTCCGCCCAGCCGATCATCGACCTGATCAAGGCGATGGACGACTACATCCCCGAACCGGTCCGAGAAATCGACAAGCCGTTCTTGATGCCGATCGAGGACGTCTTCTCGATCAAGGGACGTGGTACAGTCGGCACCGGCCGGATCGAGCGCGGCAAGATCAAGGTCGGTGACCCGGTCGAGATCGTCGGCTTCGGCACCAAGAAGGCCTCGACCGTCACTGGTGTCGAGGCGTTCCAAAAGACCTTGGACGAAGGCATGGCCGGCGACAACGTCGGCGTCCTGCTCCGCGGCATCGAGAAAAACGAGCTGGAGCGCGGCCAGGTCGTCTGCAAGCCCAACTCGATCACCCCACACACCAAGTTCGAGGCCGAGGTCTACGTCCTGAGCAAGGAGGAAGGAGGACGGCACACCCCGTTCTTCAAAGGTTATCGACCCCAGTTCTACTTCCGCACCACCGACGTGACCGGTTCCGTCCTCAACCTGCTGTCGGAAGACAACAGCGAGGCCGAGATGTGCATGCCGGGGGACAACATCAAGATGACCGTCGAGCTGCAAACGCCGATCGCCATGGAGGAAACTCTCCGGTTCGCCATCCGTGAGGGAGGCAAGACCGTCGGCGCCGGCGTCGTGGTCAAGATCGTGGAGTGAGCCGTCCCGCCGCACCCGCCCCGATGGGCTCCACTCGAGCGGCACACTCGTGCGATTTGTGGCCGCCGGGTTCACCCAAACGCGGCGGGCCTGATCTCCCTTCCGTAGCATCCATCACGATCACCGACTTCCGTCACCGGGGCAGGAGCAAGCTGATGCGGGAATATGTCTGGCTCGAATGCACCACTTGCGGAGAACGGAATTATCGCGTCCAGAAAGAAACCCGAGGTGCCAACCGCCTTGAGCTGAAAAAATACTGTCGGCGCGAGCGGAAGCATACTGCCCACAAGGAGTCTCGCAAGAAGTAGTGATCAGACGAATTCATTCATGCCGCGAGTTCCATCGTGCGAGCCGTCCGATCCAATCGGAGCTGGAGGAATGAAACTTGAAACGTGGTACTTGAACTACGAGCGTAGCTCAACTGGCAGAGCACCGGTCTCCAAAACCGGCGGTTGGGGGTTCGATTCCCTCCGCTCGTGCTCTCGCAAGGCGGCTTGTCAGGGATCGTCGGGAGATTCGTTGCTAACCGCCGGAGCAGCCGGGATTTTCTGGAGCAGAGAGTGCGAAGCCTCGATCTGATCTCAAGTAACCACGAGCAGCGGCCCGCGCCAAGCCGGGCATTACCGGCGAGCAACCCTCCCCGACCGTCGTGCTGGATCGACCCAAGTGTTTGAGTTCGTCCGGGTTCAAGCAAGAGAGACAGGTGCCATGGGCAAAGTCAAAGACGAAGTGTCGGCGTCGAAACCGTCGAAGCCCAGCAAAGGGAAACCCGGCAGCGCTCCCAGAGGTCTCTTCGTTCTGTTCCTCGTGAACTTGACCCGAACCGATCTCTTCAAGCCGATGCAGGGGTGGTATGCCCGTGTCTACACCGCGGTGGGGCTGGGTCTGATCGTGGCCGCCGGGGCCTACAGGGTCTACGAGGTGTCGCTGGAATATTCCCCGCTCTGGCGCTTTGGACTACCTGCCGCGTTCGCCGTGGCCCTGGGCTGGGTGATCTTTCGGATCGTTGAATTTCCCCCGTTCGCCGAGTTTCTGATCGCCACTGAAGCCGAGATGAACAAGGTCTCGTGGACCAGTAAGGAAGACCTGGTCCGCGCGACCACCGTGGTGCTGACCACGGTCGTCTTGATGGCGGTCTTCCTTTTCCTCGTCGACACGCTTTGGACCTTCGTGCTGCGCATGATCGGTGTGCTCCAGTTCAGCGGCGGCGGAGGATTGGGGTCAACGGCCTGAGCTGTTCGGACAGCGCGAGCCCTTTCTCTTTACTGACCACTGACCACTGACCACTGTCTTTGAATTCCGCAGCGTGTCATAACGTGATTTTATTATGAGCCATTCGACCCACAAGCCTCCCGAGCCGAATCAGACCGAGGGAGCCGCACCGGCAACGCCGGAGGGGAAGGTCCCTCACGACACCTCGATCGAGGTGGACGAGCGGGCCCCCGACGGCGGCCAGCCAGATATCAAGGGCACGACGGTCGCCTCCGGGGCCACGGCCGGGCCTGAGGCCACGGCCGCGCCGCCCCCCTCCACGACGGTGGGCCTGCAAATCGATGACGACGAGCCCGCACCCGAGCTGCACTGGTACGTGCTCAAGGTCCAGAGCTCCCGCGAGGACACCATCCGCGACGCCCTCCAGCGCCGGGTCAAGATCCTGGGGCTTCAGAGGTATTTCGGTCAGATCGTCGTCCCCACCGAGAAGATCACCGAGATTCGCAATAACAAGAAACGGGTCGTCGAGCGCAAAACCTACCCCGGCTACATCATGCTCCAGTGCGCAAATCCATCACTGAACGAGAAAACCTGGTACCTGGTGCGTGAGACGCCCGGCGTCGGAGACTTCGTCGGGGCCCACGGGACCCCCACCAAGATGACCGAAACCGAAGTCAACCAGATGCTCCATCAGGAGGAAGAAAAAACCACCGCCGAGGCGCCCAAGGTCCGCATCCCCGTCGAACGCGGCGATCGCGTCAAGATCAAGGACGGACCATTCGAAAACTTCGAGGGGACCGTCGAGGAGGTCATCGAGGGCCGCGGCCTGGTCAAGGTCATGCTCATCATCTTCAACCGCCCCACGCCGGTCGACCTCGAGTACTGGCAAGTCGAACGCATCTAAGTGAGAACCAACAATGGCCAAGGTGATGACGGCGAAAGTGAAGCTCCAGTGCCCCGGCGGTCAAGCGACCCCTGCGCCGCCGGTAGGTCCGGCGCTGGGACAGCATGGGGTCAACATCGGCCAGTTCGTAATGCAGTTCAACGAACGGACCAAGGAGATGAAGGGGACGATCATCCCGGTCGAGATCACGATCTACTCGGACCGAACCTTCGAATTCGTGACCAAGAGTCCCCCTGCCGCCGTGCTCTTGAAGCAGGCCGCCGGTATCGCCGCCGGCTCGGCCGAGCCCAACAAGACGAAGGTCGCGACCGTCACTCCGGACCAGGTCAAGAAGATCGCCGAAACCAAGATGGCCGACCTCAACGCCCGCGACCTGGAACACGCCTGCCGGATCATCGCCGGCACGGCCCGTAGCATGGGAGTCGAGATCAAGGGCTAGCCGTCAGTGATCCACTAACCACCACGGCACGCGAGCGCGACCGCCCGCCCGCAGCCGGACCCGAGAACCAGGCGGCAGCTCCATTTGATGGAAAGGGGCGCAGACAATGGCTCAGCAATCGAAACGGTTTCGCGCATTGCGCGAAAAGATCAAGTCGACCGGTCCCGTTCCGCTACCCGAGGCGGTCCGGATCTTGAAGAGCTTCAACACGACGAAGTTCAACCAGACGGTAGAGGTTTCCACCCACCTTGGGATCGACCCAAAGCAGACCGATCAGAACGTGCGCGGCTCGGTGGCGCTGCCGCACGGCATCGGCAAGAGCGTGCGAGTGGCCGTCTTCGCTCAGGGCGAGAACGCCGAAAAGGCCAGGGCCGCCGGCGCCGACATCGTGGGGGCCGACGACCTCGCACAGCAGATCAAGGGAGGAACCATGGACTTCGACGTCGCCCTGGCCACACCCGACATGATGGGCGTCGTCGGTCCCCTGGGGCGGGTGCTCGGCCCCCGCGGCTTGATGCCCTCGCCGCGCTCGGGTACCGTCACGACCGACATCACGGCCGCCGTCCGCGAGTTCAAGGCGGGCAAGATCGAGTTCCGCAACGATAAAGGGGGCAACGTCGCCGTGGCGGTCGGAAAGCTCGGCTTCAGCGAAGAGCAACTGACCGAGAACATCGACGCCTTTTTGAACTATCTGCGGTCGCTCAAGCCGGCAACCGCCAAGGGTACGTACATCCGCTCGATCACCGTCTCGGCCACCATGAGCCCGGGCATCAGGGTCTCGGCATGAGCCCGCGCCCTCGCGGGCGATCACGGGCCAGGGCCCAGGGCAGGTGACTGCGACTCGTGCGGGCGATTTGACACGTTCTTTTTTGACGGCGAACCCACTGTAATCGACCATGCGGGGACCACAACCGAAGCCATGAGCAAATACGTCAAAGAACTGATGATGGACCAGCTTCGGTCGGACCTCGACGGAAGCCGGTCCCTCTTGATCCTGGACTTGAAGGGTCTCGACGCCAACGCCGAGCACCACTTCCGCCGCGACTTACGCAAGAAATCGATCCGGCTGAGGGTGCTCAAGAACTCGCTGGCCCGCCGCGTCTTCTCCGAGCTCGGGATGGATGGCCTGTCGAAGTTCCTCGATGGGCCCTCGGCAGTTGCCTGGGGTGGCGAGGGAATCTCCGAGCTGGCCAAGGAAATCACCGCCCGGGTCAAGATCCTCAAGAAGCCTGAAATCAAGGGAGGAGCGGTCGACGGTGTCGTCGTCGGCCGGGAGCAGGTCGACGACATCACCAAGCTGCCCAGCCGTGAGGTCCTGATCGGCCAGGTGATCGGACTCTTGCTGGGACCGGCGCGCCAGACGCTCGCGCTCCTGTCGTCGTCGTCGTCCACCCTGGCCGGTCAGCTCGAAGCCCTCGCCGAGCGCAAACAGGCCGAAGGGGGCGAACCGGCCGAACCGGCCGAAGGGGGCGGACAGGCCGAGGGGGGCGGACAGGTCGAAGGGGGCGAACCGGCCGAAGGGGGCGAGAACGCCGAATCCGCGCCGGCACCCGATTGAGGTCCACCGGGGGC
>JBIOJM010000163.1:0-20733 GCA_044450785.1 Isosphaerales bacterium
ACTTGGCCGCGGCGTGCAGGCGCGCGGGCGGGCCCAGAGCGACCGCGGAAATGTGAGTTGAATCGGAGATGGATCGGTCTCTTGGTTTGCCTGGCCACCAGAGGCTCGGTGTTGCAGGGGAACAGACTAACACGGGGATTGTCGAAAGGCTGGAAGGTCCCGCCGGTCTTCCGGCGGCTCCGAGCGCACTGGCCCGGGATCACCAGGCGCCGCGCCCGGATTTCCGCCGGATGAACCTCATTTTGGCGATTTTCCCCGCGCGGGCTTATCGAGGACTACCCCCCAATTATCCCCCCTCCGATAGGGGGGAATCGTCCCATCACCGCGGTTCGCCACTGCGTCCGCATCGCTCACGTCGCGTGAGTTTCCCCGCGCGAGGTAGTGAACATCGCTGTGAAATCGTCATGGGACAAACGGCGGAGTCGTCCCACCGAGCTTTTGGTTGCCGCGAGAATTCATTGTCCTGATCCGATCTCACGGCACCGAAATGGTATGGATCACGTTCGCCAGCCTGGAAGGCATTCAAGGCGGGGCACCAAGAGTGGGACTAAATGGGACTATTTCGACGTTTTTCGAGCGCATGTATACCAGTGTACGAAGGCCAGTGCCCGCAGGCAAGTAGCGGGCGGAGTGCGGAGGGCTGGGGAAAGAGAGGCACAAACGGGAAACCCTCGATCCGAGCACCGGGTGGTGGTCCGCCGGGGTACAAGGAGTCGTGGACTGTGATGGTTATGAGGTCCTCTTGGGATGCCTGGCCAGCGGAGGCCTGGAGTTGTCGCGCGACGGGCCGAGACGGGGTCATCCCTCGGCGTGGAGCGTCCCGCCAGTCTCCCGGCGCGTCCGACCCCGCTGGATCGGGATCACCGGGCTAACATTCGCGACTTCCCTGGGCTCACCGTAGGCGCACTTCTCCCTATCTATAATATGCGGCCGAACGTCGCTTTTGCGAACGGCTCCAGATTCGGCATCAGCGGATGTTCGAGCGAGCGGAAGACTTACGCTTAGAATAATTTTTCAATGAGGACCATTGGGGACGTGGACTTGCGACCACCAGGGTGGGATTACGTCGGGGGCGATCCGCGAGCCTGGCATCCGACCAATTCTCACGGATGAGATCTGAAGGAGACTGACGGAAATACACCCGAGTGGATTCGAACCACTAACCTTCGGTTCCGTAGACCGATGCTCTATCCAGTTGAGCTACGGGTGCGCCTCGATCTTGCTGCTTCGGATCATCCTAGCACCTTGGGATTGAGGCAACAAGTCGGCGGGGACCGTTCTCCATCGGTGTCGCTCACCGATGCCGACTTCAGATGGCCAGCGTTCGACCTTCCTCGGCCGAGCGGTAGGCAGCCCACACGACGTCCATGGTCTTGAGGTTGTCCGACGCGCGGGTCTCGTGCTCTGCGCCGGTGAGCAGTCCCTCGATAAAGTGCCGCTGGACCGCGACGTAGCCGTCGACGTAGACTTGGTCGTCCGGCGGGAGTGCGACGGGCCTGCGCTCGCGCTTGCCGGTCGGGCTGATCAACTCGAGCGAGCCGTCGGTCAAGAGCCGCAGGGTCCCGGCGGACCCCTCGGCAACCGACTCGTTGAGGGCCCATTCCGGCCGCGCCCGGTCGGGGACGGCACACCAGCTCATGTCGAGCAGCCCCAGGGCGCCCCCCGCGAAATAGACCGCCAGCATCGCCACATCCTCCCCCACGTTGCCCAGCCCGAAACGACCGATCGTCGCCGAGACCGTCTGGACTTCACCGATCAGATAGCGCGCGGTATCGACCAGGTGACAGCCCATATCCATCAGGATGAGCTTGCGCATGGTCGCCTGGTACGGCTGGTCGGCAAAGCCATGGGCTTGCAAGGCCCGCGTATCGTGGTGGGCGATCCGCAATCGGATCGGGCGGCCGATCGCCCCCGAATCGATCTCGGCGCGCATCGCGCGATACCAGGGACGGTATCGCCAGTTCTCGTGGATCATCAGCCGGACGCCCGTCGTCAAGCAGGCGTCGATCATGTCGCGGAAATCGGACCGGGCCTGAGCCGCCGGCTTTTGGCAGAGGATGTCAACACCGCGCCGCGCCGCCTGCTCCACCAGCTCCCGATGCGACTCGGGCTGAGTGCAGACCTCCACGAAATCAAGCTTGTCCTCCCGCTCGAACAGCTCGGCCGCGTCCGTGTACACCCTCGCTTCGGGGACCAGCAGGGCGGCCCGTGCCACCCGCTCTTGATCGAGGTCGCAGACCGCCACCAATTTCGCGTCGGGCACGCGAGTCCATGCCTCCAGGTGAAACCGGGAGACGAACCCGCAGCCGATCAACGCTCCGCGGAGTGGCGGCGCGGCACTTCTCATGATGGTTGCCTCGCTGTTCAAATGTCTCACGATCAGAGAGACGGGGCTGATCGTGAATTAGACAGCGCGGGCGGCTGTAAGTCCACGAAAAAAGCCCTGCCTGAGTTCATGGGTTACAACGGTTGCAACGCCGCGACGCTCTGCGCATAATGAACACATTCAGCCAACCCTCGTAGTGTTTGTTAAGAGGGTTGCGCGCCCTCTGGTTTCGCGCCCGGGAGCACCCGCGGCGCTGAACCGGGTCCCTCGCGACGGTGCCATGCCATCACGCAACGTGCGGGGGCTTGGAAAGCTGCCGAGGGAATACTGTCACTCGAACGAGCGGAGGATCGCAACGGTATGTCAAAGCCCGTCATGATCGAAGCCGATCGGCTCTGCAAGCACTTCGGGTCATTTCTGGCCGTCCGGGACGTCTCGTTCTCCATACCCAAGGGAGAGGTCGTTGCCTTCCTCGGCCCCAACGGTGCGGGCAAGACGACCACCATGCGTCTCTTGACCGGTTTCGTGGCGCCGACGCACGGCTCGGCCCGCATCGCCGGCATCGACGTTCAGACGGACCGTATCCGCGCTGCCGAGCACCTCGGCTACCTGCCTGAGAACGGACCGCTCTATCCGGACATGACCCCCTTGAGCCTGCTGCGCTTCTTCGGCCAAGCCCGGGGCATGTCAGCCGCTCGGCTCCGCTCGCGAATGGATTCCGTCGTGAGTCAATGCGCCCTGGAATCCGTCGCGCACAAGCCGATCGGCAAGCTGTCCAAGGGCTATCGCCAGCGAGTTTCCATGGCGCAGGCGCTCTTGCACGACCCGGAGGTCTTGATCATGGACGAACCGACGGGCGGGCTCGACCCGAACCAGATTCGTGTCGTCCGCCAGTTGATCCGCGACCTGGGCCAGTCGAAGACGGTCATGGTCTCGACACACATCCTCCAGGAGGTCGAGCCGGTCGCGGACCGGGTCCTGTTCATCCATGACGGTACGATCGTCTTTGACGGTAAGCCCGCCCAACTGGCCAGCCAGAGTGGGACCCTCGAACAGGCCTTCTACAATCTCACGGCCCAGCCGGTTTGAAAAGAGAGGATGAACCGCGGTGACCACGCTTGAAACCAAACCAACCAGCGAACAGCGGGTTGCGACCAGGATCCCCGCCGGCCGGAGGAGGCCGTTCCGCCCTCACGTCATCTGGGCGGTCTTCAAGCGCAATCTGCAGAGCTACTTCAGCAACCCGGCCGGCTACGTCTTCATTACCTTGTTCGTGTTCATCAGCTCGTGGGCGGCCTTCTGGCAAGAGACCTTCTTCACGAACAATCTGGCGAACCTCGATCAGCTCAACTGGTTCATGCCGTACCTGCTCTTGTTGTTCATCCCCGCCATCACCATGAGCTCATGGGCCGACGAGCGCCGCCAGGGGACCGACGAGCTGCTGTTCACACTGCCGGCACACGACCTCGACGTCGTTCTGGGCAAATACCTGGCGGCGGTCGGCATCTACTCGGTGGCCCTGGTTTTTTCGCTTTCTCACGTGCTCATACTGCGACTGATGGTCGTCCCCGACTACGGGGTCCTCCTCGCCAACTATCTGGGCTACTGGCTGATGGGCGCGCTCTTGATCGCGATCGGCATGGTCGCCTCGCTCCTGTCCTCGAACGTGACCGTGGCATTCATCCTGGGGGCGCTGTTCTGCGCCGTGCCGATCTTCCTCGACAAGATCGCCGAGAGCCTGAGCGCGGCCTGGCGGCGCCAGATCGAGGGGTGGTCGGTCCCGGCTCAGTTTCATGATTTCGGCACCGGCGTGATCACCCTGACGGGCTTGTTCTATTTCCTCGGTCTCGCGGCGGCGATGCTCTACGTGAACATGTTGCTGCTGGGCCGGCGGCACTGGGCCGGCGGCGAGCACAGCCCGAACCACTGGCTCCATTCGGTGGTGCGGCTCTTGGCCGTGATCGTGGCCCTCGCGAGCCTCACCGTGATGATCGACCACCTGGGCCTCCGCCGTGACGCCAGCGCCGAGCAACTGCACACCCTCTCGCGCGAATCGCTCGACCTGGTCAAGAACATCCCCGCCGAGCGGCCCGTGCTCATCCAGGCGTACTACAGCCCCGATGTCCCACGCGAGTTCGTCGAGGTCAAGTTCGACTTGCTGGGGCTTCTCAAGGAATACGAGGCGGCGAGCGGCGGCAAGATCCGGTTGAACCTGGTCCCCACCGAGCTTTACTCCGACCAGGCGAGGGAGGCCGAGAAGCGGTTCGGGATCGAGCCCCGTCGCGTCTTTTCGACCGATCCGGGGAAGCAGCAGAGCAACGAGGTTTTCCTCGGGGTCGCCTTCACCTCGGGCGTCGAGGAGGTCGTCTTGCCGTTCTTCGACCGCGGCTTGCCGGTCGAGTACGAGCTGACCCGTTCGATCCGCGTCGTCTCCCGCAGCGGCCGCAAAAAGGTCGGCATTTTGAGCACCGACGCCAAGCTGATGGGTGGCATGGACATGCGGACCTTCAACCAGACTCCGGAATGGTCGATCGTCACCGAGCTCAAGAAGCAGTACGACGTCAGCTCCGTCTCGCCCGATACGCCGATTTCATCCGACCTGGACGTCGTGCTGGTCGCCCAGCCATCGTCCCTGACCCAGAAGCAGATCGACAATCTGACCGATCACGTGAAGAGGGGCGGCGGAACCCTGCTCTTCCTCGACCCCTTCCCGTTCGACAATCCCTCGATGTCGCCCGAGCTGCCGAAAATGCCTGCGGGAGGCCCGTTCGGCGGTGGTCCGCCTCCCGAGCCGAAGGGCAACTTGCGGCCGCTCCTCGACCTGGTCGGGATCGAGTGGCCTTCCGCCGACATCGTCTGGAACATGTACAACCCTCTTCCGAAAATGGCTGACCTGCAATCGACACCCGAGATCGTCTTCATCGGCAAGGGAAGCGGCGCCGCCGATGCATTCAACTCTGAGCAAAGCGCCAGCGCGGGCTTGCAGGAGATCGTTACCCTCTTCCCTGGCTTGCTCCGGCCCAAGGCCGGTGGCTCCGGGCCAGAGTTCATCCCCCTCCTTCGGACCGGCCCGACCGGCGGGACTATCCTCTGGAGCGACGTCGTTCAGCAAAGTTTCATGGGCATCTCGGGGATCAACCCGCGCCGCCGCCATCGACCCACCGGAATGAGCTACACCCTGGCCGCCAGAGTCACCGGAGAACTCCCCGCCGAAACACCCAAGGACGCGTCGAAGGCCGCTGACAAGAAAAAAGAGGATAAGGCCGCAACGCCGGCGGCGAAGATCAACGTCATTGCCATCGCCGACCTCGACTTCATCGGCGAACAGTTCTTCCAGTTGCGGCGACAGAAGGTCGAAGACCTCGAATTCGACAACGTGCCGTTTATACTCAACTGCGTGGACGTTTTGGCCGGCGACGAATCGTTCGTCGGCCTGCGGAGAAAGCGGCCCATCCACCGCCGGCTCGAGGTGCTCGAGGAACAGGTCAAGTCATTTAACAAAGATCTGACCGAGAAGACGAAGCAGGCCGAGGACCAGGCCAGCCAGGAGCTGCTCCAGGCCCAGAAGGCCCTCGACAAGGAGGTTGAATCGGTCCAGAATCACCCCGACTGGGACGACCGGACCAAGGAAATCCAGCTCCAGAACGTCCAGCGGCTGGCCCAGCGGCGGTTCGAAGTCAAGAAGCTGGTGATCGAGGACAAGAAGCTGAACGAGATCCGCGAAGGGAAGGCCGAGTCGGAACAGAAGATCCGCCGAATCCGCAACAACGTGCGGTACGGCGCCGCCGCGATACCGCCCCTTCCGCCGCTGATCCTGGGATTGATCGTCTGGATCGCGCGGCTGCGCCGCGAAAACATGGGCGCGAACCCGAAGCGGCTCGCTTGAATTGTCAATTGGTCCTTGGTCCTTGGTCCTTGGTTTAATGCGTAGCCTTGATGTCAGAGACTAAGGACAAAGGACAAAGGACTAAGGACTAAGAAAGATGAACGAGCTGTGGAAGACCTTGATTTTCGTCGCCGTGGCCTCGGTCTTGACCGGTGCCGCCGTCGTCAGCACGCGCGACCGGACCAAGGCTGACGTCGAGTTCAACGACCAGGGACAACCTTTCTTTCCGGAATTCAAGGATCCCCTGGCTTGCACGGACCTGGAAGTGGTGGAGTTCGAGCCGTCGACGGCGTCGGCGTCGCGGTTCCGGGTGATGTTCAAGGATAACAAGTGGGTGATTCCCTCCGACTACAATTATCCGGCCGACGCGAAAGACCGGCTTTCCAAGACGGCCGCCGCCGTCATGGATTTGACCAGGGACACGATCCGCTCCAGCAGAGGCGAAGACCAGGAGTCGATGGGGGTCATCGACCCGCTCGACGCCAAGGTCACGACCCTTCAGGGTCGCGGCAAGCGCATCACGCTCCGCGACGCGTCGGAAAAGGTCCTCGCCGACATCGTCATCGGCAACGAGATCAGAGGGACGGAACGAAAGGATGGCGTCGCGCAGCACTACGTCCGGGTGCCGGACCAGAAGCGTATCTACGGCGTAAACATCAAGGCGGAACCCTCCACGCGGTTTGCCGACTGGATCGAGACCAACCTGCTCAAGGTTGAGGCCGGCCGGATCCGCCGCCTCGTTTTCGATATCTACAAGATCCAGGAAGATCCAAACAGGCCGGGCAGGCTGGTCCTGAACCGCGGCGAGTTATTGACGATCAAGCGCAAGGACTCGTCGGGCCAGTGGACGATGGACGGCATTCCCGCGGACCAAGAGCTCAACGAGGACAAGCTTCGCACTCTGGCCGACGCGCTGGCGGATCTCAAGATCGTGGGAATCCGGCCCAGGCCGGCGGGTCTGAAAGACCTCGACGACAAGGACCTCAAACTGACGCCCCTGGTCATCGCCTCACTTCAGAACAAGGGTTTCTTCCTGACCACCCAGGGACTCTACTCTGACCAAGGTGATGTGCTCGTCTCGACCGACGAAGGAGTGGTTTACACACTCCGTTACGGTGGACCGGTCTTCGCCGAAGGCGACGAGCTGATCCGGGGCGATGCCGACGATGTTGAGAAGAAAAAGAATGAAGGAGGCAAGAAGGACGCCGCCAAGAAGCCGGGCGGCGCCCAGGAGAGTCGTTACCTGATGGTGACTGTCTCGTTCGACCCGTCCGTGATTCCCAAGCCCGAGTCGATGGAGCCAAAGCCCGTGGCCAAACCCACGGGGCTGGTGAATCTCCCCGACAATGCGTTCGCCCCGGACCCGAAGGATCCCAAGTACTTGGCCGAGCTGAAGGTCGCCGACGAAAAGGCCGTGCGCGAGAAAGCGGACTACGAGAAGAAGATCGCCGACGGCAAGAAACGGGTCGAGGAGCTTGCCAACCGGTTCGGCCCCTGGTATTACGTCACACCCGGCGAAAGCTTCCGCTCGATCAACCTGGATAAGGCCGCTCTGATCGAACCCAAGAAACCCCCGGGCGCGCCGGGATCGCCGCCGAACGGGATTCCTGGCAATCTGCCACGCGGCTTTCCACCGCCCCGTTAAATGGCCCCTCGCTTACGCGTCGGGTTAGTATGAGTCGCGCGAGCGAGACCTGCCGCTTCAGATCGTGTCTCAATCGCTGGTTTCTAGCTCGTTGTCGGCTGATTGATCCAAAACCCCAAATCCCAAATCCAAATGAATGCGAATCCGGGAGGGACAGCCACGGCCGATCAGCCCGATTCGGGGCGAAGGCGTCATCTTCTGTCGGCCTTGGTCCAGAATCAACCCGGTGTGCTGGCACACGTTTCGGGGATGTTCTCGTCCCGCGGCTTCAACATCGAGAGCCTTGCCGTCGGCGAGACCGAGAACCCAAACCTCTCACGAATCACCGTTGCGGTCATGGGGGACGACCGGCATCTCGAACAGGTGCGGAAACAGCTCGAGAAGATCGTCACGGTCGTGAAGGTACACGACATCTCGCGCGAGGATTACGTCGATCGCGACCTGATGTTGATCAAGATCAAGGCCTCGCCAGCCCTCCGGCCGGAGATCACCGCACTCGTGCAGATCTTTCGGGGCCGCATCGTCGACGTCAGTCCCGACCAGTTGATGATCGAGATCTCCGGGCAGGAAAAGAAGATCGAAGCCTTCATCGAACATGCCCGTCATTACGGAATCCAGGAGCTGGCGCGGACAGGCCAGATCGCCCTCGTGCGAGGAGACAGGCCCCTGGAAGGAGAGCTGGACCCCGAGCCAGAAATGTCGGATCAGTTCCAGGAAGGCGGGCCGACGGTTCAAGGTCATTCCGAGCTCTAGACGAAGGAGGAGGCGCCGATGGCCGCCAAGCTGTACTACGACCAGGATGCCGATTTCTCGGTATTGAAGGGCAAGACGATCGCCGTGATCGGCTATGGCAGCCAGGGCCACGCCCAGGCGCAGAACCTTCGCGACTCGGGATGCGATGTGGTGGTCGGTCAGCGCGGGGGCTCGCCCAACTTCGAGGCGGCGCTCAAGGACGGCTTCAAGCCGGTTTCGGCTGCGGAGGCGGCCCAGGCGGGTGACCTGATCAATATCCTGTTGCCCGACGAGGTCCAGGCTGACATCTACGCCCGCGACATCAAGCCCAACCTTCGCCCGGGCGACCTTCTGCTCTGCTCGCACGGGTTCAACATTCATTTCGGGCAGGTCGTTCCACCCGAGGGAGTCGACTGCGCCTTGGTCGCACCCAAGGGACCGGGCCACCTGGTGCGCAGCGAGTTCGTCAAGGGAGGAGGCGTCCCCTGTTTGATCGCCACGAACGAGAGTTGCTCGCCCGCGGGCAAGGCACTGGCCCTGGCCTACGCCAAGGGCATCGGCGGCACCCGGGCGGGGGTCTTGCAGACGACGTTCGCCGAGGAGACCGAAACCGACCTCTTCGGCGAGCAAGTCGTCCTCTGCGGCGGGGTCAGCGCGCTCGTGAAAATGGCCTTCGAAACCTTGATCGAAGCCGGCTATCAGCCCGAGAGCGCATACTTCGAGTGCATGCATGAGCTGAAGCTGATCGTCGACCTGATGTACCAGGGTGGTCTCAACTACATGCGGTACAGCATCTCGAACACGGCCGAGTACGGTGACTACACTCGCGGCCCGCGGATCGTCACCGAGCAAACCCGCGCCGAGATGAAGAAGATCCTCGGCGAGATCCGATCCGGCCAGTTCGCCAGGGAATGGATCCTGGAGAACCGGGCCAATCGCCCCGTCTTCAATGCGACCAAGCGGATCGAGCGCGAGCACCCTGTCGAACAGGTCGGCAAACGGCTGCGCAGCCTCATGCCCTGGATCGACGCCAAGTCGGTCTGAGCCGGCCGGCGCGATCCGCCGCCGTTCGAGCTGGGAGGACGGTCCCCCGAACCAGACGCCCTCTTGCCATCGCCGGGCGCGCCACGGTAGGCTGCGACGTTATGGGCATCGAAGAACTTCAATCCGCCGTCGCCCTGCTCCCTGCCGAGGAGCTTGACCGTTTCTCGCGCTGGTTCGAGGAGTTCCTGGCCGAGCAGTGGGACCGGCGCATCGAAGCCGACATCCTGGCCGGGCGCCTGGACGCCGCCGCTCGCCGGGCCGACGAGGATTTTGAGGGCGGCCGCTGCACGCCCCTCCCCTTGTGAACCACTTCGCCACCCCGGAGCTCTGGTTCCATTATCGCCACTTGCCGGCGGAGACCCGCGAGCTGGCCGACCGGTGCTTCGCTTGGAAAAGAACAGGACGTCGGATAAGATGCGGCGGTTGCTAACCTGGAGGATGTGAGAGAATGGCCGGCAAACCGCTTGTGCTGGGTCTATTGCTCAGTTCCTTGATCGGGGGCTTGGTCCTGATGGAGGAGCGAAGGGCGCTCGCCCAGACCGCGTCTGCAAAGGGCGAGGCGGATCGGGGAAAGCCAGCCGCCACCCTGCGTGAGAAGGAGGGCCCGAGCGTCACCGCCATGCCGGACGATCGCTCGGCGACCGTCCAGAAGCCCGGAGTCGACCGCTCGAGCGTCGTGCGGATCTTGCTCAACGCAAACCCCATGCTCTGGCCGCTGGCGATCTGCTCGGTGGTCACGCTGGGTTATGTCCTGGAGCGGCTCTTCGCGCTGCGGCGCGAACGCGTCATCCCCCACGAATTCGCCGACCGCTTCCTGGAGCGTTTATCCAGCGGAAAGCTCGACCGGGAGCGAGCCCTCGAGTTGTGCAGGGCGCACGAAAGTGCGGCTGCCCGGATTTTCGCGTTGGTGGTGAGCTCGTGGGGGCAGCCCGGCGCGACCATCCGGCAGACCCTGAGTTACGACGCCGCCGGTGAGGTCGTCGAGCTCAAACGCAACCTCCGGGTCTTGAGCGCGATGTCGACGCTCGGCCCACTGCTCGGACTGCTGGGGACCGTCGTGGGGATCATCCAGTCGTTCGACGCGCTGGGCGGCCGCGTCGGACCGGCCCGGGGAGAGGCTCTCGCCCACGGAATCAGCCTGGCCCTCGTCGCCACCGCGTTCGGTCTGGCAATCGCCATCGTTGCGGTCGCGTTCTATTACTTCTTCCTCAATCGTGTCGATCTTCTGATCCGGGAGCTGGACGAGCGCACACGCCAGGTCATCGAGCTGGTCGCCAGCGAGTCGCAGCGACTCCCCGCCGCGGATCGGCGTCACGCTCCGATCGGGGCGCCCGACCCGCACCGTCACGAGTCACGTGTGATCTGAGGGGTGGCGCCCGACCGGGCGCGCGACTCGATCCATCCAACCTGCTCCCGGATTCGACGCAGAGGACCGCCCCGATGCTCGCCAGCCGCAATCAGGTCGATGAGCTGCCGGTCATCAACATGACGCCGATGGTCGATGTGATTCTCTGCCTGCTGGTGTTCTTCATGGCGGCCACCAGGTTGTATGATTGGGACGACAGCGAGTTCCTCGTCAACGTGCCCGAGGTCGCCGAGGCTGCCCCCGCAACGGCGGCCCCGGATGACCTGGTCCTGACCGTGGTCAGACGCGGCGTGGTCTCGATCGAGGCATCCACCTACAACCTCGACCAGCTCGTCAGCCTGCTGGGCGAGGCGAAGGCGCGCTACACCAACCAGGGCGTGGTCATCCGCGGCGACGCATCGCTTGCCTACCAGGACCTGGCCGATGTGTTGTCGGCCTGCGACGAGGCTGGCATCCGCAACGTGCGGCTCCCCGTGCGGTCGCGCGAACGACCGCCGAAAGCGCCGTAGAAACGAGTAAAGCGCAGACTTGGACATGGATTTCCCGCCGGAACACTACTTTCAAACGGCGACACAGCGGATGCGGCAGGCGCAGCACCTGTATCAAGAGGGCTCTAGCTTCGCCCTCGCCATTTATGTCGCTGGTGTAGCGGACGAGTGCCTGCTCCGACAGAAAATCAAGGGTGACTACCTGAAGGAGCAGGCGCGGCAGTTCCTCAGTTCGGCTCAGAAGTTCATCGACAAGGGGGTAATGCAGTGGCAATTCTGAAGACCCCGCTTCTGCGGAAACTGGAGAAGGTGTTGACGCAGCGGTTCCCTTCGCCAGCTCCCGTCAAACTGGAAGACCACGATGGCATAATCGGGGTCATTACGTCCGCCGGGTTTGCCGGGATGGAAACCATCGACCGCCAGAACCTGATCGGAGACATTGTCGAAACCAACCTGAGCCCGGCAGAACGGCGTCGGGTGCAAGTCATCGTGGGAGTTACCCCAGACGAAGGGACCGGTTACTTGGCCGGCGAAGAATGATGACCCGGCCCTGCTCCGAGGAGCAGCAACGGTCCAACGGAGCACAGAATGGATTTCCTCTGGCAGCTCGTTCATTACGTGACAGGCTTCGTGCAGACCGTCATCAACCTGGGTCCCGAGACGATCAACGAGTATGCCAACGATCTCGGGCCTTGGCTCTACGTCGTGCTGTTCTTGATTATCTTCGCCGAAACGGGGCTCGTCATTACGCCCTTCCTACCCGGCGACTCACTCTTGTTTGCGGTCGGCGCCGTCGCGGCCCATCCGGGTTCTCCAATCCAGCTTGGATTGATGGCGCTGTTGCTCGTCGTCGCGGCGGTGGTGGGTGACGCCGTCAACTACGCGGTCGGATACTACGTCGGGCCCCGCGTCTTCTCGCGCGAAGACTCGCGGCTTCTGAACAAGAAGCATCTGCTGCGCGCCCACCGGTTCTACGAGGAGTACGGCGGCATCACGATCATCCTGGCGCGGTTCATCCCGATCGTGCGGACCTTCGCCCCCTTCGTGGCCGGCATCGGCAGGATGAGCTACGCGCGGTTTGCTCTCTTCAACGTGATGGGGGGGGCCGCGTGGATCCTTTGCTTCTTGCTGGCGGGCTGGTTGTTCGGAGGCAGTGAGTACGTCCAGAAGAACTTCAAGCTTGTGATCGTCGCCATCATCGGGATCTCGGTGCTCCCGGGAGTGTACGAGTACGCTCGGGCGCGAAGCGGTCGCAACCGGCCGCCGCTCGAGCCCAGTTAAGAGGCTGCGGCAGGCTTGAGAGGCGCGACGGAAGAACCCCGCTCTCCCTTCAACTGACCTTCTGATCGAGGGCCTTCTCGAGATCGTCGAGCGTGACGGTGTCGAGTCTGCCTCCCAGCAGGGCGGTGAGCTGGAGGCCGACCACGGCTTCGCTCGACCGTCTCCCGTCCATGATCATGTTTAAATAAGGCTCCGCTCCGATCAAGACAGCTCGCGGTCTGCCGTGGACCGTCAGGACGTACCGAACGCTGTCGTTCTCGAGCTCTCTGAGGATTCCCGGCAGATTCTGGTGCAACTCCCGACTCCCGATGATCCGAACGGGAGAGTCCGAAGACTTGTCCGCCATGAAAGATGTGCCTCCCCTGGAGAAGCGGCAGTTGCACACACGAGGGCTGAGCCCGGGTCGATCGACGATGACGATGGGTCAAATCACCGCGATCGACCAGTAGACGACAGGACCAATGACAAGTGTCTTGCAACGACGAGGCCGGCCTGAAGCCCGACGCACTTCAGTTTGAACGGGGACCGAGATGAGACTCAACGATTCGATCCTGGGCCGAAAAAACCGTCCATTTCGAGAGTTCGGTAGTCTTGACGTGCGTGCCGCTCCTGCGGTGCGAGTTATTCTACAAGTTGTGCACCCAATTGCAAGGGTCCAGGTTTCGGCAAGAGACAGTTTCTCTGAACGCAAGTGCATCGCGCGTCGAATTTCGCGCTTCGGTCGCTTGATGCGATTTCCTTAATAGAGCGTCTTTCCTGGGACTCTTGTCCCGGCAGGGTGACCAATTCGCGTTCTTTTCGACCCAGCCATCAGGAGCGGAGGCTGGTCCTGGGGGCGCTCGTCATGCTTTCCATGCCGCCGGCGACGACCAGCTCCGCGTTGCCCCCCGAATCAAACGGGCCTTATGTACAGCTCCTTGAGCTGACGCGGATCGACGTTTCCGGGCGCGCCGGTCATGAGGTCGGTCCCCTTGGCGGTCTTCGGAAACGCGATGCAATCGCGGATGTTGGTCAGCCCGGAATAGAGCATGACCAGACGGTCGAGCCCCAGCGCGATGCCTCCGTGGGGTGGTGCCCCGTTGCGCAACGCGCCCAAGAGGAACCCGAACCTCTCCTGGGCTTCCTCCGCCGTGAGGCCCAAGAGCGCGAAGATCTTGGACTGGATCACCGGATCGTGGCAGCGGATCGTCCCACCGCCGCATTCTTCGCCGTTGACCACGAGGTCATACGCCTGCGCGCGGATCCGGCCCGGATCGGAATCGAGCAGCGGCAGGTCCTCGAAGAGCGGCATCGTGAACGGGTGGTGCTCGGCGACGAACCGCTTCTCCTCCGCGTCCCAACCGAAAAGCGGGAACCGCACGATCCATGAATAGTGGAACGACCGGGGGGCATACAGCTCCAGCTCGGCCGCCAGCCGGCTCCGCAGGGTAGAGAGTGCCAGGCTGGTGATGGCCTGAGTGTCGGCGACGATCAAGATCAGATCGCCGGGCTTGGCATCGAACCGCGCGCGGAGCTGCTTTTGGACGCCCTCGGCGAAGAACTTGGCGGACGGGCCAGTCAGGGTCTCGGTGTCGACCTTGAGCCAGATCAAGCCTTTGGCGCCCAGGCCGCCGATGAACTCGGTCAGTCCGTCGAGGTCCTTGCGGCTGTATCGCCCGGCTCCCCCCGGCGCACAAATGCCTCTGACTCGATTGCCCGCGTCCTTGGCCTGTTGAAAGACCCTGAACTCGGTCTGATCGGCAATGTCGGCGATGTCTTTCAATTCCAGGCCGAATCGTAGGTCGGGCCGGTCGGTGCCGAACCGCTCCATCACGTCCTGGTATTCGAGCCGAGGCAGGGGGAGCTCGAGCTCTTCGCCGCCGAACTCCTTGGCCATCTCCGCGACCAGGACCTCCATCGTCGAGGTCACGTCCAGGTCGTCGACGAACGACATCTCGACGTCGAGCTGGGTGAACTCCGGTTGCCGGTTGGCGCGCAGGTCTTCGTCGCGGAAGCATCTCGCAATTTGGAAATAGCGATCGAAGCCGGAGACCATCAAGAGCTGCTTGTAGAGCTGGGGCGATTGCGGCAGCGCATAGAAACGGCCGGGATGGAGCCGGCTGGCGACCAGGAAGTCGCGGGCACCTTCGGGCGTGCTGCGGCCCAGGACCGGCGTCTCGACCTCGAGGAAGCCGAGCTCCGACATGGTGCGCCTCATGAGCTGCGCCAGCCGGTGGCGGAGGATGAAAATCTCATGCATGGCCGGCCGGCGCAGGTCGAGATAACGATACGTCAGGCGGAGCTCCTCGTTGGGCTCGGGCCCATGCATCTCGAAAGGGGGAGTCGGGGTGGCGTTGTAGACTACCAGCTCCCGAGCCCGAACCTCGATGCCGCCGGTCTTGAGCTTGGGGTTCTCCTTACCAGTCAGCCGCGGCGCCACCGTTCCCTTGATGCCCACGACGTATTCGTTGCGCAGCTCGTGGGAGCGAGCCTGAAGCTCATGACCGGCGTCCGGCTCGAAGACCACCTGGGTGATCCCGTATCGGTCACGGAGGTCGATGAATACCAGCCCCCCGAAGTCGCGCCAGGCGTCGACCCAGCCGTTCAAGACGACAGGCTGCCCGATCTGGTCGCGTGTCAGTTCGCCGCAGGTATGAGTGCGTTTCAGTAACATGGAAGAGTCGCTAAACCTGAATGAACGTTCCTCAGCGGGCCCGGCACGAGAGGTAGGTACCGAGGCGACGCGTACTCAAACATCCCGCCGGCAGGCGGCAATCACCGCCTGCCAGACGGCGAGCAGCAGCCCAACATTGTCGATGTAATAACGCTTGCGATCAATGCCGACAACCGCGTTATCGAGCCGAAGGAACTGCCAGGCTTCACCGGTTGTCACGCAGCCAAAAATGGGGCCGATGTTGCGGCCCTCGCGCTCATTAAAGATTCGCGCTCCCACCATCTGAGCGATGCATTGCCCGAGCCCCACCTCGATGTCGTTCTGATCCAGAGAGAAGTCGTTGTAGGCCATGACGGGGTCACGCTCGCCTCGACATCAGGCGGGAGAATAGGGATCGACACCTCGGCAAACCATGCCGATTCTTCATTTTCAGACGATCTACCTCGTTCCCACACGATACGTCCCCAATTCGAGAACCGTCAAGGCATCGAAGATTGGGACACGCCCGCTGATCGCCGGGTTCGTCGCAGCCTGGGATCGCTGTCGAGTATGATCGTGATCCGCGGGCGGATTGGTCGATCACGCCGTCTTCGAGTATACAGATGAAGTTTGACGCCGCCCGGGCGATGAAGATTGTCGAAGAACTGGGAGATGCTCGTTTCGCGGGGCCGGACTGGGAAGCCCGCGTCGCCGACTTCGTCGCTCAGAAGTTCTCCGAGATGAGCATGCAAGTCGAGCGATCGGAGGTCGCGGGGTCGCGGTTTCCTCAGCGTTTCGCGCCATGGTTCGGGTGGCTCGGTTACGGAGCCTTGATCACGGCGGTTTATGTGACGCTCTGGCAACAAAGCGACCTCGCCGTGGTCTTGGCCATCGCGGTGCTCTTCGTGGGTGTTCGGTTTCTCGAGTCCGTGCTCATCAATCGCATCCGATTGGGCCGTCGAAGGCCGCCTGTTGAAAAGGCCCCGCTGATCGTTGCTCGCCCCCCTGGCGATTTGGCACCTCCGGTACGAGTCGTGTTTCAAGCTGTTCTGGGGGAGCTCAAGACGGATTTATTTCACTCGGTCCGCCCGAACCCATATTTTCTAATGACGATTCTTCATGCCTGTTTATTGGTGTCCGCGATGATTGCGGTCATTCCAAGGTTCGCGACTCGACCCCGGCTTCCTTCCCTCGGAATGTGGCTGGCTACTGGGTTTTTTGCATTCATCTGGATCGTGATCCTCTGCATCCTTTCCTGGGAGCATCGGCAGTCGCGGTTGATGACTGGATCACATCAAGTGGACCGGAGGGCCCTCGCCGTCCTGCTCGAAATGGCGCGGAGCTGGCAACGAAACCGGCAACACCCGATTGAAGCCATCTTCGTAGCCGCGGGCGGCCAACGACTTGATTATGCCGGTTCCCGCGAGGTCGTCCGCCGGCTCCAGTCGGAATGGCAGTCCAGGCCGTCGCTCTTGGTTCTCCTTTTCGCTCCAGGCGCCGGCGAGGAGTTACTCATCGGCGCAGGTGCCATCAAAGTTGGCGAAATCGCCGTCGAGGCGGCCAGGAGTCTCTGGATTCCCCATCAGAGCGACCACGTCTTGACGATGTACCATTTCTGGCCTTTCGAGAAATGGATTGGGGTCGCCGCGCTCATGGGCTCGGATCCGAACGCATTCTCGGAGGCTTCGGTCCATCCAGAAGCCCTGCACCGGGCCGCACAACTGGCGACCGAAATCGCACTTCGGTGGGCCAAGAAGCAGCGGGAGGCGCCGGAATCGTAGCCTCGACGATTGCATCGGGCCTGCCGCGGCGCGAACATCGAAGCATCGCGAGTCCTTGAGAGGCTGCGCGTATTGCGAATGGAGAGCCACGCGTGAGATACCGAGTCGAGCTGCAATGTCTTCTGGCATTGGTCTTGGTGACGATCGGACGAGGTCCAGTTTCCGCGGCCCTGCCGGGGGCGGCTCCCGCGGCACTTGGGTTTGACGCGGAACGCCTCAAGCGGATCGACGCCGCGATCGACCGCGCGATCGAGCACAAGGAGGTGCCCGGCGCGGTCGTCATCGTCGGCCGGCACGGAGCGATTGCGTATGCGCGCGTGGCAGGCCGGCGCGCCGTCCAACCTCAGTCTGAGCCGATGACGCGGGACACAGTCTTCGACCTGGCGTCGCTCACCAAGCCGGTCGCCACGGCCACGGCGGTGATGATCCTCGTTGAAGAAGGCCGGCTGCGGCCGGCGGATCGAGTTGTTCGCTTCCTGCCCGAGCTCGACAATCACGGAAAAGGGGCGATCACGATCGAGCACCTGCTCCGTCACCGTGCGGGCTTGATCCCCGACAATCCGCTGGCGGATTACGATCACGGGCCCGAGGCGGCCT
The DNA here is from genome assembly GCA_044450785.1 of Isosphaerales bacterium. Classification (GTDB taxonomy): domain Bacteria; phylum Planctomycetota; class Planctomycetia; order Isosphaerales; family Isosphaeraceae; genus JBIOJM01. Next base: position 17,779 of record JBIOJM010000163.1, read on the forward strand.
GGAAGCGAATCTCCGAGCTGGAGTTGATCGCGAGGCCGGGCGAGCAATTCCGCTACTCCGACGTGGGATTCCTCATTCTCGGCACGCTGGTCGAGCGCACCAGCGGGCGCAGGCTCGACGAATTTGCGCGCGAGCGCATCTTCGACGTGCTCGGCATGAAAGACGCGCATTTCCGCCCGCTGGAACTGTTGCGCCCTGCTGCCGCGCCACCCGGCGTTCCGGTCGAGCGGGTCGCGCCCACCGAGCGTGGAGTGCGGGCGGGACCGATGCTCCGGGGGGTGGTCCACGATCCCCGGGCGCGAGCGCTCGGGGGTGTCGCCGGACACGCGGGTCTCTTTGCCACGGCCGACGACCTGGCCATCTTCGCGAGGATGATCTTGAATGGCGGACTCGGTCCCGACGGCCGGCGCGTGCTCTCGCCCCTGGCCGTGCGGGCGATGATCGACGCCGCCGCGACGCCCGCGGCCGAGCGCCGGGGGCTGGGCTGGGACGTCGAGACCAGTTACAGCACCCCGCGCGGCGCCCTTTTCGGTCCCACCAGCTTTGGCCATACCGGCTTCACCGGCACCAGCATCTGGATCGACCCCGAGACCGAGACGTTCGTCATCATCCTGACCAGCCGGTTGCACCCCGACGGACGAGCACCATCCCCCACGGCGCTTCGCGCCGAGGTCGCCACCCTGGCCGCGGCCGCGATCGTCGACATCCCCGCCCGGCAGGCTCTGTCCCCATCGCCGCCGCCGCCCGAGCCGGACATCCCGGCGGCGAAGGCACGTGCAGTCGTCGATCTTCATCCTGTGCGATGTGGAATCGATGTCCTGGTCGAAGAAGGCTTCGGCCCGCTGCACGACCTGAAAGTCGGGCTGGTCACCAACCACACCGGCCGGACGCGTGACGGAAAGTCGACGATCGACGTCCTGTTCCGCGCACCCGGAGTGAAGCTCGTGAGGCTGTTCAGTCCGGAGCATGGAATCCGCGGAGAAGTCGACGCGGTCGTGCCTGACGGCAAGGACGACGCGACCGGTTTGCCAATCGTCAGCCTGTACGGCAAGGACAAGAAGCCGCGGACTCGAGACCTGGACGGGCTCGACGCCTTGGTTTACGACATCCAGGACGTCGGCGCGCGGTTCTACACTTACATCACGACGCTCGGGCTGGTGCTCGAAGCGGCCCAGGAATCGGGCAAGAAGGTGTTCGTGCTCGACCGCCCCAACCCGATCGGCGGCCGCGTCGTCTCGGGACCGGTGCGGGACGAGGACCTCGCGTCGTTCATCGCCTACCACGCGCTGCCGGTCCGGCACGGGATGACGGTCGGCGAGCTTGCGCTCTTGTACAACGCCGAGCGGAAAATCGGGGCCTCGCTCACCGTGGTTCGTTGTCGTGGGTGGCGGCGCGACGATCGTTACGACCGCACCGGTCTGGTCTGGATCAACCCGTCGCCCAATATGCGCAGCCTGACCGAAGCGCTGCTCTACCCGGGGGTCGGGCTCCTGGAAGCGACGAACCTGGCGACCGGACGGGGCACCGATGCGCCCTTTGAGCGCGTGGGAGCACCCTGGATCGAGCCCACGGCGTTCGCGGCGGCCCTCAATTCCGCGGCGATCCCGGGCGCTCGGTTCGTCCCCATCTTCTTCACGCCGAGCCAGCGCGAATACGCCGGTCGTCGGTGCGGGGGCGTCCAGGTCCTGGTGACGAGCTGGGCCGAATTCGACCCCTTGAGGCTCGGCGTCACTCTGGCCCTGGAGCTGCGCGTTCGCTATCCCGAAGAGTGGCGGCCCGAGGGCCTCCTCCGCCTGCTCGCTGACCGGGCCACCTATAACGACATCCTCGCCGCCAAGCCCGTCGCGGCGATCATGGCGAGCTGGAACGAAGAGCTGGCGGAGTTTGAGAAGATCCGCTCGCGTTACCTGCTGTATTAGTTGGGGTATCGCTGCTCGTCGCCTGGGGGCCTCGTCACGATCGCCGAGCGCGCGGACCTGGTAGCGGGGCCTACTGCCTACTGCCTACTGCCTACTGCCGTCAAGATCGCCGAGCTCGCGGACCTGGCTGCACGGGAGGGGGGTCCGCCGGAAGGACCTCGGCGCGGTAGTCGTTCTGGACCCAGGCGCGAAACCGTTCGCGGGTGTGAGGCAGCCGATTCGTCTTCAGCCAGGCTGCGTACTCGTCCAGCGGCTCGTGAAGGTGTTCCGTCCCGAACATTGGGATATGGCCGTATTCGATGGAAAAGGCAGAGAGCGCGTGCTCGGGGGGCTCGCCGCGGCGGACCATCAGGTAGAGGGCGGAGGCGAGCCCGGTCCGGTCAGCGCCCGATTTGCAGTGGATCAAGAGTGGGTAATCACAACGATCGAGGAGGTCGATCAGCCTGAGCAGCTCGCGCCGGCTCGGGCGCCGGGTCGCGGATAGCGGCAGGTCATAGTACGACACGGCGCTCGCTCGGGCTGACCGCACCTCCGCGTCGTACCACCAATCCGCGGAGCTGCCTCCGCGCAGGTTGAGGATCGAGCTGATCTGGAAGTCTCGCACCCACGTGGCCAGTTGGCCTGTCGGCTGAGCGGAGCGCATCACATATCCGGGGTCGACGATGCCGAGGTTTCCCTGGAACCAGGGTCGCCGAAACACCCAGCAGAGGCTCGCCACCCCGACGAGCGCCACCACGGCCGCCGTTTTCCCGAGACGGAATCGGGACCGCTGCTTCGAAAGGATGAAGGATGAAGGATGAAGGATAAGTCGCTCCGAACGGATGAAGGATGAAATGCCCGAACTAACCGCTCTCGAACGGATGAAGGATGAAGGATGAAGAAGGAAATACCCGAACTAACCATAAATCGGTTTGTACGTCCACCGCGATTCCCCTCTGACTCATCCTTCATCCTTCATCCTTCATCCTTCATCCTTCATCCTTCATCCTTTCAGGCTACCGCGCTCCGGGCTCCAACGGCAGGTTGGTGATGGGAC